>NZ_CP117811.1:1248151-1560189 GCF_028728065.1 Lentisphaera profundi | reverse complement strand
TTCAGTTATATTAGGTTAATATATAGACGATTAACAAAAATTAAAGTTTCTTTATGTTTGACTTTTTATGCTATTTTTCTGCGAAATGAATTTGATATAGCTACTTATAAAGGTTACTATAGGTTATAAGTTATATTACTAATAAGGAATACGCCTTGAACCTGAACCTAGCATCACCCCACGGAACAAAATGTTCTCCGCCGGTGAATCCAGTCATCTCATTTTTTAGTCCACATAGCAGTGATTTTCATTTTGATAATGATTTTGACCTCCTTTGGCAATCCAACCTTAAATCAGTAAGTTCTACTTGGACTTTACATAGAAATGGCTTCTCTACTCCTTTTAAAGAAGGAAAGGCTGATGCCAATTTGAGTAATCGCTACTCCACAAGAATTGACACCAGCGAGCTTTTTCCAGGTTTTTACGATTTAAAAATTAGTGTTGATTTAGGTAACGGTAAATTTGAAACAAGCTCAACCACTTTTGCTTACAAAGCTGATGAGATGTTTCTCTACGATTCAAAACCAGCGGACTTTCAAGAGTTTTGGCAAAAAGCCAAAGAAGAAATCGATCAAGTTAATCTGGATGCGCGCTATGAATCTCAGCTCGAGACCTTTGATGAACAAGCCATCAACACATACAACCTCGCTCACTCAGCACTTCCTGAATCTTACGACCCTGACGGCATTACTCACCCTACAGTTGACTCTCAAAAAGTAAGCTTTGCAGGGCCCGATAATGGACGCGTCTATGGCTGGTTAGCCAAACCACAGGGCGAAGGCCCCTTCCCTGCTATGCTCATCCTGCCTGGTGCTGGCATCGCTGCTCGTCCTCGCCCCCTTGAACATGCTCGCCATGGCTATTTAAGTTTAGATATACAAATTCACGGTCAAGACTGCTGTACTGATAACTACCCACAAATCGATGGCTACGGAAAAAACGAAGACTTTTCAGCCCCTAAAAATTTCTATTACTACAAGGTTCACCAACGCGTATTACAGGCTTTAAATTACCTGGATCAACGCCCAGATGTAGACAGTAGTAAAATTGTGGTAGTTGGCGGTTCCCAAGGTGGACGACTCAGCACTGTCGCTGCCAGTATAGATAAACGTGTTGCCGCTACCATTCCCTGTATCACCCACAATGGCAATCACCCTTATTTCACTCACGCGTGGAAAAGCAATGAAGCAAAAAATCATGGCATGGATAGTGAAACATTTGACTACGACAAAAGTGAAGAAAACCTTTGCCTTGCCTATTATGACGTGATGAACTTTTCAGCTGACATAGAATGTCCAGTGCTCATGAATATGGGTATAACTGATCCTGTTTCATGGGCCAGTCATGTCTATGCCGTTTATAAAAACCTGAATTGCCAAAAACAAATCATTACACTCCCCAATCTAGCTCACGATTGGTGTGCGGAATTTGATCGCCGCGCTTGGATTTGGTTAAAAGAAACCCTAGGAGAAAAATAAGATGCGTTATTTTATTACAATTTCATTATTACTCATAAGTTCACTTTGTGCTCAATCGACGCAAGTTGAGCCTTTCGATGTATCCGTAAGTGTTTTTTACCGACCCAACGAACCAGAACTCCCCACGACTAAACGTTTGATCGATTTAATGCGAAAAGACAAGACCATCAGTATCCAGCAATGGGGTGGAATTGAGTTACCTGGTGGTGGAGCCAAAGCTAGTTTGATGATGTCCATTGCCGGTGACACTGCACCCGATGTTGGCGAAGCTTGGTTCCACGTCATCGGTTCCGAAGTACGCAATGGCTTTCTTTACCCACTCAATGAATGGATTGGGGAAGATGAAGATGGCAACGGAATGATTGATGATCACGAAGCTAAATGGGATGGTTGGAAAGATGTCCCCACACTCTGGCGTAAAGTTGCTATGCATGATGGCAAGATCTACGGTATTCCCCAAGCTACAAAAAGTACCATGGGGGTCATCTTCAGAACTGACCTAGTTAAAGCTGCTGGTTTAAACCCCAATAATCCACCTGAAACCTGGGACGAATTCCGCCAATGGTGCGATGCCCTAACTCAAAAAGATAAAACGGGCTTGATCACTCAACGTGGCATTGGTTTACAACCCTATGGTTTCACCTTCCTCCCATGGATCCAAAGTGCTGGTGGTTCACCAATTGTACAGTACAAAACTAGCCCTACAAGTGGCGAAAAAATTGCTTTCCCAGCTGATGCAATAAGTTTCAAAAGCCCCAGTGGTGAAGATTTGAGTTCAGCACCTTCTGAATGGCAGGCAAACTTTGACTCTCCAGAAGCTGCGCAAGCCGCAAAACTCTATCACGACCTCATATGGCAAAAATGGATTAAGCACCCTGATACAGGTAAAGGTATTTACTTGACAAAGGAGGACCTTACCAAAGGGTCTGTTGAAGTTGACGGCAAAGAGATTTCATTTACTCAAACCGAGCTTTATACAGGCACGGCCATTGGCCAAACAGGTCAACGTGGTGAGAGCGCCTTCGATTATTTAGCCAATGGTCGTACCGCTATGGTCACTTGGTTCGCCGATGACCTCAACAGCATGGGACAAAAAGTTAATATAAGTCCAGATCTCCTTTCTTGGTTTCCTTTCCCCAAAGGTCCAGGCCCCAATGCAACTCAGGCTATACAGATCCAAAACCACTACATCGTCATGTACGAGGGCGTAAGCAGAAGATCTAAAGCTGAGAGAGACAAAATTTGGGAAGTGGCCACGGCTCTTTCCGATAAAGAAGTGCGCGATAATGCCGTCAAACAAAAAGTCCTTTCCGGCATGGCACGTTTCGCTAAGCCCAGCGACCTAAAACGTCTCGGTTATGATGAGTATTTGGCGGAGATTCCCCAAGCGATTAAAAATAACTTCACAAAAATGGATAGTGGAAAAATTGCTGCTGCGACAGAGCCTTACATGGGTTTTTGGTCAACAGTGGATGGTGCGCTTAATCGCGAGGTCCTAAGTTTAATTATTGCACAAACAGGTGAAAATTTCGATTATCAAACAGCCTTAAAACATGTGAATAAAAAGGCCAATGGCGGTATGATGTTTGCTATGACAGATGATGAGCTTAACAAATACCGCCCTAATGCGAGAATCGTTTTTGCTATTATTGTCATTATTATGATCTGTTTAATGATCAAAATTGTTAGAAATAGCCTGAAAAAAGATAATTCGAATTTAGCTAAAAAAGCAGGTTCTCGTAACGTGTATAACAAATACCTCGCTTGGGGTATGGTCGCACCCGCACTCATCCTCATTGCTCTTTGGTCCTACTACCCCTCTTCAAAGGTATGATTATGGCCTTTCAGGACTATAAAATCACAGGGGAATCCCCTTTTGTGGGGCTCGACAATTTTATTGCTCTCTTCCTCGATAAGAGTTTCTGGGACTCAATTGGTCGAACCTTTTATTTTGTGGGACTTAATATGGCCTTGGCCTTTGTCGCTCCCATCCTCTTAGCGGTAATGTTGACCGACATTCCCAAATGCAAAATATTTTTCCGCACCATGTTTTTCTTACCTCAAATGTCATCAGGCTTAGTCATTGCCCTTCTGTGGAAACTTATGTACGAGCCTACTCCTCAGGGTTTCTTTAACCAAATCATTACGCTTATGAATCACCTACCATTCGTCAACATCGACCACCAGCAATGGCTACAAGATCCGCAATTAGCCATGGTCTGTGTAGTAGTTCCAACTGTTTGGGCTTCCATGGGCATGGCTTCACTCATTTATCTCGCCGCCTTGGGATCTATCCCTCGTGATATGTATGAAGCTGCTGAGATTGATGGAGCCACAATATTTGAGAAGTTTAAAAAAATCACTCTGCCAAGCATCTTACCCCTCATCATCATCAACTTTGTCGGTGCCTTCATCGGCACCTTCCAAAACATGGGTAATATCTTCCTGATGACTTTTGGTGGACCAGGCGAGTCCACAACCGTTGTGGGATTAAAAATATGGATAGAAGCTTACAATAATCTGCGCTTTAGTATGGCTACCGCCATGGCTTGGGTGCTAGGTTCTCTCTTGATCGGATTCACATACTTCCAGATCAAATTCCTCGGTAAAATAGAATACAAAAAAGCCAAATAGGAGGAACATATATGTCACATTTACCAACCGTAGGCCGTAAGCATTGGAAAAATCGTTTTTATGTAATCAGCCTCTACCTTTTACTCTCATGCATGGGCATCAGCATGGTAGTCCCTTTCCTGATTACCATTGGAGGGAGTGCCTCCAATGATTTTGATTATCACCGTTTTAGCCCTGTACCACGCTTCCTCTACTCACAAGAAGATCGTTATGTTAAGGAACTAACTAAGTACTTTAATAACTACCGAGGATGGGACCGTCAGTTCCGAGCCTATTACCCTGACGCTCCAGATAATTGGTCTTCCTGGATGAAGATAGGTGAAGATCCAGAAATCTCAGATCAGTTTGCACTCAAGCATTTAAACAGATTTCATTCGAATAGCGATGTTCATGAACGGATGGCTCAGGACTACTCTCAATTCATGGATTCATACCCCATGATAGACACCCAAGTGAGAGTCGAACAAATCGAAGCCTTAGACTTCCTCCGTCACTACTACACTGAAAAGTATTTGGAACAAAATCCTCAGGACAAGAACCTATCCGATAAAGAGTTGCGTGCCGCTTCTCTTAAGCTTCTGTCGGATACTTGGCAAACCCCTTATTCCACTTACTACTCTATTAAGTTCATTTCAGAGAGTAAATACCCCATGGAATTTCCATCTTGGTACCCACCTGCAATGGAACCTAAATATGTTGATTACCTTAAAATAAAAGATGCTTATCGCAAACAGATGTTTGTACCTGGTATTGAAGATAAATGGGAAGATTTTTGCTCACAAGAAGGCTTAGATTTCCAATTTCCAGTCAGCGAGAATGCTGACAAAAAAACTTTTGAAGCTTGGCAAAAATTCAAAGCCAAAGAGGCCCCCGCCTCTATGGTTATCCCCTTTGCGTTACGTGCAGAATGGTACCGCTTCTTGAATGACAACGAAATGGCACAGGAAATTGCCGAATTACCCCTTTCAAAAAAAATCACCATCACGGAATACAATGATATAGCGGGAACTAACTATACTCAGCTCAATACGACGCCCTTCCCTATTCCTCAAAATTTTGCTCCCAAGATACAGAAGCTTTGGGTCTACTTTATTCAAACAAAATATCCTTTGCGTTTGAGCTCTTTCAAAGTCACTAGAGAAACTCAAAAGCTTTATACTCAATTTTTGAAAAGTGAAATTAAGGTTATCCGCATTGCCAATGAACTTCTCGGAACTAATCATACTAGCTGGGAAGAGTTCAAAGTTACGGGTTCCGCTCCTGCGGGCTTCACTAAAGAAGAGCAAAACACACGTGATATTTGGATGAATTTCATGAAGTCTTTGGACTTAAAATACCACCAAAAAACTTCTTCCGAAATCTCTTACCAAAAGTTTCTTATGGATAAATATGGTAGCTTAGAGGATATTAATCAGGCCTATGCTTGGGATCTTCGATTTATCGAAGAGGCCTTTCCTCCCTTAGCAGTTGCCTACACATCGACTTTTTTAAAGAACGAAGGGGCAATGACCACAACTCCGGTCTTCAAAAACTATCGCCTAATCCTCGACTTTTTAATCTTCAATGGTAAAGCTTTAGGTGTAACATTCGTCTTGATTCTACTCACCATTATAGCCACTTTAACTATCAATCCAATCTGTGCCTATTCCCTAAGCCGCTTCAATCTTCCTGGGCAAAGTAAAGTTATTTTATTTATGCTTGCAACTATGGCCTTCCCTGCGATGGTTTCTGCTATCCCTGCCTACCTTTTAATGCGAGATTTGAATTTACTCAATAGCTTTACGGCCCTGATTCTTCCTGGTGCGGCCAATGGCATGGCTATTTTTATTCTCAAAGGTTTTTTTGACTCTCTACCTTCTGAACTGTACGAGGCCGCTACGATTGATGGTGCAAGCGAATTGCAAATATTTAAAATGGTTGCCATGCCCATGGTTAAACCCATCCTAGCCATCAACTGTATATCAGCTTTTATCAGCGCTTATAATGGCTGGGAATGGGCACTGATCATCTGTCAGGATAGTGACATGTGGACCCTTGCCGTTTGGATGTATCAAGCTTCACAATGGTGGAAAGAATCACCATGGATCGTAAGTGCTGGTTTTGTGGTCATCTCTATCCCCACGATGATCGTCTTCCTGTCAACACAAAAAATTATCTTGAAGGGTATTGTTGTCCCTTCCATGAAGTAGATCCATGCAAACACAAACTATTTTCCACCATCAGCCCGCCGGGGCTGATTGGAACCGAGCCTTTCCTGCAGGTAATGGGAGCTTAGGCGCCATGGTCTTTGGCGATATCGACGAAGAGCGCATCGCCCTCAATGACGACACCCTCTATAATGGTGGTACCCGCGACCGCTCAAACCCCGATGCTCTAGCTAATTTAAGTAAAATCCGTCAATTGATTTTTGATGGAAAACTCAGTGAGGCCGAAGCCCTCACACAAGAAGCGGTCACCGGCCTTCCCCCCATCATGCGCAATTATGAGCCCTTAGCTGATTTACTGATCTCGCAAAAATATTCTAAGCAAGCTTACAAGCAGGTTGATCCCGACAATTTTGATCCCATGGATTTAGCTTATGGAAAAATCTATCAAGCTGCTTTTAGCGATTACCGCAAAAGTCTCGACCTAGAGAAGTCCATCATCACCACTGAGTTTGAGATAGCGGGAATTAAATATAAGCGTGAACTCATCAGTTCCTTTCCCGATGACCTCATATATTTGCGTTTAAGTGCTTCCGAAAAACAATCCATCAATGTTAAACTGCGTATTGAGCGCGGCGATGCCAGCATGTACTCCACTCGTCATTACGACAAAGTGAGTAGTCCTCTAGAAAATAGTTTATTTATCGAAGGCAGAACAGGTTCCTCTGAAGGTATAGATTTTGTCGCTGGTCTACGCACTCAAGTACAAGGTGGAAGTTGTAAAAAAATTGGCGAGAGCCTAATTATCAAAGATGCCGACGAAGTACTCATCGCCATCTGTGGTCACACCTCAGTGAGACAGAATTCACCCATGACTTCACTCAAAAAGAGCCTAGAGAAAAACTTTGATTGGCAAGAAGCCCTTCTTCGTCACACCGAAGATTACCAAAAGCTCTATAGTCGTGTAAAACTTGAAATCGCTCATCAAGATAATCAAAACCTCCCTACCGATGAACGTTTGCGCAAAGCGCAAAATAATTCCAGTGATGTGGTACTGGATCAACTCTATTTTAACTTTGGTCGCTACCTGCTTATATCCTGTTCACGCCCGGGAAGCATGACGGCAAACTTACAGGGCATTTGGAACGATAGTTTCTCTCCAAGTTGGGGCAGTAAATACACCATCAATATCAATATTCAGATGAATTACTGGCCTGCTGAAGTTTGTAATTTAAGCGAATGCCATGAACCCCTTTTCGACATGTTGCAAAAGCTCCATATCAACGGTCAGGAAACCGCAAAAAAAATGTATAATTGTCGTGGTTTTGTTTGTCATCACAATACTGATAATACCTACGACACCTACCCAACGGATCGCAATGTAACGGCCTCTTATTGGCCCATGGGCGGGGCCTGGTTAGCGCTACATTTGTGGGAGCACTATAAATTCACTCAAGATCGTGAATTCTTAACACAGTTTTACTCCATCATCCACGATGCAGCCCTCTTCTTTGTGGACTTCCTTTGTGAGAATCCCAAGGGCCAATTAGTGACTTCTCCTTCAGTCTCACCGGAAAATACCTACTTGCTTCCCAATGGTGAATACGGCACCATTTGTGCGGGCCCCACCATGGACAACAGCATCATTCGCGAAATCATTCTCGCGACCCAGGAAGCTTCTGAAATCCTAAGTAAAGATTTGAATGAAGATTACGACAGCATCCTCGCCAAACTTCCTCCTTTAGAAATCGGCAAGCACGGCCAAATTATGGAATGGAGTGAAGACTGGGATGAAATTGAACAAGGTCATCGCCATATCTCACAACTCTTTGCTCTGCACCCAGGTAATGAAATCGACATCGAAAAAACACCTGAATTTGCACAGGCCGCAAAAGTTACCCTGGATCGTCGACTCGCCGATGGTGGAGGTCATACGGGCTGGAGTCGCGCTTGGATCATCAATTTCTTTGCTCGTTTGCGCAATGCGCAAAAGGCTTATGAAAACTTCCACGCCCTGCAAAGTCATTCCACCCTACCCAACCTCTTTGACGATCACCCACCTTTCCAAATTGATGGCAACTTTGGCGGTACTGCTGCGGTAGCAGAAATGCTCCTACAATCCCATCAAGGACGCATCGATTTACTGCCCTGTCTACCTAAGCAATGGGCCACAGGTCGAGTCTCTGGCCTCAAGGCTCGTGGGTCAGTCCAAGTCTGTATAGAGTGGCAAGATGAAAAAGTAACAAGCTTCCAACTCCTTTCGGACTTTGATCAAGAAGTCATCGTAACTTTCAATGGCCAAAAACAGACCATCAAACTAAAAGCCAAAGAAACATATCACTATGATACCTGAAAATCCCGACTTTCATGCTCAACACTCCCCCATGGGAGCTCACAGCTCTTTTACCCTAGGTATGCACCACGCCAATAGTGGTGCCGTATCAGAAAAAGGATCCGTTGCAGAGGGCGCCACTCTAGTAGGCTACCGCACTGCATCTGGCCAATACCATTATTTCCCTTTCTTTGATAAACTCGAAAGTGAAAAAGAACGCTATGTGAGTGACGAAAATGCCGAGCCTCTTCCCGATGTGATTTTTTCAAAAGAGAATATGCAACGCGAATACCTCTGGGCCACCGATAAATTCTCGGCGCCGGGCGTGCAAATGGAGGTCATCTCTCCCTTTGATAGCATCCCTGACCCCGCAAAAGCAAGTGATGATGAAATGCGTTTTGCAAGCTGCCCTGCCACCCTAGTGCGACTGACTTTCAACAATCAAAGTCAAGAAGACTGGCAAGGCTTCTTTGCCCTTAGTCCAGACACGAGATGGACTGCTTTAGATAATGACAATAATCGACAAATCATAGGCGGTGTGAGCCGTGATCAACTAGCTGTGGCGACCACAAATCAAGAAGCAAAATCCTTCATGGACTTCACCCACGATACAGCCTTGGACCGCGATCATAGTCGTTCTCATTTCTTATTGGGTCAAACCTGTGGTCTAGAAATCACAGTCCCAGCTGGAGCACAAAAAGAATTAGTTCTGTGCGTAGCTTATTATTTAGAAAACAAAGCCACTTTTAATCGTACGAGTAAATACTACTACACCAAGCTCTTTGCCGATATTAAACATGTCATCAACTATGCCATGTCGGAACAAGATCGTTACTTTGCGCTAGCCGCAAAGCGCGACGAAGAACTGAGCTCGCGTACAGACCTGAACGATGAACAAAAATTCCTCATCGCCCACGCAACTAGAAGCTACTATGGCTCTACAGAATTTCTCATTGAATCAGACAAGCCTCTATGGGTGGTCAATGAAGGTGAATATCTGATGATGAACACCTTTGACCTAACCATCGATATGCTTTTCTTTGAGCTTAAATTTAATCCTTGGACGGTTAAAAACATTCTAGAAAACTTTGTTTCTCACTACCGTTACTACGATGAAGTCTTTTCACCTGAGAACCCCGAAAAGCTCTATCCTGGCGGCGTCTCTTTTGCCCACGACATGGGGGTTGCCAATCAATTCAGTCCTGAACCATTCTCCAGTTACGAGACTTCTGGACTGGATCGCAAGTGCTTTTCATTCATGACTTATGAGCAACTCTGTAATTGGGTATTGACTGCTGGGGTCTACCTTGGCCAAAACAAAGATGCGGACTTCTTTACTCGTCACCGAGGCATCTTCCAAGATTGTTTAACCAGCTTACTCAACCGCGACAATCCCGACCCCGAAAAACGCAATGGACTGATGTCTTTTGAAAGTTCTATGACTAAGGGTGGCGGAGAAATAAGCACCTATGATTCACTAGATCATTCACTCGGTCAATCGCGCAACAATATTTATTTGGCTGGCAAAGCCTGGGCATCTTACCTCATCATTCACAAGCTCTTTAAAGATCTCGATACAAAAGTGAGTGAAGAAGCCTTCTCGGCTGCTGAATTAACGGCCAAGGCCCTTTGCGCAGGCTATGATGAAGACCTAGGCTTTATCCCCGCCGTTCTAGAAAATAACAACAAGAGTGCTATCATTCCAGCCATCGAGGCCTTGGTTTACCCATGGGAGTTTGGCGCCAAAGAATACTGCTCCGAAAATGGTCCTTTTGGTGATTACATTAAGGTGCTCAAACGCCACTTTAACAATATTCACAATACAGATACCTGCCTCTACCCCGACGGGGCCTGGAAGCTATCCTCAACTGCGGATAACTCTTGGATGAGCAAGATCTCCATTTGCCAATACGTCGCTCGTGAAATACTAAAGATTGATCTTAAAGAGGCCTCGGCACAAGCTGATTTAGCTCACGCACGCTGGCAACGGGAAGGCGCCAAATATCACGCCTGCTCAGATCAATTCACTTCCGGCAAAGCCATTGGCAGCCTCTACTACCCAAGAATAGTCAGCAACATTCTTTGGTTAAAGGAAAGCGCTAAGCATTAATCACTATTGGTATCATCGCTCAAGTCAAATATTAAGGATAGTGTCAGGCTCAATAAGGAGAGAAAAGTCATGTCAAAGCAAGCAGCCAAAAGTCAATCTGACAAAAAACAAATTAAGCAAATTTCATTGCGAATACAGGTACAAATCGATTTGTTGATACAGCAATCTTTATTAAAATAGACTAATTTTTAGGAACATTATATGAACTTTATTCACGACGACTTCGTACTGGAAAATCAGTACGCCAAAGACCTTTATCACCAGTTTTCAAAAGATCAGCCCATCATTGACTACCACTGCCATTTGATTCCCCAAGAAATTGCCGAGGATAGACGCTGGGAAAACATCACTCAAATTTGGCTTTATGGCGACCATTATAAATGGCGGGCCATGCGCACTAATGGCGTGGATGAACGCTTTTGCACTGGTGATGCCAGTGATTGGGAAAAATTTAAAGCCTTTGCCGATTGCATGCCCAAACTCCTGCGCAACCCTCTCTATCATTGGACGCAATTAGAACTCAAGCGCTACTTCAATATCGATACACTTCTAGGACCTGATACAGCCGAGGAAATTTGGAACGAGGCCAACAAAGTTGTTCAAGCAGATGACTTTTCCGCACGTCAACTAATGGTAAAGAGCAAAGTGAAGCTTGTCTGTACAACAGATGATCCCATTGATGATTTGCGTTGGCACAAACAAATTACTGCCGATCAATTTCAAGTCAAAGTTCTCCCTACATGGCGCCCTGACAAAGCCATGGCAGTGGATCAAAGCCAAGTCTTTACTGAGTGGTATGCTCAACTCCAAGAGATCACCGATTTCCAAATCAATAGCTTTGACGATTACCTCAAAGCTTTAAAAATTCGCCAAGACTACTTTCATGATAATGGCTGCCGCTTAAGCGATCACGGCATTAATGAATTCTACGCTAGCGAATACAGCGATGCGGACATCGCAAAAATCTTTGATAAAGTCCGTTCTGGCCAAACAGTTAGTGAAGTGGAAGACCTGCAATTCAAATCTTGCATGATGTATCATTTTGGTCTGTGGAATCACGAAAAGGGCTGGGTACAGCAATTTCATTATGGCGCTATCCGCAACAACAATACCCGAATGTATAAACAACTTGGGCCCGACACGGGTTTTGACTCCATTGGCACACCGAATACGGCCTTGGCAATGAGTCGCTACTTTGATCGTTTGGATTCCAGTGATCAATTGGCCAAATCCATCATCTACAACCTCAATCCCGGTGATAACCACGTGATTGGCACAATGATTGGCAATTTCCAAGGTGGTTCAGCTGCGGGCAAAATGCAGTTTGGTTCAGGTTGGTGGTTCCTCGATCAAAAAGATGGCATGGAAAATCAAATCGAAGTTCTCTCACAACTTGGCTCCCTATCCCAGTTCGTGGGAATGCTCACCGATAGTCGCTCATTCCTGAGCTACACTCGCCACGAATACTTCCGCCGCATCCTGTGTAATATTCTTGGTAAAGATATGGAAAAAGGCCTAGTCCCAGCCGACCTCAAATTAGTCGGCCCCATGATTGCCAACATCTCCTACAACAACGCTGCCAATTACTTCGATTTTAATCTTTAGAAAAAAAATTAAAGTCATGGATTCATTCATGACTTTATATCAAAACCCTTCTTTGTAGAGGAATTTTTCGCAGGCTTGGCACCATTGACTGGCTTGATTACTGCTTCGAGCTAGATCTTTGGCTAAGCCCAAACCGTGACGACCATCTGGATAAACATGGAGTTCATGACGAATTTTATGTTTTTGTAGAGCCATGCCATAGAGGTAGGCATTTTCAACAGGCACGGTTGCATCTTCTACCGTATGCCAAATAAAACTTGGAGGAGTTTTTGCGTGAACCGCATTTTCCATGGAGGTTTTTGCCACTAATTGCTCACTGGCTTGCTGGCCCAATAAATTCTCTTTTGAACCCAGGTGAGCAAATTCTCCCCAAGAAATTACGGGGTAACACAAAACGCTCAAGTCCGGTCTAGCGCTGACCTTCTCCAATTCATCATCACAATCTTGGTTGACTTCTGAATAGAGGTTGCTCAAACTAGCGGCCAGGTGTCCTCCAGCCGAGAAGCCCATCACCCCCAAGCGCTGGGCATCTATCCTTAATTCTTCGGCGTGAAAACGCAGGAACTGCATGGCACGTCGAGCATCCATCAAGGGCTGAGGATAGCGAGACGGTGCCACAGAATATTCCAAGACAAATGCACTGATGCCCAAGCTATTGAGCCAAGCGGCTATGGGAGCCCCTTCGTGCTTGGCACAACGCTGATAACCTCCACCGGGTAAAATCAAGAAAGCTGGTAAGTTTTCACCATTTTCAAGAGCGAAATTTTGCAAAGTCGCTTTCTGTGGAGAACCCGGCCAAAGATCCATTTTTTCGTAGAGCTTAAACATTGTATTTCTTTTTAAGTTTCTGGATTACATTTTCGGCGGGGTCTAAGTGTAAACAATAATCTTTCTCATACTGAGTAGATAAATTTTTGAACTTACTAGGTAATGATTCGTAAAAATCCCAAGCTTGATCATAATCTGCAATGCCCTGAACAATGGCTTCGGGATCTTCATTGCGTAGAGCTGCATCAGTATAAAAGAGCGAACGATAAATCATCGCCACGCCCAAGCCATAGTTCACAGAGCCTTTTGCGAAGTCCGCAATTTCATTATCTGCCCAAGAAATTTGATCGGCTAGCGAACACATTTCCTGCCAAATTGCTACGGCTTCATCTTTTAATCCTAGGCACTTTTCAATGGTCGCTTGATCGTCCTTAATGTACTTAGGCCAACCAAAGCCCATATCTCTGGCCCACCACAAGTCCACGTCACACTCCAGGGTGTTTCGCATGCGAATGACCCCGTCTAAACTCAATAAAGAAAGCTTTCTAAAATGCTGGCTGGACGCCTGGTCTAAATTGAGTTTTTCCTTGCAATAACGCTCAAAGACCTGTTCTTCACTTTGGCTGGTATCTTGGGCCCAAGTGGCAATAACCCAGGCATTGAGTTCGTACCACAGCTTATTAGCTGCGAAGGGCCCATTCCAACCACCACCACGGCACCAGGTCCAAACCCCTGCATAAAGCTCTGGCTTCTGATCCACAAAAGTTTTAAGAGAGTAGATATCTAAACCCTGATTGAGATTTTCTTCAAAACCATTGATCACCCCTGCGGCAATATAATTGGGGTGAGCAGCCTTGCCCTCATACTCGCGAGAACACTGAACTTCAATGATCTGGGGGTGGCGCCCCTGCCCGATTATTCGGCTAAAAGCCGTACCACGGTGAAAATCATCTTCACAGTGTTTAACGGCTAGAGTTAAGTGCTCATGGGGTTCAACTTCTTGATTAATCAGAGCGTATTGCTCGGGGTCACGATCAAAGCTTAGCCAAGACCTAAAAATCAATTTTTTCTTGTGCTTTACGCAAATTTCTTCGCGTAACAAATTGATCAAAGGAATGATGGTTTCTTGGGTGTTGTCTTTATCCTTAATGGCGCCTTGATGATGAGGCGCATCGTGTAAATAAGTTTCGCCAATACGAAAGAGAAAACCATCTAAATCGGGAAATTGTTCAAATGATTCGGCAATCTGCTTCTTAATCAAATCAACCACAAGAGGATTTTTTGGATCACCAAATTCTTTTTCTATGCCGTAGGCTTGAATGAGGCTTTTGGGAAAGAGCACCATGTCCGCTTGAGCATAAATAGCCAAGCCCGCAGCACGACATTTTGCGTGTTGCGCAAGAATGCTTTCTCGTTTTGCTTTTAACCATTTCTCTGACTCAGATCCCTGAGGAAATACATCCACATCCACACTGCGCCAATCAATCGCTAAACTAGGAGACTCAAACAAAAAATAGGCCTTGGAGTTATAGCCAATTTCAGCTATGTAATCCGCCTCATTAAAGGGTGTTTCAAAAAGGGCTTCACCTGGATTGTGGTGAACCATGTCCATAATAAGAGGGGTCATTATTTTACCTGAATAAGTTTTGAGGAATGTGGAGTAAGTTCGACGGAAAGAAAATTACCATTGACTTGCATGTCCTGATCACTCCAGAAGTCGCTGAAGGTTTCGCTTCCATTTAGATCTGCTTTTTCTAAAGATACGGAAATAAGTTTTGTTTCATTAGACCAATTAAAGAAGGAAATGTGTTGCTTTACACCAGCTTGTTTCATTGGACCGTCATCTTCGTAGCGCACCTGCAAGATCTCTGGTAAGGGCTCACCCGTGAAGGCTTTGTCATCCAGTACATTAACCTTGTTGCCACGATCAGCATTTTCTAAGATCTTGTTAAAAATAGCAAACTGCTCTGGGCTATGCTCTTCTAATTTGCCTCCGAACTCCAAGATTCCCTGGGTAATGTAGCACCAATTGAGACGGAAAAACTGTTCGTTTTCCGGATTGTCACCAAAGCCAAGGCTATCCATATTGAGGAGGAAGGTGTCTTTGCCTTTGATCATGGTTTGAGCCATTGTACCCGAGCAAGCCCTAACTTGTTCGCTCCAGGTTCCATCGTGGATATCGAAACCACAACGATAGGAATCTGCATTTAAACCGGGGAATGGATTGCCTGCACTAAAGGCAATACAAGTCATAAAAAAGCCATCATCGCCAATGCGTTTGCGGATTTCGCTAAAGGCAAAATCACGCCATTCTATACCACTTTTATGGCCAAAGCGGCTATCTTCTTTCAAGAACCACTGAGTCATAAAATCGTATTTCACACCCTCAAAACCCCACTGAACAAAGAGCGCATCAAGGACTTTTAAATAGAAATCTCTGGCTTCAGGGTGGGATAAATCAAGAAAACTCGATTCACCAAGAATTCGAACTGAACCATCTTTATCTTTCTGTAACCACTCAGGTTTTTCCTTAGCTAAGGGTGAGGACAAGTAAACTTTTGGCGACAACCAAATACAGGGCTTTAAACCTAAGTCACGAATGCCATCGGCCACGACTTTCATACCGTTGGGGAACTTTTCTTTATCGTAGCCCTCAACTGGTACAGGGTAAAATGAATCGATACCAGCATTGGGATTATTATAGGTATTGCGCAATGCCTGGTAGCCATCATCGATCAAGAAATGAGTACAATTAGGCATATTTTCAGCCATGGCCTTGGCTCGATTTAGAATCAAGTCCTCTGTGATATTGCCAAAAGTACCATAATTCCAAGTACAAAATACGCCTTCGCGCAACATCTTTGAATTCTTACCTTGAAAGTTATGATGCTGGTTAAGTGTCGCTACATAATCATCGAAGGCATATTGGGGGTGAGTATCGTACTTTAATTGATAAAAGACTCGAGAGACTTCAACTCTCTCACCTGCGGCTAAACTAAAGGCATCACTCAATGTGTACTTTTGTAAGCCTTCATAAGTTTTGATAAACTTACTATCGGACTCACCTTCTAGTCCCAAGTTCCACGAGCGCTCAAACTTAACTTGATTTAAATCCCCTTGGACTAAAACAACTGAATGCTCGCGATCAAACTCTACGGCAAAAACCGGAAAGTGATTCGCTTCGTCACTATTGATGTGTACTGGTTCATAGGGAATACACTTGAGGTAGGGATGCTCTACGCGAAAGCGGGGATATTTTTCCGTTTTAATATTGGATGAATGGAAGTAACGCACTCGATAATAATCAATCACTTTTATCGGTCTTGTGTAGCACAGTTCAGCGTCACTCGCCAAGATTCCATCTCGGATTGATTGCAGTTCCAAAGCTTGCTCAGAAGTATTGATGATACTGCGGCTCAAGACCAAGCTATTGCTTTTCTTATCAAGCGTAAAATTAATTTCTTCCTGATAGCCAGAACCCGACAACAGCACAGTGCCACCTTGATCAGATAGAGTATTGAATAATTCATTTAGCTGAGAACTTAAGACTCCATTGAGCTCAAATTGTAAATTTCTCCAACCATTGCCCTCTTGATCCACTAAGGAAAAAGCTCCATCTTTGTAAGTAAAATCCATCTTATTTAACTCTTTTATTTAGCCTGAGGCGGCCAAGGTTTTTTTGTTTCATAGACTTTTACTAGATCACTGTAGTAAGCCTTCTCTTTCTGCAGCAGTGCGGAAAAGGTATGCTTTCTTTTTTTATTAATAATTTGATCCAGTTCATTGTAGGTTTTGCGCTGATAACGCATGTGGTAATTAAGTACCTCTTGCATCAAATCCATGCGAATACTTTGGTAGTCTTCATGGGACCATAAGTTGTGTAATTCATCTGGATCATTGCCGCGATCGTAAAGCTCACCCTCACCCGTCTCACGGTAATAAACCAGTCGGTATTGCTTAGTGCGTATAGCCGTACAAGCGTGATGTTCGCAAATAATCGCATCACTCCCTTCGGCTTCACCCTTAGCTACAGGAACTAAACTGCGGCCATCCACATTGTCTGGCGCCTGGATATTGCACAAATCACATAGGGTAGTGTACCAATCAACTGATTCAACTAATTCTTTGTTTTTTACCCCTGTTGGACCACCAGGCCATTTGAGTAAGAATGGAATTTTATGGATCGATTCATAGATGCCAAGATTCTTTAAAAAGAGTCCATGCTCACCAGCAAAATCACCGTGATCAGCTGTATAAAAAATGATGGTATTATCATACTCACCCGTTTCTTTGAGGTGATCAATGACGCGACCAATTTCTTCATCAACCTTGGTAATCAAAGCATAATAACTGGCCAAGGCACGTTTGAGTTTAGCTTCATCCGCCACACACATGGGGTAGTCGCCAGGATTGGCCACATAATCTTGCATGAATTGTGGTTTACCAGCAAACTTATTCTCAAATAAGTCACTAATGCTCTTTGGCAAAACGATATCGTCTGGATTGTACATATCGAAATCTTCTGGAGCCGGCGTAATAGGGTCATGGGGACGTTGAAAGCTCATCTTTAAAAAGAAGGGACGATCCTGATCGCGGTTTTCCAAAAACTCCAAACTCTTATTGCCCGTGTAGTGCTCAATCGAGTGTTTATAAGGCAAAGATGCGGGCTGTGAACCATCAAGGGTTTGTTGCCCTTCCTTTGGTGTGCCCTCTTCGTAATGATCTGCTAGACCTTGCTGTGCTAAGTAATCGAAGTAATGACAAGTATGGGGATCATTATCATCTGCATCACACATATCCGTGTAACGAATGTATTCAAAGCCCTCTTTGTCCCAACCCGTAATCATGTGACTCTTACCAACGAGTCCCGTTTGATAACCAAAACGTCGAAAGAGGCTTGAGAGAGTATTGGGGTTAGGAGTCGTAACGTCATTATTTCTATTGCCCAAATAACCGTGATTATTGGTGTATAAGCCGGTAATAAAACTTAAGCGCGAAGGACTACAGATCGGGTTATTACAAAAGCCCTGTTCAAATTCTACACCCTCATTGGCCAAGTCATCGAGATGGGGCGTTTTTACATTGGGGTTACCTGCATAGCCAGTACAATTGGCATTGTGCTGATCACTCATCAACCATAAAACATTGGGTTTAGACATAATTAACCTACTTATTTAATTTCCACTCATCGTGATAAACCACATGAGCAAAACGATTATTTTTCTCATCGAACTCGACGGGCAACCAAAGGTAACGAGAATCGCCTAAATCATCTTGGTTCCAACGATCGCTCATAAAAATGAACTGATCTTCTTTTTCCTCATTTTGAACCACTAATGCAAAGGTACTTTGTGATTCAAAAGTCGTAGCCTGGTGTTCGGGATTTCCCTTTAGGCATTCACCACCACGTAGGGTAAACCAATCGCCCATGAGGTCTTCTGCAGTGGTCAACCATGCACGGTTATCGTTCCAACCCGTACAAGCGGATGTGAAGAGATAATAATAGCCATTTTTCTTAAAGATTGCGGGAGCTTCGCGAACCATGTTGATTAAGATTCGATTTGGTTCACCCACGGGTTTGGTAAAGCTTTCATCCAGCAAAGAAATATGCATCGTTGAATTATTTTCTGATGTGTAAATCAGATAGCCTTTACCATCATCATCTTTAAACAAGGTCATATCGCGGAGCATGCTATCGTTAGGTTGCATACTGCCTAGGTATTCAAAAGGACCCGTTGGTGAATCAGAAATGGCCACCCCACCCTTTGCCCAAGAGTAATCTTCGGCATCCAAGTGGAACCACATGACGTATTTACTCGTCGCATCATTATAAAGAACTTTTGGGCGCTCTAAAACATTGCGTGGATGCAATTCATGGCCCTCTTCGTTTACACCCTCTAGAGCCAAGCCCTCATACTTCCAGTTGTAGAGGTCTTTGGACGAATAACAGGATACACCAGTTAGCGGAGTTCGTGCTGTTCCCAAGGAATTGACCGTTGTTTCAGCGTCTTTATTCTCACCATACCAGTAATAGGTATCCTCGATTTTAATGACACCACCACCGTGGGCTTGGATGGGTTTGCCATCTACATCATTCCACACTTTACCAGGTCGAAAGCTATCGTAGGGTGCATTTGCATCCGCTGATGTTTCAAAAGGATTATTTTCGATTGGGTACTGAGCCACTACATCGTTGATCACTTCATGACCTTTGCGAAGCTGACCATCTCTGCGGATAAAGCAAAGATCTTCTGGAGCACCCCAACCATAATGTACACCGGCTTCTTTGCCATGGGCATCCATACAGGGACTTTCAGAAAGAATATAAGGAACGATACCAGCACCAACTTCAAGGAAAACACTTAAGCCAGGGATGTTCTTCGCACGTTCTTCATCATCCCAAGCACCCCAAGAACATTCAGTTACACACCAAGGTAGATTGTGCTCATTGCAAAAATCAACGGTTTGTTTTACATTCTCACGGAATTTCTCAAGGGTCATACAATGAGGCACGTAATAACGATGCGTCATAATACAATCCACAAAGTCAAGCACACGCTCATCATCACGAACGGGCCCGAAGTTTCCGACTCCAATAGGCGCCTGAACACCATGTGTACGCAGTTCTTCGGCTGATTTTTCAAGTAGCAGGAAGATCGCTTCACGAACAAAGTTGCCTTCTTCTTTGTATTCCAGCCCTGGTTCATTACACAAATCCCATGCAGCAATGATATCATCCTTTGCATACAATTCAGCAATATCCTTGACGTAATCCAAATATAGCACACGCAAGTTGTGACCACCTTCATCGGGATGTTTGCACTTTAAGATGCGATCCGCATCGGTTGAAGTAAAAAATCCAAAAACGGGAATACCTGGGCAACCATTGAATAAGACAGGAATAACTTTTAGGCCAAGTTTGCGATTGATCTCGATTTCTTTTTGCAGGTTACGCAAAAAGAGTTCACGATTGTCCCACCAGGCATCTATCGACAACCAAATTCGCGTTGTGTTGTACCAAGGAAAGTAATCAATCCCTCGGCGCAGTTCCTCTTCAATTGTTGCAGCATTAAAACGATCCAACCAACGGGGAATACCGTGACCTGCAAAGGAAGGTTGGTAGTTAAAACCACGTATGTGACTGAGGGAAGTATTGTTAAGTTTCATTATTCTTACCTAAGAATTGACCTTTAAATTGAAATTGTTTTTATTTCTTTCTTTTGAGCTTTTTCATCTAAGAAAATGACCGAGATATTGGCCGCTGGACGCTTTTTCTGTTCTTCTTTATCAGCGTAAGCTCTTTGTTGAAGATAAAGGCGAAAGTTCCCCTTAGCATTAAATTGAATAATACAGGCACCCTG
This sequence comes from Lentisphaera profundi, assembly GCF_028728065.1. GTDB lineage: Bacteria > Verrucomicrobiota > Lentisphaeria > Lentisphaerales > Lentisphaeraceae > Lentisphaera > Lentisphaera profundi. Next base: position 1,539,757 of record NZ_CP117811.1, on the reverse strand, counting down.
CTCTTCTTTAATGCTCGTGATGATTTGTTTGTTCTTTGGATCATCAAGAGGGGCAATAGCTAATTCACCTACTCCCGCCTTAGCTGTTACAACAGTAATTAAGTTGGGCATTTCGTTTGTCACTTTAAAATCCCAATAAGCGGCGATCTCTTTGTTAGCTTTCCACAAGTTCCCAGCTTGATTTGGTGAACCAGCTTCTTGACCATCTACAGTTAGATTCAATTCGCGCTTCTTAAGACTGTCGTGCAAGCGATCTTTACGAACCGTCTTTTCATTGGTCTCCTTAATAAACTCAAAAGGTAAGCCCACATTAAAATGAGGTTCATGAGCATCCCACCAGTCTTTTGCCTGATAGCGAAAAATTACATAGCCCTTTGAGCCCACCTGATTAGCTTGTAACTTCCCTTGACCAGCTAGATCTATACTACAGGCAGCTTTCCCTTGATTAAAAGCCTCAGAACTTATAGCTAAATCACCTTTGACGTTTGAGTAAAGGCTGACATTGCTTGCGACTTGCGCAAATAAACCTTGACTGAGTAAGAGTAATGTTGATAAATATTTTAGTTTCATTTTTGTTTCCTTTTTTTATAATTAATTTTTTTTTGAAGTAATTTTAAACACCGAGACCTGAAAATCTGAGTGCTCATAAAAGTCATTAATAATTCAATGACAAACTACTTATAAAATTACTTAATCCACAAAGATGGCTGTGATTACTGCTGGCTTTCGCTTTTTCTCAGCAATCTCTTGATCTGTGTATGGCGCTTGCTTTAAGTTCAAACGTACTTTCCCCGAAAAGTTAAACTGAATCACACAGAGGCTTTCATCACCTTTAAGTTGGATCAATTCACGTTCTTCACCCTTGGCATTTGTTAAGCTAAAGTTTTGTTGACCGGATTGATCAATGATGATGGTCATTTGATGGAGCTTATCATCTTTCGCCTCAAAATCCCAATAGCCTACTTGGGCTTTCTTTTGTCGATTCCACAAGCAACCACCGAGAATTCCCTTTGGCTCTGCAAGTGATTTACCATCTAAACTCATGTTGATCTTTTTGACTTTACTGCCAGCATAAAGACCGTCATTAAAACGTCCAATTTTATGATACTTAAAGTCAATCTTGTCGCTTAGTTTTACTAATGGGACATCATCGCTAAACCAGTCCTTGGCGTAAGGGCGGAAGATCACGAAGCCCGAACGGCCTATCTTACTGTCTCTCAGGGTCCCTTTACCCGACCATAGAATTTGCGCTTGATTATTCTTTATATCTAAGTTACCCGCCACACCAGTGTATAAGTCCACCGCATCGCCGCGTTCGATAAGCATCTCTTCAAAACTCAATTTCTTTTCTACTTTCAGTTTAAGCTCGCCCCATAAGGCTGGTTTTAAAAGAGATTCTTCCGGTGCATCAAAGAGCATCACGGTATTTTTATTACTCCAATAGAGACGACGTGTTGTGGTATTGCCATTACCTAAGAGCACACCGATATCACCCGTAATTTTTTGTTCCTGTGGATTCAAGGCCAAGAGCGACAGTGGAACTGCCACTTCGTATGCATCACCATTGCGAAGCTGAACTTTTGTACCAAAAACCACATTGGTATCGTGATGAGCGACCTTAGTTTTGCCTTGTACCCATTGAATGTGTTCACTCACATCAGCAATATAATCAAATTTCACGGTACGATTTGGCGATGCAATTTCACTCGCGTGACCTTGGCGCTTTGATTTCTGCTCGTAATGAACAGCTCTGAGCTTGCCATTGACCTCACTCATTAAAAGACGTTGGTCCCCTGATTTAGGATGACGCTTGTCATTTCCAGAAGTCGAAATCATCAGATCTAAAGCTCCGCCGGTCTTGAACATACCTTGCCAAGGATCGCCACCCGAGTTCTTCACTAAGTTTTTGTGAAGGGTTTTATAGGCGAGGTATAGCTTGTCCCCTGATAGACGCATGGTCCCCCAAGTACGATCATCAATCGCCAGCCAATCGGCTCCAGCCCAATCATCTAAATTGCCATCCAAAACAATCTCATCTTGACGAATCGCTACTTTTGCGGATTTTTTACCCAAAGCTGCCTGGCGTTGTGCTTCTGCTTTGGAGAACCAAGCCAAACAATCATCTAATTCTGTTTTACTTACATTGATTGTCTGTAAAGGTACGCGCTGCAAGCTATTCAAACCATTGACACGATTAATCGAACTCGTGTGGTTCATTGCTTGAACATAGACATTCCCATCGGATGTTTTGGTAATGGTTTGCCAAAAGCCTTCACCATCACTGGTATAATCATCCATGACGATGCCACGCTCGGCTCTTAAAGGGTTGGGCTTGGCAAAATAACCGTGTTTAAAGAGTGCGGTCACAAACAAGCCATCCGTTGTGAAAAGATAAATTTGACCTGAATTGGCATTTAAGGCCCAAAGTTCTTCTTTATCCTGACTGACCTTGAAGGTAGTTCCAATAACTTTTGTTGTACCAATGATGTCACCAGGCTTGGGTTGGCGATTAATCGGATAACTCTGAGAAGCATGTAAGCCACCCCATTGATTTGGGTAATACCAACGACGACCATCAGCTGTGATGCCACTAACGGAGTGATAGGGTTTGCCGTTGGGCAATAACTCAACGTGGCCATTAAAAGCCACATCACCATTACTGCCTGGAATAAGGACCGTATAGGGGATAGGAATCCCCCATGGACTAAAGCGTTGCGCGCCTTTTAAATCATAATGTGGCACACCTTTGTCGTCGATGTCCGAAACGGCAATTTTAAGAGCATCAGCTGTGTAAAAATTAAGTTGCTCATCTTGATTCAAGGCACCCACTTTACCTGCTTTGAATTGCACCTCATTCACTTGGATCTTTTGGTCATCATTCAAATCAGACCAGGCATAAATCACTGAATTTTCATAGGGCTTCGTGCGATCGTATGTCCATTGCTGATTCGTTGGCACAGTAATGTCATGCCCAGCGGGTATTTTATTTTTATAAGCTTCTGTTTTGAATAAGGACTGATAATTGGCTTGCCCAAGTGCCGCTACAGGCTTCGCAATACCATCTTCCATCAACCAAATCGCAGCCGTAACCGGCCCCATAGTCGGATGTCCCGTATAGGTATTGGTCATATATTGACGACCATTAATATAAACTGGAGTCTCAGGGTTACCCGCTAAATCCCCTTTAGAGTTTGAGAATGGGATATTGTTTGGGTTATCTCGACGATAGAAAATATTTGTTATTTTATCTGTTCCCTTTTCCCAATCGAGTTTAAACTCCATACCGAAATAGTAGAAGCGCGTCTTATCTAAAGGATCAATTTTTCCGCCTCCACCATATTCGGTAGAACCGTAGAAAGCCTTTTTAAAAGTACCTTCTTTTGACCAAATGCTCACACGCTTGGGTTGGTAATCTTCTTCAGCAACCCAAAGTTCACCAGAAGGTGTAAGGGTCAAGCCCATGGGGTAATGCATTTTTGTTTCGTCGTATTTACCGACACTCGGTTTACCGGAAGTACCAATTGTGCGAAGCAATTTTCCTTGGGCATTGAATACTTTGACCTGATGAACATCACCGTGATCTGAAATATAAAAATCGCCATTCTCATCAATGATCAACTCTTGTGGATCTGATAAATCTTTCGTATTGAGTACGTTTACTTGAACCAATTTTTCACCATCGACTTTGAATTGAGTCAACTGCTTGGCATCTAAAACAAATAAATTACCCTTGGCGTCAAAGGCGAGGCCACGGGGATCTTCCATTTTATGAACAAAGTTTGGCTGACTCAGATTTTTGCCACTAGAGACATCAAAAAAGGCAAGTTCTTTACGCAATGGATAAGAAATCACCGCCATTTTTTTATAAACCGCTAAGCCCGCAACAGGGTAATCCACGATGTAATGACTTTTATGGTGTTTAATTTTTTCTTTGCGGTTAAAAAGTGTTTTATTTGCCTCTTCGCCAATGGCAACAATAGAAACCTCACCGTGTCTTGAGGCACCTAAGCCGTAGGCTAAAACATTTTTGTCCTGCCCGGCTTTATCCAGCGTTAAACGCACTGCGCCGGCCCAGCCACCGCCAATGCCTTGGGCACCACGAATCTTTTTACCAGATAAATCCGTCCACACAATGCCATGTGCTCCTTCTGCTAATGAACTGCCAATCAACATTTGCTGACTGGATGGTAGATAGAGAACAGAACTTGGTGGGGTGTGATCCGCCAACCATTGGCCCGAGGCATCGGCATTTCGCCAGCTCGGGTTTGTAGGACTATAGGGTGTAAACTCATAGGTGATGTCAATCTTGTCATGAATCAAGGTACGGACCGTGTATTGCCCTGGATCAACTAGGCGACCCGTTTGGGTATAGTTCCCATGGGGCCCAATATTGGCACGGCCATGATCATCCATACCATCCCAATACACCCAGTGAGAACCCGCTTTAAAAAACTGATCTTTGAGTATGTTGCGTACACGTGTTCCCTGTTGATCTTCAATCACCATGGTCACATGACTGTCTTTTTCAAGAACGAGTGGAATCGCTATAGGTGCTTGATTAGTATCCTTACTGGGCATTTCTACAGAAGGGGATTCAGAAAGCTTAATTTGAGTTTTTTTATCAGGACTCTGACATCCCCAAAACGCCAAACTTAAGGACGTTGCTAATATGATTTTTTTATTGAACATTTAATTCTCCCCAATTCTTAGGATCAAGTTTTAACTCAAAGACCTCGTCGTTTACCAATCCAGTACTTTTGTTGCTCCAGTGATTGCGCAGTACTGTGTCAGTTCCTTTGGCATCGCCGTAAGTAACACCAAAGTCAACTTTAAGTTTATCGCCCTTCTTGAGCTGAATACCTAGAACAGACCATGGAATGGAGGCTTGTACCCAATAGTTTTCTCCACGAACCGTACTTTGAACTTTTACGGATCCTTCAACAGCGACATAATCAACCGGGAAGTCGGTAATCACACCAGAACTGAAGGACATGGGCTTTTTCTCCGCAGATTTTTCACGGTAGAGAACAGCTGTATCTTTGCCTTTCAAGTTACCGATAGATAGGCGTTGATAGGCCTTCTTTCCCTTGTAATCAGCCGCCTGAATTTGTAAATCCACAGTATCACCACGGCCATACATGTATTGCGCCTCTTCTGCACCGTTAACCCATGGTGTTTTATCTTTCACTTGCCAGCCCACGTAAAGATTCTTGTCATCATAGGATGCCGCAACTTTCACATGAGTGTGCTTAGTTTTATTGAATTTTATTTGTTCTTGTCCCTTAAAGTCAGCATTTAGGTTGGCGTAATAAGCACCAGGTGTGTACTTCATGATCTTGTAAATAGAAGGTTCATACTTTGCCTTTGCCATTTTTATGGTTAGATCCGCCGCCTTTTGGAAGTCTTCAGTCGTCACCTTCACACTGGTAACAGCTAAGCGCTCTGTTTTGTCAAAGCCTTTTAATTCAAGGTTCCAAAAAGCCGTGTGACCACTTTGTGCATAAACTTTGCCATCCTCGGTAACTTGCACATAGCCACCAAAGTCCTCTCCACCACCACCGGACGGGGCTCCATTCATATTCGCACCATATTCAGGTTTTGCAGGCCACTTCCAATTCAGGTAATCACCATTAAAGAGATTGGTCAGGTAAAATCCTTCTTCAGTTAATACATGCCATTCACCAACATTAGTGGTAAAAATCCAGGCATTGCCAATGGGCGCTGGAAGTTTAATACTTGTTAGCGGACCATAGGAACCACGAATCAAACCAGTCTGTGGAAATGCAGGTCCTTTATGTGAACCCTGAACCCCTACAAAGGTATTTGGGTACTTCCAAAGTTCTTCGCCTGTTTTACGGTCATAAGCCGTATACCAGGAATTATATTTACCCCAGTCCTTACGACTGTAAGACAGCATCACATCACTATTGAGTGATCCCACACCTGCAACCGGCATAATCTCAGGGTTCTTAATATCAAAGATTGGCGCATTACACTTTGTGAAGCCCTTAAGAGGAAAGGCTTTTTCTGCTGAGTAGAAAGTGAAGTCATTCCACACATGAAGGTTCCAAGGGTTAAAGTGTAAGATACAATCAACCGTCGTTACTTCATTTGCTTGCTCTTTGCCATCGCCATTTTGGTCTGCCCAGTAGTGGGTTTTCTGAGGAACTGAGGCATCTATTTTTTTCTTCTGTCCAAAGAGTCGTTTTCCTTCGTAAGTAAAGCTGGCACGTTTGACAAAGTCACCATCGCCGAGTCGTTCAAAGATATCAATATCGCCTGAACGCCATTCTGTTGTTGAAATAAAGTAGACGCGACCATTGGATGCCTTAAGAGCAACCGAGTTAGCCGTAGGTTTGCGGGTAATCACCCCGAGACATTTAAAGGTCTGTGTTTTAGGGTCAAGTTCCCACTCTGCACTAATACCCATCATCTTGTTAGGATCTTCTGGGTTAATGGCTGCACCTCTAGCTCCGTAATTTGTAGGGCCAAAGAATTCTTTTGAGAACGCCCCAGTCTTGACATCCCAGCGACTGAAACGAAGGGGGTGATTGTCGGCTTCACAAACCCATAGCTGATTGTTTTTGTCAATAGCTACACCTGACACAAAGCGCATTCCATTTTGATTCCAAGGCCCCGTTAGAGGACGACCACCTTGTTGACCGATTTTTTTGAGGATATTTCCCTTCGCATTGTAGACATAGACCTGATTAACGGGTTCACGTATGCCTACGTATACGTCACCTGTTTTATCCACATAAATACCACAAGCATTTTTAAGCCCAGCAAAGGTAAGTTTTGTCGCTTTTTTTGTTGTTGTATCTAGCTTATAAATTGACTGACTTTCTACGATCGCTGGTTCATGAATGCCATTGTAGCCATTGGGATCAAGGGTATAATCGCCACCACTTAGAACGTATAGATTACCCTGTGGGTCACAACTGATCTGGGCAGGCTTCGGCACATCATATTCCGCAAGCTGTTTACCTGATTTACTGTCGTAGGCTCGTACTTTATTTGCCTGACTAAAACTTAGATAAAAACGATCTGCAAAAGCTGCAATGGCGGTTGCCTCCTGAAGCTGAGGGTCATCACTAAGTTTATCTATGGCCAATTCTGCAGCGGGTGAGCCTGCCCATTCTTTGTAAAGCCCTGTCGACTGATCCATTTTATAAACGGCAGCACCATTGGCACTTTTCCCTCTAGAAGGACCACCTAAAACAAAAACAATATCACCAGCAGTCGCCAAGCCTTTGACGGAACTCATACCGCCAAATTTTTTGCGCCACATCACCTTGCCATCAAAATCTGTTGCCACCAAGGCCCTGCCCGATTCAGATTTGAACCAACCGAGAAAAACGCCTTTATCACCTGTGGCTATAGCTGTTGGCGAGCCGTGGTCTCCGCCCCAGTTGGTTTTTGGGCCATTTTCCCATGGCGTTTGCGCAGATGAACCTGCCCAACCACGCCACATAATTTCATACTCTGGGTGCCATAAGCTATGGACGCTATATGTCCCCGGTTTAATTGGCATGCCCAATGTCTCAAAATTTGGTGTCGACAAAACATCCCAGCTAAGAACATTCTCACCCTTTTTCACTTTTTGATTATTGGCCAAATGACGAACAATTTTACCGTCTTTATCTTTGATGACTGTTGAAACATATCCATCTGCAGGAGCATTTACGGTAACATTTTTAAAACCGTCGCTCTTCACTTCTTCTTTTAATCCTGTCCAATCAATACTGGGCTCTTTACCGTTCATAATCGTTGGAAAAGTTCTACCGTCACCCAAGCGAACGTCCAAAGGCTTAGCAGCTGCTTTATCAGCTAGTGTAGCATAACCCCAAGGTGCAAGGCTCCTGTAGGTAAAGATACGATCGATTGGCCCGTCTGGGTTCCAGTTACCCTTAATTGTTAGACGAGTTCCGTTATCAAGCGTAAAATTGGCCTCTGCTGCCAATTTGAGTCTATCACCCTTGACCAAAGCTTTCTTGTCCTTAGTGATGAGCTCCCAAGGAATCGTCAACTCTTGTACATAGCCACTACCATCCTTACGCACGCCGAAAGCCTGCAATACACCATTGAGTTTGGCATTTTTTATTACGACCTTCTTACCTTTTACAGCCATATCACCGTATTGAAAGGTAACGATATCACCACCCCCAACGCCACGCCATGCGGTTACATGGGTAACCTTGGCTGTTTTTCGTTCACCTGTCATAATGCGTACCTGAAGAGAATCACCTAGCCAACCATGGTCAGCGCTCACCTGCCCCGGGTTATTCAGCGGCGTTTTATCGTACCAGTAGCCAAGAAGATACAGATACTTGTTATCGTATTGGGCAGCAAAGCGCATGGCATAGGTTTCGGCATATAAATGTACATCGTTACAGATGAATATTGATTGTGATAGATCCCAATCATCGGATTTACCATCAATCTTGATGTTGCCATCAGCTGGCAAGGCATTAAAACCGTAATTTTCAGTTGGTGTTGCCATAACTTGTGTCGAAAAAAGACACAAGATGATCATGACTGTATATTGATAAGCCTTCATTATTTTCCTTTATTTATTATAAACTTCCGTAGTCAAACATACTTCGCCCAGTAACTAACGTGCCTCCTGCGCGAATGCTTGTGTTAATATTCCCTGTCCCATCATTATAAAAGAAAAAACTAGTTATGGGTTGTAAGACTTGCCCATTAATAGGACTTTTTGCTAAACTTTTTTCTGTGGGTACATCTGCTCCATAGTAGCGGTACCAAGATACCGAACCATCTAAATGACTCACATTGGAACCGTTTGGAACACCTCCTTTTGCATGATTGGTATCTGCTGTTGTCCCGTAGGGTGATGAATCACCGATGAAGGACATATCCGCCCACATGGCGGGACTAGTCCCCCAGGGGCCATTAACACTTGCATTTGCCATGCTAGAAAAGCCTGTTTGCGCATCGGCCATACTCATTTTTATGTCATTTGATGAACCCGCAAATAAACCATAGGAACCATATCTCCCTGACCAGTAACTTTCTTTCGGGTTACTAGGGCAAATGTAGAAACTTGGTGGGTTAAATTTAACTGCATTTTTTATTGAACTCTCACCTTGCAATCCACCACCAAGGTAATCTTCATAGAGCATTAGCATGGCGTCCGCTGTATGAGCACCATACCAAGGAGCGCTATTACCTCCCAAAGCTGGTAGAGACTCAAAATCCATTTCATAGGAAATGGTGGCAAGGCTCAATTGTTTTAAGTTATTCTTACAAACAGCTTTACGAGATGTGTCTCGAGCTTTTCCCAAAGCAGGTAGTAGTAAGGATGCTAAAATACCAATAATGGCGACGACCACTAAAATCTCTATAAGTGAAACTTGCTTTTTTCTCATTTTTTTCTCCTTAGCTTATGGCTACAAGCTGGCTAACTTTTTCTAAATTTTTTGAATGCTCTATGGCGCATAATTCTTCTTCAAATTTGGCTTCAACTACAAGTTCAGCTAATACTTCTGCGCCAAGCCTTTGCTTATTGATGTGATTTATAATCTGTTGGAAAACATCCCGTACATCATAGCCAAGACGCAAGCACGAATGATTACTTTTCTGCAATAAAGGAAAGTTGGCGTGGCTCAAAATTTGCACCTTGCCAATCAGCTTTAGACCCTCCAAAACGCCTTCAACTTCTGGCAAAAAGTTATCGTCAAAGACAATCAGTGCATCGGGTTTATCTTCGACTGCGAACATCAGTGACAATATATTTTTTACCCATGATAAATGGTGGATATCCAAAGATTGAAGCATGGACTCGTCCATCTCAAGACCTAAGTTCTTTGCCTGTAGTAACACTGCATCTTTTTGTTCATCATTAAACCCCATGGGCATTAGGGCTGCTACCTTTTGAGCCTTTAATGATTTGAGTTTAGCCAAGGCTTTACGAGAGAAAGTCTCCATAGACAAACTAAGAGAAGGAATGTTTAAATTATTGTGATTGAGAGAAAACCTTTGCAGTTGTTGTGACTCCAAGGTAGCTGTTCCAAGAAAGTCCTTTGCGTTCATCGCAAAAACAACTCCGGCTAAGCGCTGGCTTTCTACATCATCTAAAAGCTTGAGGTAGGACTCCGATCGAGTCTCTACATTAACATCTGTTCTAACTTCAAAATTAAAGCGACTACTTTTACTGATTTCGCCACAGACTTTTTGGATCACGGACCAATAATTGGTCCAACCGGGTGAATCAGCTTTTGATTTAATGAGAACTGCAAAGTTATACTTATGGGGTAGGTAATCAGCTATATAGGTTCCCCTGCGCGGTACAACTTTAAGAAAACCGCTCTGTACAAGTTGATCACAGGATTTCTGAATTGTCTTAGGAGTCGTGGAAAAGCGCTGCTCCAACTCTGCGCGAGGTGTGAGCTTATCCTGGGGCTTGAGCTTACCTTTAATAATCCACGAACGAATTTCCCCGGCAATCGTTTTGCTCAAATTATAGTCATTCTTATTCATTACCATCTCTGCTATATCTTTATCTTTATTAAAAGTATAGTAGAAGATGAGCGACTATGCAAGACTTAATAAAAAATAAATTAACCTTTTATAACCTTTATTTCCTAAAGCTTGCGATTTCCGCAAGAACTGAACCAGATACGTGAATATGCTTTTGCATTTCTTTTAGCGCTTGGTTCTTTTTATTTTCTTTACAATAACGCAGTACGTTTAGGTGATGAATCAAACCAGAAAAACTACCTTCATCTTGTTCACGAACCCGCAAAGTGTTATAGATAAAGAAACTAATCAGCAACTTATAACGATCGAAAAAACGATTAGAGCAGGCTTCGATCAAACCGTGATGAAACTTATTATCCAGCTCCATAAACTGCTCAATGCCATAATCACCCTGATTACACAACATCTCCTCATGTAAATCATAAAGGGCCTCAAAATTTCTGCGGACTGGATCTCCACTATCGCGCTCTAGCATTTGCTTCAAGGCAAAGAGCTCTATAGCCTCGCGCAACTCCACCACTTCTCTAGTACTTTCAGCATTAATAGGGACAACTCGCCACTGACTGCGACCATTCTTAAGAACTAAGCCATAAGATTGAATGGACAACAGTACTTCTCGAATAAGAGCTAAATGACAACCGTATTTTTTAGCTAAGTCGGTTTCGCTTAAAGCTTGATCCGCTTGGTAGTGACCCGAACCCAAGTCCATAAGAATCTCTTTCACAATCTGCGTCGACCTCTTCTCCGAACTCTCAGATACCTCGAAGTAATCGTCCTGAACAACTGCTCGTCCAAAAGATTTCTTGTGTCCCTGAATGATCAGTGTACCATTTTCTTCTAGTAGAGATTTGGCCCGTTGAACAGTAAAACGACTGACATCAAATTTTTTAGATAAGTCGCCATCGGTCAACAAAGCACTTTCATCCCTACCTTTTAATAGATCAAGCCAGGAATTATAAACTTGCTTTATATAAACACTTAAATCTTTACTCATTAACTTCGCCTTTCTTTAACTCCTAAAACTTAGAGATAAATGCTTAATTTACCAAACATTTACAGAGCTAATTTTTGAATAAAATATATAAAAATGCAATATTTTGCATATTTTTAGTTAAAATTCAATTTGCTAATACCCTATTATAACTCAATAGTATTTGCAGTTATAAAATTTACATAAGAAAGATTATGGACCTACATACAGAAAAAATTCAATGGCAAGATACCTGGACTCAAGCACTCAAAAAGGCTTGTCCACAAGCCCAGGTTTTGACTGATCAAGCAGAGCTCACCGTTTACGAAAATGATGGCCTGGGCTTTCACCGCTACCTACCTGATTGCGTTATTATCGTTAATAATGCCGATGAAATCGCTCCTATTTTGAAAGTCGCCCAGGACTGCGGCTTCCCCTACACAGTAAGAGGAGCTGGCACATCTTTATCCGGTGGTCCAGTGGCTCTTGAAGGTGGACTCATCATTCACCTTTCACGCTTGAACAAAGTTTTAGAGATCAATCCAGACGACATGTACTGCGTCGTTGAACCGGGCCTGGTCCTCAATCGACTCAATACTCACCTTAAGGAACATGCCCTCTTTTATCCCCCCGACCCCTCCAGTGGTTTTGCCTCCACTCTCGGAGGCAATGTGGCTGAAAATGCCGGTGGCATTCGCTGTTTTCGCTATGGTGTAACCGCCAATTACGTTTTGGGTATGGAAGTGATCCAACAAGATGGGCAATTGGTTCGTTTTGGCGGCCCCAGTGCCCAAGGTGGCTCAGTGGGAACTTTCCATTGGAACAGCCTCATGGTCGGTTCAGAAGGCACCCTTGGCATCATCACCAAAATTTGGCTTAAACTCAAACCCATCCCGGAAAAAGTGTGGACTTTCCTCGCTGAATACAAAGACTTACAATCCTGTACTAAAGCCATTAATGAACTGGTGCATATGCCCACCCCACCCGTGGCCATTGAGTTCATTGATAATGCTGTCGTGCAATTGGTAGAAAACTCCAATATGGCGGTTGGCATCGACAAGAAGTCCTGGGTAATCCTTACCGAAATCGACGGTCCAGCTCCACTGGTGGATTGTCGTGTGGAGCAAGTCAAACAAATTCTCCAAAGTCACGACGCTACTAAAGTCAGTGCTGAAGATGATGATGAAAAACGCCTCAAACTTTGGAAGGCTCGCAAAGTCGCTGGTGGCCTTATGGGACAATTAAGTCCCGGCCTGATGATTCAGGATGCCGTTATTCCTAGGGCTCACTTACAAGAAGTCTTGCAATACATCTATGACTTGGGCGATGAATTAGACATACCTGTACTCAATGTATTCCACGCTGGCGACGGCAACTTGCACCCCAACTTTTTATTTGACGATCGAGTTCCTGAAGAAATGAAAAACATCAAGACTCTTTCCAATAAACTCATCGCCAAAGTCATTGAGCTAGGCGGCACCCTATCTGGCGAACACGGCTTAGGAAATGATAAGAGCTGTTACCTCGACCAAATTTTTTCTCCTGAAGAAATTGATTTTCAAATGAGCCTACTCCGTGCCCTCAACATCAACGACCAAATGAACCCAGGGAAAATCATCCCGCAAAGATCCTTTGTCGGTTGTTGCGCTCCACACAAACACGAAAGGAAAGCCTAAAATGACCCGACTCAAGCACTTTTATGATCCAGATGACATGTCTATTTGTGTCCCTGCTCAGATCAAACTCTCTGAGCTTAAATCAAGTATTGAAAAGGATCAGCTCTATTTCCCCTTAGCCTGGGATGATGATGCCAGTCTTTTAGACATGCTCAAACTCAGCCCCATCTCGAGCTATTCCATGATTTACGGTTCTTGGGCTGACAATATCCTAGGCATGAACATTTCTTACAAAGGTCAAGAAATCTCCATCGGCGGCCGAGTAGTTAAAAATGTCACTGGCTTTGACTTTACTCGAGCTATCGCCTATGGCGGCTGGTCAATACTCGAGCCCAAAGATCTCGTTCTGCGTTTACGCCCGCTCAACAAAATTCAATCAGTTAAAATCAACGGTGAGCTAGAAGACCTCTTATCCTTTTGCTCGGCATTAGCCCGCAGCCCCTGGGCCCTTGCCATTGATGTCCTGGACCTCAATTACAGTCAAAAAGAAGTCTACGTAAGTTTTCATGGTGAACAGACCGAGATCGAAGTCCTCTTACAAGAAATGGCAAAGCGTGCAAAGAATAATCAGCTTTCAATCACAGCCTACGACTATTCTTTCCCCTTTAGCATGAAGGATGAACTCACCGTTATTCACTGTAAAATTAGCGATAGCATGCAGTGGTGTGAGCTCATGCAAAAAGAGCTGGCAGGTACGGGAATCCTGCACTATGGCAATGCCAGTATCATCTGGAAATCTGAGCAGGCTTTAAGCCCAGAAGTCATAGATCAATGGAACCAGGAACTCGCCATTGATGGCGGTTTCATCAAAAGTAAAAACTACAGCCCAGCTATCAATTCAAATAATGAGGCCAGTCACCACAAATACCTCGAGCAATTAGGATTAACTCCATGAGCAACGAATTACGCATACAAAATTTACTGACCCAGGAATCCAATAAGCTTCTGAACTGCGTTCACTGCGGTCTTTGTTTAGATCAATGCCCAACCTACAAACTCACGGGTAACGAAAATAACTCACCTCGTGGCCGCTTAGCCATGTGGCGAGCAGAAGATGAAGGTCGAACTCAGCAAGCAGAAAAAATCAATCACTACACCAGCGAATGCCTCGGTTGCCTCGCTTGTGAAACAGCCTGTCCCGCCAATGTTCCCTACGGAGAAATCCTCATGGAACAGCGCATCAAGCAAGTTGAACAAGGCAAAAAAATTAACCCAAAAGTCAAAGCTATTGCGGGCTTAGCAAAAAAGCCATTTTTAATGAAAGCCGCCACCCTACCCATGCGCTGGTTGCGCAATGCTGGCATTCAAGTGGACCCACTCATTCCGCCGGGTAAGACAAGCCTATTTAAATCCAGTTATAGCTATGCAAAAGAAGCGCAAAAACGAGAAGGCGCCAAGGGTGAATCGGTACGTTTCTTCACGGGTTGTCACACCGAGAACTTTTATCCCGAGATCAACTTTTCCACCATCGATGTATTGGCGGCTAATGGCATTCAAGTTGAAGTCCCCAAAGAACAACAATGCTGTGGCGCCATTCACGAACATTCAGGCCTTAAAGACAAAGAAAAATTAGACCAAAAGAATCAGGCGGTCTTTGATCAAAATAAAGATAAAGCTGTTCTTACCAATGCCGCCGGCTGTGGCTTGAGCCTGCAACACGCCCTGGCGAGTCCAGTTATGGATGCCTTGTCCTATTTGGGTAAAATGGAACTCAAGCAACCCAAAAAAGTTCAAAATGCCAAAATTTTCATCGATATGCCCTGCCACCTCTATCACGGTCAGGGAGTTCAGGAAATCCCAAAAAATGTCCTGGAGATTTTGGGCTCAGACGTCACTTATGCTCCCTCCTGCCAAGACTGTTGTGGTGCCGCTGGAACCTACAATATTGAAAAGGCAGAGAACTCTGAAAAAATCATTGACGAAAAAGTCTTGTTCCTCCAAAAACACACGGGACAAGAAGTCATTATTACAACGGCCAATGCCATCTGCATGCAGCAATGGTCAGCCTCTGTAAAACGCAATTTCCCCAATGAAAACTTCCGTGTGCAACACATTATGACTCTTTTAGCAGAAAATTATAACTAAGGAAAAAAATTATGAAAAGATATGAAAATCAAGTAGCTGCTATCACTGGCGGTGCTACAGGCTTAGGTAAAGCCATTGCTCAACGTTTCGCAGAGGAAGGTGCAAAACTTGCTCTCATTGACTTCAATGCCGAACTTTTAGAAAAAACTAAAGCAGAATTCGAAGCCGCTGGCTACGAAGTTTTAACTTGCCAAGGCGACATCTCCTCAGAAGAAAGCGTCAATGCCGCTTTTGATAAAATCGAAACTACTTTTGGTCAACTGGATGTGATGGTGAATTCCGCTGGTATCGTGGGCCCCACAAAAATCAATTTCTCTGATGTGGATTTAGCAGATTTTGAAAAAGTTAATGCCATCAACCTTACGGGCTCATTCCTCACTGCCAAAGCAGCCGTAAAAATCATGGAAAAACGCAATTATGGTCGTATTCTTCTCATCGCGTCAATTGCCGGTAAAGAAGGTAACGCTGGCATGACTTGCTACTCAACTTCAAAAGCAGGTGTGATTGGCTTAGTAAAAGCGGCTGGTAAAGAATATGCCGAAACAGGCATCACCATTAATGGCTTAGCACCAGCAGTTATTCGCACTGCCTTCATCGAAACTATTCCAGATGATCAAGTTAAGTACATGACTGATAAAATACCCATGAAGCGTTGTGGCACACTAGATGAAGTCTCTAGCATCTGCGCTTATATTTGCTCGCCTGAAGCCGCCTTCAACACTGGTTTCACTTTCGATATTAGTGGTGGTCGCGCAACCTATTAATTTTTAAAGGAGCACAAGATGCTATTACAAGAAAAAGTCGTCATCGTCACCGGTTCAGCTAATGGCCTCGGCAAAGGCATTGCCCGTGCCTGTCACGCCGATGGAGCCAAAGTTGTCATTGCTGACTTAGAACAGGCAGCCTGTCAATTAGTCGTGGATGAACTGGGTTCAAATGCTCTGGCCGTCGCCTGCGATGTATGCAGTGATGAAGCTCAGCAAAATGTCATCGATAAGGCCGTTGAAAAATGGGGTCGCGTGGACTGTATTGTCAATAATGCCGGAATCAATTTTGCTAAGCCTTTCCTGGAAACTACCAGGCAAGATTGGGACAAGGTCATCGACACCAATCTGCGAGGGGTCTTTTTCTTTATGCAAAAACTCTGTAAATACTGGATCGAAAATCAAATCAAGGGTTCGATTGTGAATATTTCCAGCGTTCACAATCAAGCAACTTTACCAGGCGCTGGCCCTTATGCCGCCACAAAAAATGGCTTATTGGGCATTATGAAAAGTGTCGTCAATGAATTGAGCAGCAAGGGCATACGCATCAATACCGTCTCACCGGGTCTGTGCAATACGAATATTTGGCAGGACATCATTGAAGCCGCACCTAGTGAAAAAGAATGCCTAGATTATTGGAAGCAACAAATCCCTATTGGTCGCCCCAGTGAGCCAGAAGAGATTGGCTACACAGTGTCTTTCTTACTCAGTAACCGCTCCAGCTCCACTACAGGTACAAACATCTATGTGGACGGCGGTATGACGAGTCAACTAATCAGTCAAGCTCCCTACGATTCAGAGAGTATCGACTAAGGCTAAAAATTAATTTATAACACCACAGAAAAAACTTAAACTTGCCAGAAATGATATGGCTAAAGGTACCTGTAGACCCTGACGTGAAACTCACTAATTACTGGCAGTAAAAAATTAAACTAAAAAAGGAAAATAAAACAATGAAACTCATTCGTTTTGGTGAAAAGGGTTCAGAGAAACCTGGTGTATTACTTGAAGATGGAAAAAGAATTGATGTTACCTCAATCGTAGCTGATTTTGATTATGACTTTTTCAAAAATGATGGCCTCAACAAACTCGCACAAGCTGATTTATCTCAATGCCCAAGTGTAGCCTCTGATGTGCGTTTAGGCGCTCCAGTTAAACGTCCTGGCAAAATCATTTGCATTGGCTTAAACTTCAAAGATCACGCTGAAGAATCAAATATGGCCATCCCTGCAGAACCCGTGGTCTTTTTCAAAGCTACCAGCTCACTTGTTGGCCCCAATGACGATGTTATCATCCCAAAAGATTCGGAAAAAACCGACTGGGAAGTGGAGCTCGCCTTTGTCATGGGTAAAGATGCCTCTTACGTTTCACAGGAAGAAGCCTTGGACTACCTCGGTGGTTATGTGCTTCACAACGATGTTTCTGAGCGTGCTTTCCAGCTGGAAATGGGCGGTCAATGGGTTAAGGGCAAGAGTTGCGATACCTTTGCTCCCCTCGGCCCCTACATTGCTACTGCCGATGAAATTTCAGATGTCAACAATCTTAAAATGTGGTTGACAGTCAATGGCGAAACAAAACAGGATGGCACAACGGCTAACCTCATTTTCGATATTCCCTACATCATTTCTTACCTCAGTCGTTTCATGACTTTAGAGGCTGGTGACGTGATCTCTACAGGCACGCCAGCGGGTGTTGGCTTTGGCTTTAATCCACAACAATACCTCAAGGATGGCGACGTGGTGGAATTAGGTATCGAGGGTCTGGGTTCTTCTAAACAAACCTTCAGAGCCTACCAAGCTTAAAATCTCCTGACTCATTATTAATTGATGTGGTGCGCAGCACCACTAGTCGCCAGTTCAAAGACTGGCAAGTCTTTGCTGGGGGAGCTCGAGGGGGATAGAATCCCCCCTCGTCTGCGAAGCATACCTATCTAACACGTCAGAGTTCAACAGTGCATCTCCTTCACCAAGAAACAAAGTTACAAAAGGAAAAAGATGAAAAACTATCAGGCACAAGTTTGTTTAGAGGATAAAGCTCAATTAGGCGAAGGCCCCCTCTGGGACCAAGACAAGCAAGCTCTTTTATGGGTAGATATTCTCGGCAATAAACTACAATATTTTGATCCCGAAACGGAACAGAATCAAGTTCTTGCAGAAATCCCCCATGTCTCCACTGTCGTTAAGAGAGCGAGTGGTGGACTGGTGATCACTACACCTGATGGTTTTTATTCCTTTAACGAAGAAACAAAAGAACTCACCCCCATTAATTTACCTGAACAAAACAATTCCCAAGTTCGTTTTAACGATGGTAAATGCGATCCTGTTGGTCGTTTTTGGGCGGGAACGATTGGCTATGAGACCGAACCCGAAATTGCGAAACTTTATTGCTTAGAAGCCACTGCTGAGCTCAGTGAGAAATTAGACAAGATCACCATTTCTAATGGCATTTGCTGGGACGGTGATAAAATGTACTACATCGATTCTCCAACTAAACAAATCCACCGCTTTGATTACGACCAAGCCACTGGCTCCATAAGCAATAAGCACATCCTCTTTGACGTGGGGCCAGAAGGTGGCTTCCCCGATGGTATGTGCCTGGATCAAGAAGGTTGCCTATGGGTAGCTTTTTGGGGTGAGTCCATGGTGCGCCGCATCTCTCCCGATGGTGAAGAATTAGCCCAAGTACACATCCCAGGAGCTAGCCAAGTCAGCGCCTGTGCTCTAGGCGGTAAAGATGGCGACACCCTCTTCATCACCACCGCTGCAGTAGGAATGGAAGACGAAGTCAATGCAGGTAAGCTTTTCTCAGTAAAAGTCGACGCCAAAGCTGCCCCCACCTACTGCTTCGCTGGGTAAGTCTAAGTTCGATTATTTAACTAAATCACTTTTCCTTTTCAATTATTACATGAGTACTATAATTTACTCGGTGATCCACAAAGCTTGCAGGCAGGCAATAAAGCCCTTGTTCTGGAACCAATCGTTGAGCACCGCGGTTTGATTGGAGCGTAGACCGATTCTCAGTGCATCAATTTCCAGCTCTTTTGGGTCAAATTCGAAGCTGATGATGGCTTGCTGATTACGCACTTTAGAGATAGTCCAAAGCTGAGTGAATTGACTCAGTTCTTTAAAGCCACTTTTGACGGTGAGTTCATATTCCCAATCTAAATTTTCGGGTGAATGACACATCAAATAAACTTTAAAGCTTTTCCCAGAGTCTATATAGCATTGCAAGTTCTCTATTTCGAGATGCAAACCACGGGGGTGGCACCAGTAGGATTGACCTGGGCCAAAAGCAATGCGACGCTGAGATTAATTTTGATCATTTACCGGATGAACACAACTTCATCATTAAGCGTAATCTCCGTCGAGAAAACCGTGGGCAATGGCTAGCGATGGCCCGTGCCGTCGGTCGAAAACTTGAGTCACGCGAGGGGAAAAATATTTACGTGGGTGAAGTTCATCACAAACACCCTGGCAATAAGAAAGATCGCGAGGTTGTCCCAGTCATTTTTAAAGTCACAGAAACTACCATTGATTCAGATGGGAATCCACTACTAATACCTGAGGTCAAAGTGGATACTTATTGGACCAACCTACCACTGGAAGCACAGGAGATAATTGAACTGTATCAAGATCATGCGACCAGTGAACAATACCATAGCGAACTAAAAACAGATATGAATGTTGAGCGGTTACCTTCGGGAAAATTCGACGCTAATCAAATATACCTACACTGCTCCATGCTTGCGTTTAACATCCTACGTGTGATTGGAACTGCTCTCATTAAGTACAAAAACTTAGCTCCAGTTAAAATCACCGTTCAGCGTCGACGCCTGCGAAGCATCATTCGTGATTTGATTTTCATTGCCTGCAAACATGTAAAACACGCTCATAACGAAACACTTAAATTCGGGAGGTCTTCACCATGGTTTGATGTTTATAAAAAGATATCAATTAGCCTCTAAATCACATCATATTCACACTCATCTAATAAGGGATTCTAAATAGGAATCACCCTTACCTAACTGTGTTGACATATCCCAATAAAGGACTCAAAATGAGCTCTCCTGTCATTGGATATCCACGTTTAGTGGGAGTTTGAGAAAGATGGGCCATGGCTCTGTCAAAACATCTGTTTTGAGTGTTAAAAACACGACTTAAGAACTCTAGGCATGCTCCATCACGGATTCAGGATAATCCTTAACAGGCATAGATCCCACTTGACCATAACGCATTGTCCTAGCGCCGTGACCAGTCCACGACCTCTCAAAGTTACAATCCTCAACAGAACGTACTTCGTGCCTACCTTCGGCTGACCAAGTACTTAAAAACCTATGAAAATAATAAGCCCCCTCGCCATCTTCTTTATGAAAAGGCGAAAGACCATCGAGGCAAAATGAACTTAAATTCTCTAACTTCACTTCAGTTTCACCTCGATTAATCACTTTAGATGACAGGAGCACATAATCATCTTCATAATTAAACTCCAACTTGTGCTCCACTTCTAAATTAAAGTCTTTGTGTTTCAAGACCGTAATCACCTCATTTCCTTCAAGTCGCTGATCTTGAAATAGTAAATTACTTTCCGTGCTACGCATACTACTGCCCGCACTAAAGGCCCCAGGAGACACCTCCCCTACACACTTAATCTGAACTAAATCATGAACATTATAAGCTGGCCAATCACCTCCAAAGACCTTGATAATGGGGACGGATGTGGCTAGATCATTTATATTTTCACGATGTTCAACAAGCTCAGTATTTTTGGCTCTTGGATAAAGACTAAAGCCCACGGTCTGATCCTCGTTTATAAAATAAACAAATTCAGTATCATGGGAACTAAAACACGATAATTCTTTAACGGGCATACTTTTTTTCCTTAAATTATTATGCCCTAACTTTACAAATATTTTTTATCGTTTAAATATTAAAAAAATGCTATATATGGTAAAATTATGCTTAATGAAATTAATCATGTTCAATATGGAAACACCAACTTATCCTTTAATAATATAAATTTTGAGCTTCCTTATAAATTATTAAACTTCGGTCGAGAAAGAGTCGTTTCCAGCGACTACAGGTGGCATGGCCTGAAACGTGGTAAGTTGGAAACAGCCATTTGGCAATACACTTTATCCGGCTCTGGTAAGCTAAGAATCAATAATACGACTTACACTATTCAACCTCATCAAGCCATGTTAGTCACAAGTCCGGATGATCACGAATACTTCTTTGATTCCATGGACTCCCACTGGGAATTCATTTACCTAAGTTTTTGTGGTACAGACTTAGTTCAACACTACAAAAACTTAATTGCCAAAACATCGCCTGTTTGTAGCCTACCCATCAATTCCAAGCTGATAAGTTTATTTTTGCAGCTCACGCAAAACCCTCACTTAAGCGATAGTCAAACACACGTCCAGCACTCACAACTATGCTATCAATTTATTATGGAACTCCATCAAGAGATCTTAGCCGACAAACAAAAGCCTCTCCCCCAAGCAATACAAAATGTTTTAAATCATATCAACCACCACCTCAATCAAGCCATCAGCATCGATGAAATGGCCTCGGTCGCCAAATTGAGTCGCTATCATTTCTCTAGAGTTTTTTCAAAGGCCATAGGCATAAGCCCCAATGAATACCTCATCAAAACAAAAATGGAATACGCCCAAAAATTGCTTTTCACGCAAAACCTCAGCGTCAAACAACTCGCGCACGAATGCGGCTACCACGACCCTAGCTACTTTTGTAAAGTCTTTAAAAAACACTTTGGTCATTCACCCAAAGCCGATTTAAGCTAAGGAAATATACAAAAAACCCTTGGATTAGACTTATTGAGATTTGAAGAAGATGTATTATAACCTATAATAACCATGGATGCACAAATTAATCTTCATACAAATAAAGAGCCAAAGCTTAAGGTGACAATTACATGAAAAAAACTGTTATTATCGGGACCAGCTTAAATGTGGATTCACGGTCTCAAGAGTTGGCTCAAATTTTTGAAGAAAAATTGACGAATAAAAAGATTGATGTTTGTAGATTTGATATGAGAGAATTCTCTCAGTTAGAACTTTAGCTTATTGGAATTAATAAATGAAATTACATTTAATTAGACATGCTAAGACTAGGGCTAATGCTAATGGCTTCTTGTCTTGTGAAGCTGAAGAGCCTTTGAATCAGGAGGGCTTCCAACAAGCAAGCTTGTTGGCAAAGTATATTGCCACAATTCAGTTCGATAAAATTTGGTGTAGCCCCCTTTTAAGAGCTAAACAAACACTTGCCCCATTTATAGAGTCAGCTCGGTTTACGCCTGAATATTTGCCTCTTTTATGTGAAGGTCAATTGAATCTTAACCCTTCTGCTCCTATCTCTACTCCCGAATTTTCCAAAGAATCAAATCTTCCTAAAGCTTCCGAGTCTGTTGGCAGTTTTCGAGGTCGAGTTTCAGAGTTTCTTTCAATGGTCGCTAGTGAAAACACAGATATAACAGTTATTTGTATCACCCATGGTCACTTTATTCGTGAAGCCTTAAATCTATTTTTAGGTGCGTCAAATTATACAAGGTTTCCAATCGGCAATTGCTCAGACACTTTAATTGAGCTAGGTGAGCATCAATTTATTCACTACGTAAACCGAACCACAATCTAAGAAAAAGTGTAATTAAAACCATGCGTAAACACATGAATTCGATTAACTTAAGACCTTAAAAACCCTTGGTACATTTATGAAAAACATATACCACTATTATCTTAAAGATCGAAAACCGTTTCTTTCTTTATCTGATCTTCCAGACGGAGTCAATAGCGAAGTTTTTAAGAGTATGAACAATCGTCATAAGAGTGTTCATGGATATAACAGAAGATTTGGAACATCATACTTGGATACTCGCAAAAAAGTAGAGTCTAAACTACGTGAACTTTTTATAAAACGTGGTGGAAAAGTCACTAGAGAGTTTCCCATTTATTTCACACTTGGAAAATCAGAATGGTTCAAAAACTTAAATAGTGAACAATTAGAAATCTCTATCCCAATTGATCAACTTCCTAAAAATTCTCTCTCAATTACTTTTCCTGATAGCTATATTGCAATGACTGATTCCTCAAAACCATATTTCGAGAAAGTATATTTCTTGAGTGAAATAGACCAATTAATACATGAATATGGGGAAGCAAATGATTTTGTACCAAATTCTTATGAACGCTATTGGGAAGGTTCTTTTGAACATTATTATGAAGTTCAAGTTTGGGACTCAGAAATCTTAGAAAGATATATGTTAAACCATTCGTGCTAAACTAAAAGTGTAATTGAGTCCTTATATGCCAACAAAACCCTTTCATATTCTCGCCAAACCTTCGGGACCTATTTGTAACCTGGATTGCGACTATTGTTTCTACTTAGATAAGGTTGAACTCTTTGAGAATGAAAAATCTTTCAAAATGCCTCCAGATGTGCTAGAACAGCACATAAAAACCTACATCTCGTCCCAAGTCAACAATGGCTCAGAAATCAACTTTGCCTGGCAGGGAGGTGAACCCACCTTGATGGGACTGGATTACTTCAAAAAGATTGTTGAACTCCAAAAAAAATACGCCCCAGCTCATGCCAATATCACAAATGCCATGCAAACCAATGGTACTCTATTAGATGATGAATGGTGTATCTTTTTAAGGGAGAATAATTTTCTAGTAGGTATCAGTATTGATGGCCCAGAAGATCTACACGATCACTACCGCAAAGACAAAGCTCGCCGCGGCACTTTTAATCAAGTAATGAAGGGGCTTTTGCTGCTTCAGCAACACAATGTTGAATACAATACTCTAACTGTGGTTCAAAGTCATAATGGCGATCACCCCAAAAGAGTTTATGAATTCCTTAAATCCATAGGCTCCAAATTCATGCAATTCATCCCCATCGTTGAACCAACTCATGGCTCTAAGGTCAATGAGCGCTCGGTGCGACCCAAGCAATGGGGGGACTTTATGATCAGTATTTTTGAACAATGGCGTCAGGCAGATATTGGAAAAATATTCATTCAGCATTTCGATGGTGCCTTAGCTAATGAGCTCAAAATGCCCGGATCCATCTGTGTCCACTCCCCTGAATGTGGACGTTCTTTAGCTATTGAACACAACGGAAATGTCTATAGTTGCGATCACTTTGTTTACGACAAGGATTTAGTTGGTAACATCATGACCCAATCCTATGAGGACATTGTTGATAGTCCACAACAACAACAATTTGGCCGTGATAAGTATGAAAAAATGCCGAGCAAATGCCTTAAGTGTCCCGTTCGTCCCCAATGCCATGGCGGATGCCCTGCCCACCGCTTTACCAGTACTTCCAATGGCGAAAAGCACCTCAACTACCTCTGTGAAGGTTATTTTAATTTCTTCACTCACCTCAATCCATACTTAAAAGCCATGGGCTTAGCTCTTCGCAAAAGAATTCCGGCCACCGAATACTTCCGTTTTATGCCCAAACAAGATCTAGGGCGCAATGATCCTTGCCCTTGCCGAAGTGGCAAAAAATACAAATCCTGCCATGCTTAAAAACAACCATCATCACCAGTACTAATGACTAAAACTAAAGCAGTTGAAAAATGGTAAAAAAGCTTGCAAAACTACCTAAAAAAGGCTCTTTTTTCTGCTTAGATGATTGTCAGGGGGACATGATGTCGCAGGTTCAAATCCTGTCGTTACGACTCTAGTAATCAAGCACTTACAGCAATGTAAGTGCTTTTTTTTACTCAAAAAAAAGCTTGCAAAACTCAATGTCATCTTTGATAATCATAAGATTAACAAAATCGTTATAAACAAAATACACATTTGTCTTTTCAAAAGTGAAGAAGAGTTCAACATCCATCAAAGACTAAAATTCCAAATTTTATAGAAGGTAATCTGTGGTGAAAGTCAATGTTAAACCCTGGGCAATGGTGGAGATGGTGGAATTCGTTATTTAGAAACACAAAGATATTTAAATTTCAAAGCTTTACTTTAATTAATAAAAGCTCACAAATAAACTTAATACAGAGCATGACCAAGTTGAACCATTTTTGTACAAAAGTGCGTAACAGTCAAAGTAATAGTTGAAGAATTGAAAAAGGTTTTTGTTGGAACCAATAAAATCACGTCTCTAAACATTTTACCTGGAAGGTTCTTGAAAAAGTAATGGGGATATAGCTGTTTTAGATAATTAATGACCATACTTATCTTTCAGAAGCTCCATCATATGTAAGTTTTAACATCCCATAGGTTCGTAATGGCCATATTACTTAGTGGTAAAGTTGACATATAAGGTTCCGGTCCAAACTCTGGACATATATATTTTTTTCACTCCTCGGCTTTTATTCAGTTCTAAAATATGATCCCACCAATAGAAATGTCTGGCAATTTCACTCTCATTCCAGGGGCAACGAGGATCATTGATCTGAGGCCCCTGCTCGTGCCCGAATCTGGCATGAATGTAATCACAGCGTTCCATAGCGAGTTCCACGAGCTCCGGCTGATCGTGAAGCATAGATTCATGAACACAACACCAATGAGAGAAATCGGCATTAAGGCGAAGCTATGCATGTCGTAGATAAAAGGGATAAGTCTTTTGGTATTTCATTCTGTTCTATACAAATAGCCATGGGTACCAGCGTCAGCTATTTTCTGTGCATGAAATTCTTTGATATATATAAAACGATTAGTTTTCAGTTTTATAATTTCAATTTCAAGCACTATGAAATTTTATTGAGTATCATGAGTGGGCTAATGTTTCTATTTACTTTTTATGGATTTATCATCTTTAAAAAAGTCTGAGTACTACTCTTTATGCAGTTGTTTTAAAAATCGCTGTCCTTCGCTAAATACAAAAAATAAATAGATTGGATTTGATTTTAATGAAAAACATTAGTATACTAATTATAATACATGTGAAAATACAATCTAAGGTTGAGTATGAACAAAATTAAAATTGCCATTATCGGCCTCAATTTCGGCAAAAATATTGTTGATCAATTAATGACTGATGAAAGCACTACTGACTTTGAATTAGTTAAAGTCTGCGATCTTGATTCAAGTAATTTAAAACAGGTTGAAGAACAATATAACATTTCTGGTACCACCGATTTTAATGAGATTCTTAATGATCCCGAAATAGATGCAGTGGGACTTTTTACTGGACCAAGTGGACGTGCTGATTTTTTGAAAAAAATTATTTCCTCAGGCAAAGATGTAATGACCACAAAACCCTTTGAAGTGGATTGTGAAGCTGCTTTGGAAGTCTTGGAGAAAGCCCAAGAAATGGGAAGAATCATTCATTTAAATTCACCGGCTCCATGCCTTCCTCATGATTTAAATTTAATTAAAAAATGGCAAATAAAACATACTCTTGGAAGGGCTATCAGCTGTAATATGAGTGTGTGGTGTTCTTACCGTGAAGTCGCTGATGGTTCGTGGTACGACGATCCCTCGAAATGCCCTGTACCACCAATTTTCAGGCTGGGAATTTATCTCATCAATGACTTGGTGCAAATTTTTGGTGAAGCCGATAGTGTGAGTGTGACATCAAGTAAAATATTTACCAAAAGACCCACTGCAGACAACGCAAATTTGACGATCCTGTTCAAAAATGGTGCTATTGCCAATATTTTTGCTTCCTTCTGCATTAACGATGGTGATGCCTACAAAAATAGCATGTCTTTAAACTTCGAGAATGGCACTGTATACCGCAATGTTGGGATTAAACAAAGTCAGGGAATGGAGAATGCCGAACTGGGCTTAATTATGGGGGATTTTGATAAAGGACGAACCATAGTTGAAGAAGAATTCATCCCCGTGTGCAGTGGTCAATATCAATGGAAAAACTTTGCCAAAGCCATTCGCAAAGAAAAACTTACCGACGAAATAACACCTAAGGACATAGTTTCAGGACTCAAAATAATTGCAGCTATGTCTATTGCTGACCAAGGCAATGGTAGTGCTAAAATAAGCAATTCGGTTTGCATGCCATGATAAAGGTAGATGGCATAAACACAGCTTTTAAGGATAGCCTATCCGTAAAAGCTGGTCAGTTAATTACCATACCCACAGGTAATCATTCGTGGTATGGTCATGGCTTTAACCATCAGCAAAGCTGGCCATTAAAAGAAATACAAAATGATTTTTTTGCGGTTAACAATATTCAATCACCCCTGTGGATGAATTCTAATGGAGAAGCTTTTTTAGCAGATACCTGCCAAGCTCTTCAAGTCGATTTCCTTGCAGAACGTTCGCTCAATATATCCTGTAAAAAAAACTTCAGACTTCGTTATTTCAAAGCTCAAAACCTTTCTGAACTTTGGAAGAAGCTCGCCTCAATTCTCCATTGGCAAAAACCGAAAATAAAAGACGATATGTGGGGCGACTCACTATTTTGCACCTGGACTCAATACCCTCGGGCTATTAACCAGGAACGCATTATCAATATGGCCAGGGACATTCAAAAATACGATTACCCCTGCTCAACCATCATCATAGATGATCGCTGGGAATCCTGCTTTGGTGAACTCGAATTCGGCAATGATTTCCCCGACCCAAAATCAATGATCACACAATTACATGATATGGGTTTCAAAGTTTGGTTGTGGGTAACTCCATTTGTAAATTGCGAATCTAAATATTTCTCTGAATTGGAAAAAAGCCTCTCCCTCGTACCCCATAAAAATGGTAAGGAAGCCGCTACATTTCGATGGTGGGGCGGTACCGCAGGCTTAGTCGATTTAACTCAATACTCGGGTAAAAGTTGGTACAAATCAAAACTAAATAAATTAAAAGATCTCGGTGTTGATGGCTTTAAAATAGATGGTGGTGACGCCAAGTATATGCCCTCAGATGAGATCACAAAATGGGATATGGATCCTTCTGCATACGCAGATTTATTGCTTGAAATTTTTGAGGAAATTGTACCGGGAAATTGTGAATCTAGAGCTGCATGGATGAGTCAAAATCGCAATATTATTTGGCGCTTAGGAGGCAAGGACTCTCACTGGGGAGAAGATAATGGCCTTAAGGCACTGCTTAACTTAAGTTTCCACCTCTCCCTCTGTGGCTATGACGCTCTAATACCCGATATGATCCCGGGACGAGTACAAACCATGAATTCAGATGACCCACTGGTTAAAGATGAGCTCATGATTCGCTGGACCGAATTAAGCTGTTTTATGCCCTTTGTACAATTTAGTTATTTCCCGTGGAACTACTGTAAAGAAACAGAGAATACAATTAAGGGCTTCGCCAAGGTCCATAAAGCTCTTCAGAACTACATTGCTAATATGGCTAAAGATAATTCTGCACCACTTATCCAGCCTATGGAATTTGCCTTCCCAAATTCAGGTATGAAAAATATTTGTAATCAATACCTTTTGGGTCCCGACCTAATGATCTGCCCAGTTTTAGACCCAGGGATCAATCAGCGCAAGGTCATTATTCCCAACGACGAGTTCATTGATGCATGGAGTGGGCAAGAAATGAAAAAGGGAGAGTTCATTATAGATACGCCCTGCCCAGGTATTGGTCTGTTTGTAAGAAAACAAAACAAGCAACTATTTAATATTTTAAATACTGCTTTAAAGAGTATCGAGCGCGGTTCAACTCCCTTAAACACCTGCACTTCCAGCCATAAATGCGGCTTAAATCGCGATTTAAGTGTGACTGGTTAATTATTTATGATTTTAAACTTACTGGATGCAATTAAAACGGGAGCTTACAAGTGGAAAAAAAACGTTATAATATATAAATTATCATACAATAAGTATTTTAATTATTAAGGATAATGTATTATGCCCGGCTACAAAGAAGTTGCACAAACAATGGAACAAGAAATCAAAGACGGGAAGTATGAGGAACGCCTTCCCACAATTGATGGATTGTGTGATATTTATAAAGTCTCTAGAGTTACCATGCAGCGCGCCATTGGCGTACTGAAAAAGCGTGAAGTCGTCAACACTTCACCAAAACGAGGCATTACGGTCACTCGATTAAAGCGTCCGCGTTCTCATGTATTAGGTGCAGTATTACATACAAAATATGGTTCACCTCTTCACGAACAATTAATTGAAGGTATGTATAGCGAAGCAGAAAAGTTTAATGAAGTTGTCGCTGTATCAGCAGGAACACTCGGTAATGTAAAAAAAGAAGTCACGCAAATCAAGCAACTATTGGAGAAGCAAAAAGTCGATGGTTTCGTGATTTGGCCAAGTTGGAACGATGGCAAAGTCTCCCCGGGTGTTCAATATCTTATTGATGAAGAGATCCCCTTTGTTGTTGTTCCAGATGACTTTCAACACCAATATAGAAACTGTAATTTAGTGACTAATCGCAATGACACTGGTAGTTCTGAAGTCATGACTCACCTCTTAGGATCTTCATATAAAAACATCCTCTTTGTCACAAAAAGTACTGCTAATACTCCTAGTTTTACAGAAAAGCGTTATGAACAGTACAAAAAATCTTTGGGCTTAGCCAATTTAAAAACCTACCCAATAATGAACTGCAAAGCATTAGCAAAAAAAAGAAAAGTTTTCGATGGTATTGATGCCGTCTTTTGCGATACCGATGAGTGCGCAATTGAACTTGTAAAAATATGCTTACAAAAGGGTGTGAGTATCCCTAGCGATATTGCCTTAGTAGGCTACGACAACACCAAAATTGCTCATAAGCTAGATATCACTAGCATCGAGCAACACTTTGGAAATCTCGGTCGTTTAGCCATCGATGTCTTACTTCGTGACATCAACGGAGAACTTGAAGAGAAAGAACACCATACAGTTCAGTCTGAACTCATTATAAGAAATAGTAGTAAACGGTAAAACATGAACCTTTTTTCGCTTCTAATTATGTTTGGAACCATCGTACAAGCTAATGATTTACGCTATTTTGCGGAACATGATAAACGCGAGATCAAAAATGAAATCATTGACTCAAAACATCAATTGCGCTTAATTTCCAGCTTGCCTGACAATTGGCAAGAATCTGATAAACGGCCCGCATTTGTCTTCATTCACGGCGGTGGTTGGGTCGCTGGAGAACCCGAGAATTTCATCCCCCAAATGCGTTACTTTGCATCTCGTGGTGCCGTATGCTTTAGTGTAAATTACCGTTTACTCAAGCCAAAAAATTACCGTTGGAATAAAAAACTAAGTGATGAAGAGAATAAAATTAATGAGCAGAAAAAGCTCCAAGAATTTGTTGCTGGTCCCTCATTAACTGAGCTAATTTCCGATTGTGAAAAGGCCATGATCACACTGTGCTTTAGCTTTCTGGCAGACGATTTTGTTTTATCAAAGCAAAAGAACTGTCCAGTATCTTCAATCATCATCCCGAAGCCTATAAGTCAATGGCTTAAAACAGGCATCAGATGTCCCCAAGTCATGCCATCTTCAAAAAATTTAAAGTGTGGGAATTAAAATGAAATTGCACAAGCTCATCATCCTTCTTAGCTTATCATTCAATTCTATGGCTCTACAAAAGCCTAATATCCTGTGGATTGTCAGCGAAGATAATAGTGCCAACTGGTTAGGAGTTTACGGCAACAAAAATGCCACAACCCCCAATTTAGATAAACTTGCCGGCGAGGGCTTTACCTATACTCAATGTTATTCAAATGCGGCGGTATGTGCCCCTTCACGCTCTACATGGATTACAGGCATTCATGCGGTTGCTATGGGAACTCAGCCCATGCGTAGCCACTACCCTATCCCACACGATCAAATCAGCTATTTCCCCGATCACTTGAAAAAAAATGGCTATTACGTCTCCAATCACTTCAAAACAGATTACAATATTGGCGGACGCGACGATTTTGATTGCTGGGATAATGACAAAAATGATTCCCAAAAGATCTATGGGTGGAAGAAGGCTCCAAAAGGTAAAGCTTTCTTTTGCCAAATAAATATTCACGATTCCCACGAGAGCCAAGCCTTTGGCTTAATTGATCAAACCCGTCATGACCCCAAACAAATCACTCCCTTCAAATATCACCCAAATACTAAAGTCATGCGCCAGAACTATGCTCGTTATTTAGATAACATTGAGGACATGGATCGCCAGGTTGGAAACATCCTTAAAGAGCTTAAAAAGGATGGCCTGGAGAATAATACCATTGTAATCTATAGTTCTGATCACGGCGGTGTGATGTTCCGCAGCAAACGTTTTATCTATAATTCGGGAACTCACTGCCCGCTCATTTTGCGCATTCCGCCAAAATATAAAGAACTTTGGCCGACTCAAATGCCCGGGAGCGTTATTCACCGCCTGGTAAGTTTTGTGGATATGCCCAAAACCTGGCTCAGCATTAGTCAATCTGCGATTCCCGCAAATTTTCAGGGGCGTATATTTTTAGGCTCAGAAATTGAACCAGAAGCCTCATTTCACTTCTCCTTTCGCGAACGTGCTGATGAACGCATAGATAATGCTAGGATGATTAGAGATAAAGAATTTATTTACATCAAAAACTACCTGCCTTTTGTTCCCACCGGGCAGAACCTGATGTATCCCAATATTATGAAAGCGACTCAGGAATGGCGTGAACAACATCAACAAGGACTTACAGATAGCATTACAGGCCGTATCTTTGGCGCCAAAGATAGTGACGAGCTCTATGACTCCAACAAGGATTACGACAATATTAATAACCTTGCCAAGGACGAACCTTATAGTCAAAAACTTAAAGAGCTCAAGCAAGCCATGCGTGAGTATCAGCTAGAAATCTTTGATTCAGGCTTACTTCCCGAAAGTGAACGTTTGCGTTTAGCGCAAAAATATAAAATGACGATTTATGAACTCATCCGTAAACCGGAGCTTTATAATTTGCCCGCACTGCTAGATGCTGCCGATTTTGCGATCAGCGCAAAAAACTCAGATCAAGTACAGCTCTGTAATATGTTAAACTCCCAAGATCTAGGGATTCGCTATTGGGCGGCTACGGCTTTCTGCCGTTTAAACAACTTAAGTAAGCCATCCATAAGCAAACTTAAACACTGCCTTTCCGACGAGTCTCACGAGGTGCGCATTTTTGCGGCTTACGCGCTCATAAAAAATGGCCATAGCGAAGAAGCCTATCCATGCTTGCGAACCCTCTTTGATCAGAAAAGTTATGCTCGTCTTACTCTACTCAACGCCATAGACTGGCTCAAAATTGGCAAGCAATTTATTGATGAACTCAAAGCAATGGATACAGACTGTCATTATGAACAAGACATGCGCTCACTCATTTTCAAAAACAACGGACTTCCCTATGATTCCAACTGGGCACAAAATAAATACCAGCGTCTCGAAGCCGAAGCAATATCTAAAAGAGATTCAAGACCCTAAGCTACCATGGCGCGCCTATTAATCCGGCGAGGAGTCACTATTAATCCGGCGACAATATAGAGTAAAAAAGTATTAGCTAATAATGCTGTAAGCATGAATATATTATGAATGCTGTAAGCATGGATTAGGGCTTTGATCCGTTTCTTAAGAACTCAGTTATTCAAGTAAATCTCATTCATTGCCAAAGTAATAGCTAATGACGGAGACAAATAAGTCATTTGACTTTTCTGGACTATAGAATACATAAATATTTCGGGCTACTACTGGAATCTTTTTTGCTGTAGATAAAAAAATAAGTCATTTGACTTTTGTTACTTATAGAATACTATATAGAATACATTAATGTTTCGGGCTACTACTGGAATCTTTTTTGCTGTAGATAAAAAAATAATAAATTAGACTGGAGACTCATGAAACTCATCACCACCATATCTATGCTAAGCCTGATGCTGTCTTCACTTACTTCCTGTTCGGCGGCGCTGGATATTCCACCCGTACAAGGCTTCCCCGATGGGGAATCGGTATTGAATAAAAGGTCTGTGCCCCACCTCCAGCCTGAGCCGCAGTTGGTTTATAAGAATAAGGGTTATCAAATAGATGTCTTGAGTAAGATTCCGGCGGTCGGGATACACCCACGCGTACTAATGAGCCCTGCAGATGTACCTCGCATTCGTGAAAACATCGAAAAGAATGCTTTCAGTAAAATATTTTGGGAGCAATACATTCTGCCAATGGTTATGGACACCAAGAAGGGTGAGATGAAACCTATCTCCAAGGCACGCATTGATGCCGCCGCTCTCTACGCCTTGGTTAAAGATGATGCCGAATACGGCAAAAAAGTGGCTACCGAGTTGGTTAAACAAGCCCAGAAGGTCAGCGAACTTTTTAAAGAAAACGATGCCACCAAACCCTACTGGGATAACTGGTGGATAAGCGGAACCCGAGACAAGGTGAGCAAGGTGGCCCAAGCTTATGACTTTGTTTACAATTTTATGACTGATAAACAACGGAATGCCGTGCGCGCCGTGATCGCCCAGGCCACTGCTGGTCGTTATAATCATGGTATGGAACTGCCTCGTTCGTGGCGCACCTGGAACTGGCCACAGTTTTCACAGAAAATGGTCAACGATGTGTTGGCTATCGAAGGTGAAGAAGGTTACGACCCTCGTACTTTAGAGGTCTGCCGCGAGGCTGTTACGGATTTCCAAACCTATAAGATAGGGCCCAATGGCTGGGACTTTGAATCCACGGGCTACAATGGCCTAGCCTATGGTGGCGGCGGTGTACAATCATTACACGCCATCGCACGCCGAACCTCGCCAAGTCTTCTTACCCACCCACATCTTCAGGCCAAAATCGCGGCACTTGTCGCCCAGCAAGCCACACCCACCGGCACCTGGTATGGTCGCGGTGATTCCGCAGGTGGCCCACCACAACAGGAGTTCACACATCTAATGCGCGCGGCTTATCCCAATGATCAGCGTTGGCAGATTCAATGGGTCAATTCATTCGGTGTGAAATTATTATCAGAAGGCAAAATTAATAAGAAATCCTACCATCTACTGCGCAGTAGCCTTGGTTTACCAATGCTGCTTTTTGCTGTTGATCAAAATATTGATCCAGATGCACTCTGGAATAAAAACAATGGCCCCCTTACATTCGAATCCCCCACTCGTGGTTACATGGCCACCCGCTCGGGTTGGGATGCCAAAAACGATATTCACCTCACCTATGCATCTTATACCAAAATGCGTGATACGGGTCATGACGGCCCCGACGCTGGAACCTTCTCTCTTGCTGGACAAGGTGAAAACTGGACCCGCATAGGTGATAAATATCACAAAGAATCAGCCTGGCGAAATTATATTGCCATTAATGGCGGCGGCATGAAGTACGGAACAGCCCCCGGCCTATGGCTACCCACTGTTGATAAAAAAATGGCCACCAGCGGCCGTAGCGATCAGAGTTACGCCTTTTCTTGGAGGATACAGAATGGCCGTTACAACGTTCTCTACTCACCGATGTTCGAGGAAGACCCCTATAACTATCTCAACACCTGGGCCCGCAACAACGCGCGCAGATTGCGCGGCTCTGAGCCCGATGCCACGCCCTTTTCGCGGGAGTTCTGGAGTATGGCCAGCACCAACTACGGCCTGTGGAACGGTGAAGATCGCCACCCCACCCGTCGTATTGAAAACCTACCCGTTGAGCGAGCTTTTCGCAGCGTGACCATGGTGCGAGGTGATCATCCCTATGTTCTCACCGTCGATGACATTCAAGTTGATGATCAGAAGCAACTCTACACCTGGTTGATGACTTTGACCGGACAGAACGAGGTTGTCTCTAAGACCAAAGACTTGCATAAGGACTTCCCGCAGATCATTCTGCGTCGCGCATCCAAGGATGGAGCCAAATTACAGGAGGGTGAGCCTCTTATCTTAGTCCGGGTCCTGCAGCGTAATTTTGCCGGCTTCCCCACTATCCGCCTCGATATCGATCAAGGTGAGGGCGGAAACAACCAACGCATCGTTGTCCCAAGTATGAGTGTAGCTCCAGATTTTAAGGTCCTGCTCTATCCGCATCGCCATGGTGATCCCTTGCCTATCACCAAATGGAACGCTACTAAGACCAGTCTAAGTGTCGATATAGCTGGTCAGTCTGATCGTATTGATTTTGCATCTGCGTATGTTGACCGCCGTCCTATGGGCGGCCATGGTGAAGAAACCTATTATACGATTACTCGCGATGACTCTACCATAATAACCGTTGGCGGTCCCCCGTCCCTGCCCCGCCCCATAAGCCCGGCGAAAGATTTTATCGACAGCATGGAGGTGGCCTTCGAATCTCCTAACCATGGCCAGCTTATTCATTACACCACTGACGGTAGCGAGCCAAGTTCAAAATCACCTGTTTACAGCGGCCCCATCACCATAGATCGCAGCACCGAGGTGCGCGCGATCACCGTTGCCCCCGAGTGGGCCTTCGGCGATGCTAATAGCGCTAATTATCGGGAACTGGTAAACACCGGTTTCATCGAGAACACAGCGCCAACCTACAAACAGAAGCTTAGCAAAATAGATACTAAGGCTTCGACTCCGCTGAGCATCCGCTATACCAAGGTGCCAGCCGCAGCTCCCGTCGCTACAGCAGATACCGTTTCTTCTGGTATTGAACTGGCCCTCTATGAATTGCCAATCACCATGTGGCGCGGTTCAAAAATAGATCTCAAATCACCCCTGATGCCGAAGGATCTTGATAAGTTGGTCCCCATTTACCGTAGCTATCAGCAGAATTTGATCTTACCACGTATCCCCCAAACCGTCGAGCAGTCTAAGATGTATCAGGGCCTCTACGTGATCAGTGCTTATGTGAATGCACCGGTGGCAGGTACCTATGATTTTCGCATGTTATCCTGTGGCCCAACTAAACTCACGGTTGCAGGCAAGGTTCTAGTCGATATCCCTGGCCCATACCATACCCGCCTAACCGAACGAGAAGGTAGAGTTATTCTTAAAGCGGGTTTGCACCGCTTCGAGGCTATCGCTGCCGACCCAATCTTCTTCACCAGCGCAACTGTTCCAGTGGTAGATTTCGATCTCAAGATGAAGGCGCCAGGTAAAGTTGATTTTGTCAGCCTAGATGAGACTCATCTTTTCCGGGACAAGGACCTAGCCTTCAATATAAGCAGTAATTATGTCGAATTGGGTCAGCCACTTGTTATCGAAAACCAAGGGGATGGAGAGATTCAGGTAAGCCTCGATGGCGGCAAGAGCTATCAGACCTACTTAAAGCCCCTAGTCTTTGATGAGACCATTAATGTCGACCTGAAGGTGCGTCGTGATGCCAATGGCCCCGTTATCGACAAGCCCCTGCATGTGATTGCCAAACTCAAGGCCTTAGAATTCCTGCCAGTACTCAAGGCCGGCATGATTCGGCGTAGCTATCTTCACAATGTTCCGATGGCACTTGGTTTCAGTTCGTCCAACCAGGGCAAACAGATCATTAGCTACCCCACCGATTCGACTGTCGATAATTTCGCCATGCTCAAACAAACAAAGCCTCAAGAGGTGCTGGCGGTTAGCGAGATGATCAACGACAAGGTTGGCGGCATCGTACGTACCTACACCGGTATGTGGCGTGCACCTGAAAACGGTGTCTATGAATTCTCCATGAACTATGAGGGTTGTAGTAAACTCGAAATCGGCGGCCTGCATGTGGCCAGTAACAATAACAAAAATGGTCGCACCGAGGGTAAGGTCATGCTAGAACAAGGTTGGCATGAACTGACGGTAATGTTTGTTGCCGCCAGACCTCAATTGTTCGTTAAGGCTCCACGGGCCACAAAACCCACTCAGCTTCAGGTAAATGATTTTTTCTATGATACCCAACTTGAGCAGAAACCATTTACGGCCGATGTCACCGGTAAGCCAGCATCATTTGCCATGGGTGCTTGGTTAGTATCTGATAAACAGACTAAAGTCGACACCCGCTTGACCAGTGAAATATTCGGAGCCAAAGCATTAGTTGGTGAACGTCCAGGAGCCCATCAGTTCTCAGGTGATAAGAGTATGATATTAGTGCGCGATGCAAAACCAACGAGCAAGAGTTGCACCATAAGTATGTGGATCAAACCCAACGAGCTCAAAGGCATGCAGTGGTTATGGAACCGCCAGAACGTTGGTTGGGTCTATACCCAACGCGGTGGCATTGCCCTCAATCTCAAGAACGACCAGCTTGGTGTACACTATCACGGCCAAAACCGTCAACCAATAACCGTGGGCAAGGTGAAAGCCGATGTGTGGCAACACCTAGCTATGACTATTGACGCTAGACCCGGCAATAAGACTCAGGTCGAGGTCTGGCTTGATGGCCAGCGCATTTACAGCGATCTTTACGGCAAGGGCCTCGATATTCCTGTCACCTACATGGAATTTTTTGGCCAGGTTAACCGGGAAAAAACCGAAACGCTAACCACGGGTGGACTAAATTTTGAAGGGCTTAAAGACCTGTTGGGTAATTGCTATAGCGGCGCTGCCGCCGATGTGCGCTACTTCGACACTGCCCTGCCCGATACAGCTATCAAGGTTCTAGCTGGTAAATAGAGAAATAGAGAAATAGAATACAGATCAACTATAAACAACTATAAAAATGAAAATTTAGGTACAACACCTACAAAGGAGAAACATGAAATTTATTCCCTCTAGCCTATCCATACTTACTTTTATGGCTTTGAACTGTTCAACATTTGCCCAGGCAGAAACAGCCCCGGTAAAACCTATTCTCCACTGGGGCTTTGATTCACCCTTTGAGTTTGGTTCAAAAGAATACGATTCATCGGGCAATAATCAGGACGGTGAAGTCGTTTGGGATAGAATTGGTAGTACGGGTGGTATGCAATGGGCACCCGGTAGAGGTGTGTTTGGCGGTGCGGCCAACATGAAAGAAGGTGTACGTGGTTACATACGAACCCAAGGAAAACTATCACTTCCAACTCAATGGTCTCTCTCCTTATGGATTAAACCCAATGTCAGCAAGGGTCGTATTGATAGCCTTGTGTGTTTTAACTCAGATGGTAAGCGGGTATTAAATGTGAGTGGCCACAATAAAGGAGGGTTTACTCTCTCCCACCTAGTTGGGGATACAAGCCACCTATATCCCTTTGTCTTTCCCACAATGAAAAAAGACCAATGGAATAACGTAGTGGTGGTATGGGGGGCTAAGGAAATAAGCTGTTATTACCAGGGTGAATCCAAAACTCTACCCTTAAAATCAAGCTGGAATCCAGCGGTACAATTATCCATGGAATTTTCTGGGGGGAGTCATCAACATCGATCTTTCGGCTTATTTGATGAGTTACGAATATACGGCAGCGCGCTTTCTGCTGAGAAGGTCAAAGAATTAAGCCAACTAAGCTACTATGCTACTGAGAAGCGAAGTCCCATCGCCGATGGGGGAATGGGGTATACAGCATGGCTAAAAGATGGCAAGGCCGGTTTTACCATGGCTGGTGGGGAAATGTACACAGATCAAGAAAAAGGCTCAACTGCAGGAAAGACAGTTTACCTCTGGGAGGTCGTGAAAAAGCCGGCGGGAGCAAAACCTAGCTTTGCTAATGCGAGTGATCCTCTTACAAGCTTTTCCACCAATAAGGCGGGGGCTTACAAGTTACGCTTAAAGACATCCAATAATTCAGGAAGCGACACCGCCCTGGTTAATGCAGCTATTTTTACTCCGGATAAGGGTCCGAAAACTACAACATTCTACGAGATGCCCGCCGATCGTTTTGACGGGCTTGTGATTGGCTCCCACTCTGAACGAATCGCAAAAATAGCGGGGAAGTCCATTGACCCCATAGCCTACTGGAATTTTGATGCCATGCCTGAGGCAAGTTCTGTCACCATGTCCGAAGCCGCATCCATTGTTCCCGAAGGCAAGCTAGGCAATGGGTTGGCCATCAGGCCAGATAAACACAAAAGCGGGGTTATTGACTTTGGATCCTTCAAAGCCCTCGCGGATGAATTTACCATCTCTTTTTGGGCGACCTCCGAAAGAGATAGTCGTAGGGCGTCTTTCTTTCAAGCGAAGGGTGAGAATGGCAAGCCTTATTGGGCCATGGACAATAGCCATAATACTTCTAAGATCGCCAATCGCAGTAGCTTGATGTTTGGGAGCCTTCGCTATCCCATACAGCTGGAAGGTAACTGGAATCATATTGTGATTAGTTATGGTCCAACCGGTCAGATGCGAAAGCTCTGGGTTAATGGTTGGCTGGCGGGCACCAAAGCCTATGCGCCTCTATCGAATGAAGCGACTGGGGTTCCCCAACTTATTTTTAATATTCCGGGAGATAACTACGCCTTCGAGGGCATTATCGATGAAGTAGCCCTTTATGATAAGATGCTTAATAATGAAGAGGTGCTCCAGATTTATAAGAACGGCGTTCCTTCCTTAACCATGCGCGTGCCGGAGGATCCTTACAGCACCCGTGCCTACCCCAACTCATTTGTAAAGAAATGGTTTCCCGAACCAACTCCTCAATATCAATTGCAGGGCTTTGCAGAAGAGCGCTTTAACGGCGGAGATCTACCCGCCTATAGCCATCCACGACTTAATATGACCCTCGAGGACCTCCCTCGAATTCGAGAGGCCCTTAGTAAAACCCGGCATGGCAACAACAATCGTTCATTTATGTATATATATGCCCGCACTATGTTTGGTCATGAGCTTGAGAACTATAGTCCAAATTCCACATCAAGTGATAAACCGCCAGCGGGTCAAAATCCCTTCCAATTAAAAAATGGAAGCTACCCCCAGCACGATGTTGATTGGGCTGCAACGGCCCGTATTGCCTTGGCCTTAGAGGCCCTATTAACGGCCGATACAGACATGGCCCGTATTCTAATTGACGGGATGTTGGAGTCGGCTACGTTGCAACAACAGCATTTCGATTGGTATATTTCGCGCAAGATTAGTAGTTGGCAAGAAACACAGGGTATTCTCGGGCGGCGCATGACCCCGATTCTCTATGACTACCTCTACAATTTCATGACAACTGAAGAACGGGCGATTATTCGCAAGGTGTTGGCAACCGCTACCGCTGGCTCCTATTCCATAGGCATGTTTACCATGCCTGCCGGGCAATGTAATAGCTCAAATTGGCAACCATGGATTACCGGGGACATGGTGATTACACTTCAATCTATCTACGGGGAGAATGGTTTTGATCCCTCCACCTATAAAGAGGCGGTGCGGGCGGTTGAACTCTGCGCAGAGGTGATGAATGACCCCGAGTCGGGTGTTCATCGCGAAGGTATGGGTAAGAGTAACATAGCCTCTACACAAATGTCGGTCATATCTATGATGCAGCCCAAGGGAAAGAAAATAATCTCCAGTAAGGCAATGTACAATAATATAGCCAAGTTCCGTTTCCACAATACCCTGCCCTGGGATCCAGGTACGGTGATGTATGACCAGAAAAATGGCGGTAATCATCCCTTGCCTATCGCAGCGATAAATGTATTACATTATGCCTATCCGGATGATCCTATTCTCAATTTTATGAAGCACGTCATTGATTCGGGTCCTAAGAAATATATTTCATTGCGGCCGAGAACTTTTTCTCAAGAATCATGGATGATATCTGCGATCTATACCCAAGATTGGAAAGGACCTGCAGATCTGCAGGATCATCTGAAACAAGTAGTGAAAGAAACCGGCGAGCCCCTGGGATATTTTAGTGATGCCCGAGGTCATATGGTCAGTCGTTCGAGTTGGGGAGCCGATGCGCTACAGCTCTACTACGTAGCACGGGTGGTCACCGCGGGACACCAGGCGCCCATTCGGGGTTATTTTCAGGTGAACGGCCTGGGACGGCAATGGCTTACCTTTCGTAGCCGTGCAAATCACCACAGTCGGGCCAACTCTTTAGTAACCGTAGATGGTGAAGGACAGGATAACTCTGCTGTACGTACACTTCACTATAGTGGGGTAGCCAAAGACAAGAATGCTACCTTTGATAGTATGGGTAGTGACCTCACCGCGGCGTATCGTCAGGCAAATAACCCCTGGCCCAACCTTAACTACACGCGATTGAAACCAGATGCACGCCCCTGGT
Source organism: Lentisphaera profundi (assembly GCF_028728065.1). GTDB lineage: Bacteria > Verrucomicrobiota > Lentisphaeria > Lentisphaerales > Lentisphaeraceae > Lentisphaera > Lentisphaera profundi. The sequence goes on along the minus strand of NZ_CP117811.1, from coordinate 1,498,806 downwards.
TTAATATGCCCTTTAAGTATCTCGTTAATTGGTATTTTGGCGATCGCCCCCAGCACCAAATTCTCGAACCCAATGAAGTTCCCTTTGACCCAAAGAACTACAGTGGGAAAAAAGAATTTGATTATGCTTACCGCACTGCCAAATTTGCGCGAGGGAAACATCCCTACATCCTTATTCTTGATGATGTCAAAAAGGATGATAAGCAGCGGGAATATGTCTGGAATGGTGCGCTCCCTGATGACTTCAAACAGAATTTGGGAGATCACACGATCACGGCTAATACCGCCATTCTGGTGGACCCCAAAGATCCAAGCCAACGTCTCTTCGTTCATATGTTTGGCAATGAGGGAGAGGGTTCCTTTGTTATAGAGCATTCGCTACCGACACAAGATGTTGATCGTGCGAAGATGGATCTTAATACTAAGAAGATGCCCTATAATCTTAAGTTTAAGAATGCCGCCAAGACCGCGAAATTCAGAACCCTCATCTACGCCCACAAGCAAGGGGATGAACTACCGAAGATAACTGGTGGCAATGGTCGTTACACCATTACTATTGGAGACCAGGTTGATGAATTGCGTCTGGGTAATTCACCAGGAGATAGAAGTGAGCTTAGTCGAAAATAAAATACCATCATAAGTTTTTATCCTTGCAGCCTTATTGGTGGTTATTGCTATCATCTCTATTCTCGCAACCATGCTTTTGCCTAGCCTTAAAAAAGCCAAGGCTGAGCAGGTCGGGAGTATGAGTAATCATAAGCAGCTTGGTCTTGCAGTGGCCATGTATGGGAATGATTTGCGGGGGTATCTCCCGTGGTATAAAGCAGGTGATGCTAATAATGCGAGAGCTCATGCTATGTACTTCACCCTCCCCATCTATGTGAATGGGGGGGTGCGGATGAAACCAATTCCGACAGGGAATATAAAATGGCTATAGCTTTTTACTGATTCAAAAAAAGTATCATAGTTATGGCGTAGTGCCAAGTGTGGATTTTGAAGATATGTGGATTGCATTTGACTTATTGATTTTATAGAATACATTTTATCATACATAGAGGAGTTTTATCAAAATGAACTATTTTTTGCTTTTACTTATTCCATTCAGCCTAATTTGTCACCTTTCCAGAGGAAATGCTTTCTCCAGTGAATCAGGTTTACCAATACAAAGTTGAACTCTCGGTCGTTTGGCCATAGAATTATTACTTCGTGACATTAACGGAGAACTTGAAGAGAAAGAATACCATAAAGTTCAATCTGAACTCATTATAAGAAACAGTAGTAAAAGGTAAAGCATGAAAATAATTTCACTTCTAATTATGTTTGGAACAGTATTACAAGCTAATGATTTACGCTATTTTGCGGAACATGATAAACGCGAAATTAAAAGTGAAATCATTGATTCACAACATCAATTACGCTTAATTTCCAGCTTGCCTGACAATTGGCAAGAATCTGACAAACGGTCCGCATTTGTATTTATTCATGGTGGTGGTTGGCTAGCGGGAGAACCAGAAAATTTCATCCCCCACATGCGCTATTTTTCATCTAGGGGTGCAGTCTGTTTCAGCATCAATTACCGCTTGCTAAAGACAAAAAATTACCGTTGGAATAAAAAATTAAGTGATGAAGAAAATAAAATTAATGAGCAGAAAAAGCTCCAAGAATTTATTGCTGGTCCCTCATTAACTGAGCTAATTTCCGATTGTGAAAAGGCCATGCTTCATATTCGCAAAAACGCCAGTTCTTATGGAATTGACCCCAAAGGTCTCATTGTCATTGGCGATTCGGCCGGAGGTCACCTAGCTTCATGTATGGCTACAATTGTCAAACCAGAAGCTCGAGCCAATGCACTTGTTGATTGCAATGGCATTACTGACTTAACTTATGAACCCTGGATCAGTAATGTAAAACCCTGTAATGATCCGATTAGCAAGGCTAAACAAGCTTCTCCCGTCTTCAACATCCCGACGCAGCCCATACCCGCTCTCATTCTTCACGGCGACCAAGACTTTATTGTTGTTGAAAAAATGGCAAGAGAATTCCATAATGCCTTGTATAGCAAAGGATATTCGTCAGAATTCAAACTCTATAAAGGAGCTCGTCACGCCTTTATCGTGTACAACTACAGTGCAACTTTAGAAGAAACGACTCAATGCCTTTTAGATATTGATGCATTTGCGGTAAAACACAATTTTTTAAAGGGTCCTGCGACTATAAAGATGCCAAATTATTCTAACTCTGATAAAAGAATTATTTTAGAATCAAAACAAGTAAAAGCAGGACAGGAGTTTACACAAGTGGCTGACTTTCCTGGGCAATTTACCTTAAGCCTAAAAATTAAACCCGAAAAGAAATTTAATGGTAGTCTCTTGCAACTCGCAGGTAGCTTTGGGCTTAATCACAACGTACATAATAATGGGCACGACTTATCCAGCTGCCGATTCCGTCAAAGAAACAATGATTTTAAGCTCATTGCAGAGCAATGGAATGACTACCAATTAGCCGTTTTTAAAGATAAAGTTGTCATTACTTTGAACGGCCAAACATTAGAATATGAAAAAAATCTTCCCCTAGGATTCATTTCAAACACAGTGATTATTGGCAAAGGCTTAAAAGCCGAGATCAAAGATCTGAAATTCTATAATTCCCCCTTCTAATCAATCTGAGATTTTAAGAAAAAAAAATAAGAACCTAGGTATCACCATGAAAATACTCTTTTTACTGTGCTTTAGTCTTTGCCTCATGGCGGAAGATTTTGTTTTATCAAAGCAAAACAACTTTCCGGAATTTCCAATCAATACCCCTAAGCCTGCAAGTCAATGGCCCCAATCATCAAGTCAAAGAAGCTTTGATGTTTATGGTAATTATTGGACTTTAGTGGATAATGAAGTATGGCTCCTCAAAGCCAGCTCAAAACAATGGCGAAAGGTGGATAATGTGCCAAAAGGGAAATGGCAACACCTGATTAATGATGAAACTGGCAAGCTGATCATTGCAGATGATACACAAATTTTCAGATTGAATCCTTCCAAAGTCAATCAGGGCTGGAAAGATTATTCTAGCTTGATCCAAGGAGCCAAAATCACCGATCTTACCATTGCTCCCAGTGGAGGTATGCTGATCTCTTGTGATAACAATAAAATCATCGACCTCAAAAAGAAAGATCACATCACTGTGTATCAAACTAAGTATAAAATCGATAAAATTTTTGTTGATGACTTGGGGAGTATTTGGTTTAGATCCGGAAAGGATCACTACGTGAAAGAATCCTCCAAGGACGCCTGGCAACGCGATTGGAAACTCGTGGCTAGAATGCCCAGTGGAACTCATGACTTAGGCGGTGATGTCCTCGACGGGAAATTCTATATGGAATGGGCCTTAACAGGCATGTATGACTTCCCCAATCAGGGAAAATGTCACGAAGAGCTCCTAAGTTTTGATGGTGAAAAATGGAAAATAGAAGCCCATTATGGCATGGCACGGGCATACTGTGGCCTCTCCTACCTAGGAAACAACATTATCACTGCCGGCGGCGAATCTCGTGATGCAGAAGGTCAAAAAACTTATCCCCCGATTGCCCAATCCTTTGATATCGAAAGTAAAAAAATCAGTTCTCTTCCCGAGCTCCCTCTTGCACTTCCCAGTGCCCTCTCATTCAACCACCAAAACCGTTATTACCTCATGGGGTATGGACAAGAAAAAGAAGATCATAAAATTCACTTGTTTAGCTTGGCAGATGGTGATTCACAATGGCAAGTAGAAAACAAGGGACCTCTAGGCAAGGGTTCTTCCTATGGAGCTAAGCTCAAAGATAAATTTTACCACATTGTCGATCATAAATACCTAGCTATTTTAGATCTTGGAACTATGAGCTGGACAACTATTGCTGTCCCCAATTCACCTCGCTCTGCCGCTGTAGCTCACTATAAAGGGGAAATTTGGATCATGAGTGGTCGCAACAAAACTTCTGATCGCGATGTGTACATATTTTCACCAGGGAAAAACACTTTTCGCAAGGGGCCCCAACTGCCACACGGAATTATTTGGGGTACAGGCTTTAACTTAAATACTAAGCTCTATATAACAGGTGGCGTAGACGCCAGCACATTCAATAACGCAACCTATCAGTACCGACACTAGAGAGAATTTAGCATCTATACATTTATTTCGCTCAATCATTAATTTGATCTCATAAATTACATTGAGTCATCTAAATTCAGCCACGAATCATAGCCATTTTTTTTTCTAAAAATTTCTTATCTTTTTAGAGACTCATATGAGCTTACGCATAACTTTGCCATCGCATTCAATTATCATTCTTGTGCGTCATGGAAAGTAATCAAATCCACTTAATCTATTAATCTGGCAAGGATATAGATTGAATAAATGACTCTAAGTGAATGGTTTAATTGGGTGGGTCCAACACGCATATTTTTTGCCGGACTAAGGCTCTAGGGGCACAAAAGGGATCTAAATTGATCCAGGGCTCACCTGTGAGTCCGCTAGGATGTAGCGTGCTCCGTGAGGAGCATGACTAGGAGGAGATCATTCACGAGGTCCCAAACTCGGGTCCGACACTCTATGCCGGACTTACATGCGCAAGGTATTGCCATACGGGCGGATAAAAACTATTTCCCCGACCATGTGACATTACCGCTTGCTAATAATTTAACATCTTTTTTGCCCTGCCATTGAATCAATTTCTCCTCAAAGACAGTTACTTTCTCTCCAGCACTAATCCATAGTAGAGCCTTGTCAAATATCTCGCTACTTTTATCCACATTCATTACCTGAGAACAATTCTTCAATTACTCGGAGTTTAATATGCGAAAAGTATTGTGTACGTTTTTTGCTCGGCGAACGCCCTCTCCCTTACTTGTGCCCCATTGCCAGGCCACGACTTCTACAACAATTGGAAATTTAGCTTTTGGGGGGATCTCGGTGAAAATGAGTTTATTCCCCTGAATGATCGCAGGACCTGAATCCACATAGAAACGCACGGGTAAATCACTATTGCTCTCTGCCTTCAAGTGCAGCTCTTTCCTTCCCACTTTCACATCCTCGATATGATCAAATTTAATGGACTGACCCACATTAGTTTTTGGCTCACCCCAGCGGCTCATCTGAATGGGTTGACAAACCCCGCGTACTTTATTCGTACCTGTATGGCGAACGGCAAAGTACAATGGTGACGGCCAGGTTCTATCAATAGCCATTCGAAAGCGATTATTACCTAAAGGTTCAAAGGCACCGCAAACCCATTCCACAGTTGGTGTACCTGGCACTTTTGAAAGGGAAAGACCCGCCTGCTTAAATTCGGCAGGAAGTTTATCCATTACGACAGATTTCAATTCAAAAGTGATGCCGTCATCCAGCATTTTTACCACTGGAGCATTAGGATGCTTCTCTGTAGGATAATTCACATCGATATAGGAAATACCCCCAAAGCTGAATTTAAAAACTTCTCCATCCGTATTAGCTACGCCGACTAACTGGGATTCGGCGTCCCAATTATAATCACTTATTTCCTGAGCTTTGTTTGCTAGTTCTTTTGTGGGGTACCAAAAACCTACGCCATCCTGATCAGCGGCAAAAGGCGTCGGGACCTGTTCTTTTCTGTATGCAAGATCCGCACGATAAGTAGACGAAAAATCTATTGGCTTTAATTCACCTCCAGGATTTAAACGAAGCGGTACAATGGCATCGATAAATTCCGCCACATACTCAACCAAACGCTCGGAAATTTCGAAGTGTCCACTCTCGGGATCGAGCACCAGGCTGGCCGGCCAATCTCTTCTGGCTTTGGCGGTTTCTGAATACTTCTGATAAGACCTCAAACCCTCTTTATTATCTTTACCATTCCATATATTTAGATAATCTTTTTTGGTCTGACTCCACTCATGTGAGGTTCCGTGGATAGAGAGAAGAGGAACTTCCCAGGCTCTGTTGGCCATCGCGGGATCCTTGAGTGCGACCCCCGCAATTGAGCGTTCAGGCCGATGGTTTAATAGAGCCTGAACCATCAAAAGGTGTCCCGATTCACCAAGGGGAATCCAGGGAACCGTAGCAAGTTCCTTATAAGCAGAAACCTCCGCTAAGCGAACAAGAATCTTTTCTGCTAAGGCAACAATTTTTTCATTTTCTTTAGAGGCAAAATTATAGAAGGACCGCACACCCCAAAAGATGGCTAAGTCATGTTTACGGCAAACATCGCGTAATTTTTCATGTCCTACGAGTATATGCTCGGGTGCATTACTGCAGAGAATTAAAACACCTTTGACTTTTTTTGTTTTTTCAGGAATCCAAAGATAGCTAAGCGTTTTAGTGTCCGGCCCCTGCTTCCAGCCCGTCTCTTTCACTTCTACTTTAAACTGAAAAACCTGATTCACCGGCGAACGCATAGCCTCTGGCGACAAATCTGCAGCATTTAGATTAAATATTATTGCATTTAAAATACTAAGATAACATAGATTAAATATCTTGTTGTTTATCATTTGATTTCAACTATACACTTAGCTTGTCGCTGAATTTGTATACGAGTCCTTCCATCTTCTGCCTCACGGAAAGTAATCAAATCCACTTGGTCTGACCAAGTAAGTGTGAGCTGAGTTCTGTCTTCATTCCAGCTAACTTGTGCTTGCTCACCCCGTGGAGGATAGATAAGCGCTTTGAAGTTTGGGGCTTTAGCATGTGAATTGAACACTAACTTAGGGATGACTTTATCCGGCTGAGGTGGATTCTTACTGCGTACTTCTTTTATTTTGGGGGCATCTTCAAGTCCATCCGCACTGAGCATTTGTACCACTAATTGACGGTTTTTGTCGTCTCCTAAAATAGCCAAATCTTTTGACGCCTTATTTAAATTCACATCACTCGCCAAAGTCATTCCCCATTCGTAATGCCTTTTTTGATCATCTTTTTGTATGTCATCTACAATGAGAATATACGGATGCTTCCCACGTACCATACCTGCCGTACGAAAAGCTTTTTTCATGGGGATATCATGCTTTCTCCAAGCTGCTGAATTACTTCCCCCCATGCGTTGATCATAGGGCTTTTTGAGGCTGTCGTACCAATGAGGCCTCATATCCTGAGTTAAATTATAATAAGGGTATTCCGACGGCTCTAAGCGAAATTCATTATATGAATGTGGCAACATAACTTTTTTCTTTCTATCTTCTCCCTTCAAAGGAAAGAGGTAGTTGTGGGAATAATCATAAGTTATCTTCAAGTCACTAACTGTGAAACTCGTTAAGTCATTACTCACATGATCCACACATTTACCTGGAGCAATAGACACGCCCCGCCCGTCAATCATCACTGTGCTTCGGTTCATCGGCAAAAAGGCTTCCCTCACCTGACGCATTTTTTCGTAAATCCCCCAATAGCGACCATCGGCATATACATTAAAGTGCCCGCGGTCCGAGTACTTGTGTCCACCCGGCATGGAACGATTATTATAGTGAAAGTAAAGGGCATCAGGACTCCAGTCTGATCGCGTAATCATATTCCCCGTATCTACGCTAAAGTACGTTAAATCCTTATCTTTTGTTAAATCAGCATGAGCTTCTTCCCAAGTCTTACTATGATCAAAGTTCATCGCAAAAATGGCTTTGCAGAAACCGTCATAAGTTGAGAAATGATGCCGTAAATTAATGCGTTCAGAAAAACTGCCGTAGTCTTCTCCCATCGCACTACGATAAATAAAATCTATGGCCGGATCTTTGGGATAAAGTTTTTTGTAAACCAAAATATCTGGCAAGGAAGGGATACGAGTCTTTGTTCCTCCCTGGGAATCATAGAATGTAAATGGCCCTGAAACCCCACCAAACTCTTCATCTTTACGTCCCCATGGATTGAGCGCATGAAGCCAATATCTATTAAAAGTATTGCGAACATTTTGGTTCGCAAAAAAATACTCTCCTCTTCTCGCCATAATGTAAACTAATTCAGCCATGAGAAATTGTTTTCCCCAGCCTTCATGACTTTCTCCATCAGGAAAAATACTCAAAGAAAAGAACCACTTCATTGCCTGTACTGAATGCTGATAAGCCACCGGGTCGTATCCCTCTTCTCCTTCTATTGCTGCGAGCAAACACACGAGACGTGATGTCCATGAAATCCAATTACTGGAATTTGTTCGAATTGTACGCAGGTTTTGCGCACCCTGCAAAGTCATCTTATTCGACGCCATAACAATCGCCTCGCGAACTATATCTCTTTGCTCTTCATTCATAAAATGATAAGCCCAGTCGTACATTAAACCTAGAGCACCGTTCTGTGATGGATTCTTTGCCGTAACTCGAAAATCAATGCGTTTCGCCTGGGGGTTCTTTTCTTTAAATTTCTTAATCTCAGCGGCAATTTTTTTCTGATCAATCTTTGCTATGGTCACAATGGCCTTAGCCACTTGCTTACCACCTTCTTCATCCTGTTCAATAAGGCAACGGAAGGCTTCGTATAAAGCCCCGTAAGCTATGGAAATATTTTTATGGATCTCCACAGTTTCGTCGCCATTTACTAGCGCTTGATACCCTGCACTTGTAGGGCTGCCTTCTTTGCGAATATTATTGTTCAGCTCTTTATTGATTGAAGTCATGATCTTCTGCCCAGGCAGAGTCGTTTTAAGACGATTTCTTAAGTCAGGAAGTTCATCCGGTCCAAAAAAAACACGAGGATGAATCCCCGGCTTAGGTACTCGACGAACACTGTCGGGATCAAATCCGGTGAAATCATATTTCAGTGTGTAGGGTTTGGAAAAATGCTGCTGAATTTCTTTAGGTGAATAAGCGAAATTATTCTGATCTTCGAGCATTTTTAAATCCAAATGCTCTTCTACTTCCAATACCTCGCCTTGTACCATTGGAATATCGATATCAAACAAAGAAGTATTTGGACTTAATTCAAAACTCTTCACTTCCTCATTTTGCGATTGTTTTGTTGAGTTTTCGCATGCACAACAAAATAAAGTAATAAAACCAATGCTGAATATTCTACTTATCATAATTAATCTACCTCGCTAATTATCTTTCCATTACGTTCAATTACCACTCGTGTACGGCCACCATCTGCTTGGCTAAACGACAGTATATCAATTTGATTTTTCCATTGAATTTTGACTTCAGTCTTGTCATTATTCCACTCTATTTTTGGCAGTTCGTCACCTTGATAATGAGGAAAAAGCAAAACTTTGAATTTAGGTTCGCGGCTAAAACTCGGGATTACCAAACGTTTGGTCAGACCATAACTCCGTCCCTCTGGCCACTTTCTCGCTTCTTTAAAATCCGCTGTTTCGAGTCGTATTTCAGGATTGTGCTGAACATCTTTTGGAATAGTTCTCTCAAGTACTTTAATGTAGAGTTGTGAAGCTTTCTTTGGCCCCTTGCGCTTAAAAGTATAAGTAAATCCCCCTTTTATTAAGTCTGTATTTGAACCCAATAAAATTTCATCTGTATCAATTGAAATGAGCTCTGTGTCAGGATCAAACATCATATTCCAATCATAAGTATGCGCTTTATCATCCTTTTTAATATCATCCATAATTAGCACATAGGGGTTTTCTCCCCGAATAAGACCTGCCGTTCTAAAAGCTTTCTCCACTGGATTAAAGGGCACGCGCACCGGACGTGAATATTCATCCCACATTCTCGGATCACCCTTTTCGAAACCACGCCAATATTTTTCAATTTGCGGACTGCGATCGATATTGGCTTTCCAATCAAAATCGGGATGATCTTTTAACCACAAATCTGTATCCTCTACAAACCTTGACCATCTCGCATATTTTCTACGCGACTTATTCTTGTCGGCAAAACCTGATAAAGTTGGATGAAAATACCAATCATAGGCGTACTTACTGTCGCATACACCAAAGGTCGCGTGCTCATTATCAACTAAACTTAGCCACTTGCCCGGAGGCGCAAAGTAACCCTGACCTTTATAATCAATTGTCACCACACTATGATGACGACTTTCTATTCCTCTAAAATGTTCTGTTCCCCAGGTCTTTCCTGCTCCAGTGATAGAAAATATACCTCGGTCAGCATGTTGGTGATTGGGCGCAAAAGAATCAGCTCGACATTCAAAGTTAAGCTTGAGTTGATCTCTGCCCCATTTATTACGGGTGATAAGTTGATTGCGTTCAGGGTCAAAATGAGTTATTGCTAGTTCAAGTTCTGATCCTTTTTTATATTCCTCAAGGTCCTTATCGGGATCTACCGCAAAAATAGTTCTCAAAAGCATTAGCCCCTTATCAGTTTCGGGATCATCTGAACCTGTTAGAGTTTCAGCTAAGACATAATCCGCCAGCTCGCTATCTGGGTAAGCATTTTTAAACATTATTGCAGTCAAATCCAGCACGCCATCATTTCCACCATCTCCATGACTAAGAAAACGGCCATCTTCATTTTGTACTGACTGGGCATACCATTCCAATGACTTATACCAGTTATCTGTATTCCATAGGTTATCGCCATTGCGAGCGAGTGTTACCATGGCAGGCATCAACCAACGTAAACCAAATTGCGTGTAGGCAATAGCCTCGCGCGAGGCTCCTTTTTCCGACCAACCATAAGTCAGGTAGTCATTGATGAGTTCGCGCGCATGGTTATATACTCGTGCATCATTACCCTCTTCTCCAAGTGTTGCAGCTGCAGAACTAAGTAAACCACCGGAACCAATAGCTACCCAATTCCAATTACGAAAATGATGAGGCATATGTGAGCCCATAGTCGTCTTGCCATTGATAAATGAGTTAATCGTCTGACGACAAGTACTGCGATCAAGCTCATTCATCCACTTAAAATTAAAATCGTAAGCATAAACGTAAAATGGATCTCCATCAAAGGCCTTTCTTCTACCGCTTCGCCAAACATCTGAGTTCAGCTGACCATTTGGATGCATCTGATTGCCATCGCCATTAACTTGATTAGTACTTTCTATTTTTGCGGCTTTCGCATCCGCATCCATGGCATCAAAACGAGCCTGATAAATCTTTGCGAGGGTCGCAGTGGCTTTTGCAAGTTTTTCACCGCGTTCTTCATCGTTTTCAATTAAGCAGATGAAGCTATCAAATAACAATGGATAGACAAATGAATGACGGTGATGATAAGCCGTGATCGGTCCCTTACCTGCATTTTTATAATCACTTATTAAGTTGGCTGCTCTCTCAACATCTCCAGACTCTAATGCCTCTAAAGTATTGGAGTAAGCCGTTCCATCGGCACTCTGTACAGCCACACGCCTTTTCATATTGGCATAGGACTTAGTGCCCATTCGAGTGTTTTTTATACGCTTTTGGATTTTTGGAATATCTTCCTCCGAAAATAAAAGACGTGGATGAATTCCTACTTCTGGCATCTTGCCAAAAGCATTTTGCTTAAAACCTTTTTCTTGACCCACTCTCTGAATATCTATCTTAGGCGAATCCGGCCAAATGTAATTGCCATTGAGTATTTCTTCTGCCGTTAATTCTTCTGGAAGTACACCACGTGATTCTTGCCCAATTAGTTGGCATAGGCTGATTACATTTATACTAAGTAAAAATAAGAAGGGAATTTTTTTCTGAAGTTTCATAAATCACTCATTTGTTAAATTAAAAAAATCACATTGTAAAATATATACAGTATTATATTATGTATTACAATATAAATATTGGATTAACTATGAAATTCTTCTATGTACTTATTTGTTATTGTCTTTTACACTCCTTTTCATACCTAGAATCAGCAACAATTAAGACAAAAACAATAAATAAAAAAACATTATGAACTCAAAAACACTCCTAGATGATGACTGCAAAAAAGATTGGCAAGAAAATTGGTTCTTGGACTCAGTTGATTCAACGGTAAAAAATACTCCTAAAGGGATGATCCTAACTGCAGGTCCCGATCCAGATGATAATGCCCAGTCAATGGTCTTATGGACAAAGCAAGAATTTGAAGGAGATATTAAAATTGAATATGAATTTACGAGACTCGATAATTTAGATAGGAATGTAAACATCCTTTACTTTCACGCTCGTGGTATCGGTATTGGTCCTTACAAAGAAGATATTTCCAAATGGAATCACCTTAGGACAAAACCTCGTATGCCTCTTTATTTCCTCAATATGAAACTTTACCACATATCATATGCAGTCAACCGTTATGACCTTGAGGGGGAATACCTAAGAGCGCGCCGCTACCCGTCAATATCTGATGAGAAGTTTAATAAAAGTACAGAAATACCAGGAAGCTATTGGAATACAGGCTTATTCAAACCTGGAGTAAAATATAAGCTCATTTTTGAGAAGACCGGAAAAAATCTCAGTATGAAAGTTCGTGGACCTGAAATCAATAAGGAATTTTCTTGGAAACTAAACAATTTTGCCGAGCTAAAACAAGGGCGAATAGGCCTTCGCCTTATGTCAGGTCGCAGTGCTTTAATATCCAATTTTAAAGTGAGTAAAAAGATTTAAATATTTTTATGATACAATTTCCAAATCCTTAAATAGAGAGAGCCATCATGCCTGCCTTTGACTTTTCAATTGAAAAACTCCAAACATATAGGGGCTCAAGCCCCTGCCCTGATGACATAGATCAATTCTGGGACCGCAATATCACCGAAATGAAGGCGCTTGATTTCCAAGTCGAACTTATCCCTTCAAAATTTCAGTTCCCAAATGCCGAGGCCTTTGAACTCTACTTCACTGGTGTTGATGGCGCTCGTGTTCACGCCAAATACCTAAGACCTAAAAATATCTCCAAGCCCATTCCAAGTGTCATCGAGTTTCACGGCTATGGCTACCACTCAGGTGAATGGTCGGAAAAACTCTCATGGGTTAACTCTGGCTTTGCCATTGCTTCTATGGACTGTCGTGGGCAAGGAGGTAATTCACAGGACACCAGCGCTGTTTTGGGTAACACTCTCAAAGGGCACATTATTCGTGGCATCGATTCAGGGCCCGACGCCCTGCTCTTTAAAAAGATTTTTCTGGACACAGCTCAGCTCGCCAATATACTCATGTCATTAGACGAAGTCGATGAAACTCGTTTGGCCGCTATTGGTGGTTCACAGGGCGGTGCTTTAGCCCTCGCATGCGCAGCTCTAGAACCGAAAATAAAACTCTGTGCACCGCACTACCCTTTCCTGAGTGACTATCAGCGCGTCTGGGACATGGACCTGGACCAAAATGCTTATGAAGAACTGCGCAATTACTTCCGCTACCATGACCCACTCCATGAAAGGAAAGAACAAGTATTTAATACTCTGGGCTATATTGATATCCAAAATATCACCAAGCGCATCAAGGCAAAAACCTTCATGGCCTGCGGCCTCATGGACCAAATCTGCCCACCTTCAAGTCAGCACGCTGCTTACAATAAAATCACTGCAGAAAAAGATATCGTTTATTACCCAGATTTCGCCCATGAACGCCTCCCCGGTTGGGCTGACCGAGTTCACCAATTCATCTTAAGCAATATTAATCCTTAGAGTATAAATTGATAATAATGTGAATGACTACAGCGATTTGAGAGAAGAAAAATATAAATCTGCTGAATGGATGTTGGACACTTACAAATACCTTCGTGATCGCGGTGCTAATCTTCTAATCAATGTCAGTCCAAGACCGAATGGAGAACTCCCGGAGACTGTCTACCAGCGCTTTCAAGAAATTACATAAAAGCTTTGATAAACAATTACATAAAATCACTTACACCGCTTGACTTTTTATAAAATAATATATATAATACATATTATAATACATGGAGATCTTATGAAAAATAAAACATTTACCCTGATCGAAGTTCTTGTTGTCGTAGCTATTATTGGCATTTTGGCTTCTTTACTCATGCCCTCATTAAAGAAATCTCGTGAATCAGCTAGAATAGCGATCTGCCTTAACAATCTAAAGCAACATCACCTTGCTATTAACCTCTATACAGATGATAACGATCAATACCTCCCCTCAAATTTCAGTGATCCCAATAATGCTTTTTTAAAGCAAATAGCTGCTTACTTGGGAACAAGTCGTGAAGGCTATGAATGCCCTGGCGTCTCCGAAGGAAAGTTTGGTATTGATTCAGTTGGCACCCTAACTCTTGCTGACGGTAGAGAGTTAACTGCCCTTAAGACTTATTATGAAAATTCTTTCCGCTACCTTGATCTCCCCGGTAGTGGCGGCCCCGCCCATCGTATAGCAATGGGACTTTTCAAATCCAATTATCATAATAAAATTACGGAAGTTGATCCCTCCACCATTGCCATGCATGACTACGTCAGAAACTGGAGTGCAACTCAATCCACCGCAGAAGGAATAGGCGGTAAAAGTGATGGTCGCGGAGTCAGCATGGGCAATCACCTAAATAAAGGTGCAAATTCACTACATATTGATGGCTCAGCAAGATTTGTAAAAACAAATAATTGGATGTTTGACTCCGAATATAAAGTCACAAATAATACCACCTGGTGGCGGGAAAATGAAGGTAACTTTGGCATTTTCCAAGCTAACATGGAACCAGCTGGTACGAGGTTTTACTGGAATCCCAATTATTAATTCTTTCAAGCTTCGGCTTACGGAAAACCCAATCAAAATCTTGACATAAGATATTGAGAAAAATTTATTAAGTAAAATCAAAACTCTTTTAACAAGGACTCTACATGAACTCTGTACGAAAAATCATTTTTGCTGCTCTTTGCTTTGCAAGCTCCGCAAGCCAAGCTGAAGACCTCTCCAAGGTTTACAAAGGCGAAGAAAAATTTCATAAGGGAAGTTACGGCGCTCCTGGTGATTATATCCTCAATGGCGAATTAATTAAAGATCTGCCTCCTCCCCTAAAAGTCCCCCTGGATTACAAAGCGCCGGGTTTTGATACAAGCAAACTCACCCCGCCCCCTGCAGTAGGAATTCATCCGCGTATTATCATCGGACCGGATGATATCGAACGCTTCAAAAAGGTTTATACCTCTGGTAAAGACGCTCCTCGAATTTTTCGTGTTCAGATGGAGGATATGCGTCGCGAAGCTAAAAATTGGAAGGTTCCACAAAACTTCGACTATCGTTCAAGCCCCTGGGGCGGGGACAGTAAGATCGCCGGTTGGGCGCTCTACGCACTCATTACCGAGGATAATGAACTAGGTCGCAGGGCCGCAAAAGCAACTGTTGATCACGCCCTCTATATGGAAGGAAGGCTTGATATTCTCAACAAAATGAAAGAAGTGGAAGCCATTAAAGATGTGGGCTATGATTTTCTTCGTACTGGAATTAAATTCGGCCTTGTTGATTATCATACCGCTTATCATCAGGGAGGCTTGAAGCGAGTTAATGAACTCATGAAGAAACATGGGGCAGCTGTAGTCAAGAAAGACATCAGCGGCTCCTATCTAAGCCTTGCCTTCGAGTATGACTACGCCTACCCTTTTATGACTGAGAAGGAACGTACCATTGTACGCCGAACAATCTCTAAGAGTACTTATGGTAAATACACCACGGGCATGCAAATTCCCGGCCATATGTATATTAACAATCACATGTCCGGTGCAGCAAATCAAATTTATCTGGCACTCGCTATTGAAGGAGAGAAAGGGTACGACCCGCGCGTAGCAAAGATGGCGGAATGGAGTCTTAAAAATAAACTGAGCTACGACTTATCGTCTGATGGCATTACCTATGAAAACAACAAGGGTTTTATTCCCATGTTGCCAATACTCGCCATTGCTAAGCGCCAGGGTCCTGATCATCCAGAGAATTTATTAAAACATAGTCACCTTCTTTCTCGCGCAAATTCAAATATAGCCCACGCGCGTAAACTCTATTATCGCTATTTTGGTGGATCCCGTCGTCGCCCTGATAATACCCCTCTTGATAAAATTATTACGGGTCAGGATCAGCCGCGCTACTGGCGCGCCTCTGGTGGTTCTGGAACGGGGGGTCACCTTGAGTTCTGGTCGGTATTAAAACATTTTTATCATGAAGATCCCAAAGTTGACTTTGTGTGGAACTGCAAACTACCCGGCGCCCTTGAGTACTATGAAGGCACGGAGAAGGAAAACTGGGGTGGGAAAATCCATTATATGTATTTTGATATGAAGGCGCTTAACCTGCTCACCGCAACAAAGATGACCGATTACAATAAGCAGGACAATCTAAAACAATTTGATGCGGTACAAAAACACTGGTTTGATAAAGAACGAGGCATTATGTCAGCTCGAAATGACTGGTCTGCCAACTCCATGCTAGTTCACCTTGAAAATCGTATAGACCAGTTTTATATGGGACACGAAAGTCCACAGCACGGTGACTTTCAGCTATGGGCTGACGGCATTTCGTGGGTTCCTAACGGCGGTGGATATTTAGATACCAGTTTTCGCAATATGGTAACAGTGGACGGTCTGGCTAGTATCTTCGCTCCTGTTTCCGGCGACACTATGACCGCTGTTGGTACCGAGCAGACTGCTACAACTGTTTCTGAAATGACGACAGCTTACCAGTGGCGTAAAAGCTGGAATGGTCTTCGTTACCTTGATCATCCTGGACTGACGACTGCGCCGTACCAGATGAAAGGCTATGCGAAAGCAGCCTATCAGATCAATCGTTTTAGTGAATTTGCCTACTTACCCGCTATCAAAGAGCATTATGACGGATTCGCTCATCTTGACTACGGACCCTGGCACGGCGAAACCCGTGGCCCAGAATACTATGTAAAATGGAACGACCCCATGGATCATGTTTTTCGCACCCTACATTTCGCCCGGGGTGATAAGCCCTATATGCTTATTATGGATGACCTTCGCAAGTCTGATAATAAAGATCATCAGTTTGACTGGCGCATGCTGGTCACTGGCGATGCGGTTCTCTACAAGGTCACCACCGCTGTTGGTAACCGCCATACAGATATGAATACCGAGGGCAAAATTGGTACTGACATGATATTCACTATGAAAGATGACAGCTACAATCGTCAATATAGCGGTGCCTACTACGTGGGTCTTCAACCAAAACCTAAAAAGGGTGATCCCATGCTTTTGGTTCGTGTACTTTGGCGAAATACCAACTTCCCTTTTCCCGTACCTAATGTGCAGCGCACCGGTCTTTTCAACATGGTCTCTGTGCCGGCCTTCGGTAAAAGTCCGGAGTACCGCATCATGATCTTTCCTCATCATTTTGGTGATAAACTTCCTAGCACCGAGTGGTCGGATGACCGGACACGCTTGACAGTGAAGGTAGGGAGCAATATCGATGTCTATGACCTTGACCAGACCGACAAAGAACGCACCGTTTTCAGTATGTCTCGCAACGGTAAGAAGGTGACTGATTCTGGCGCTAAACCTGCACAGCCAGAACTTGCTGAGCGTGCTAAATTCACAGTCGACCAAAATCGTCCTGAGTGGCGCGCACCACGCGTAATCAGCGGTCCAACTGAGGTGCTCTTTACTGCAGGTAAGCTTGGCTCCGAGATTCGCTACACCTTAGACGGATCCGTTCCAGGCCTTTCTTCTTCTCTTGTAAATGGACCTATTACCATTGATAAGAGCTGCGTACTAAAGGCTCGCACTTACCGCGCAGATTGGCGCTTCGGGAAGGACAACTGGAGTGATACAGTAAGCTTTACCTATGAACTGCAGAAACCGCAAAAAGCCATTGCTATTGAGGGTAAAACTCCGGGACTAAAGGTGCAGGGATTTGAAATCAAGACTACGGAATTTGATGAAAAGGGATTCTTTCAAGGTGGGAAGAATTCACTGCCTAAGCTTGGTCTGTATAAGCCGCTTGTAACCAAAGCTTTTGCTGACCTGACAATTCCAGTGATGGACGGTAAGCTGGATGGCAAACATATGATGAAAGCCTTCTATGCATTTGAAGGCTATCTTGAAGTGCCTGAAACGGGAGCCTACTCCTTTGAGCTTACCTCAAATGGTCCAATAGACTTCAAGGTGGGTGGCCAACAGATTATTCTGGTCGATAAACAGTTTGGTCTCTCCTACAAGCCACGCTACGGCGAAGTAGTTCTTCAAAAGGGATGGCATACCCTGCATATCACAGTTTGCGACCCTGTCTTCTGGAAAGGTGACGCAGAGGAACAGTACGGCATTAGTCTTAAAGCTCTTGCTCCAAGTGGCGCTGACTATGAAACAATTGCACCTGAGCGTTTTATGCGCAATAAAGATGGTCTCAAGTTAGAAAATGTTGCTGAAAAAGTATCGACTCTTATACCGGCCTCAAAGGGCATAAAAGTGGTGCCAGGCCTAATTGAACGTCGTTACGATCGGCTCGATATCCTACTGGCCGACTACAAAACGGTTCCGAACTTCCGGGATCAGGCAGGATTTGTTCCAACAAGTGGATTCAAGCCAGCCTATTTTGATGTCGAAGGTGCAAAACCTTATTTGAGTCGGTCCGTGGATCTTATGGAGCGCAATGATTCGCCTAGAAAACTAGTTGAGTACAGTGGATACTTGCGCATTAGTCGCGATGGACTGTATACCTTTAGTATGCCCGAAAGCCGAAGTGATTCAGCACTACTTATTATCGACAATCAGGTGGTGGTTCGACGCCAAGTCGATGCACCTAAAACTGATGGTGTTATCGGCCTTGAAGCGGGACTGCATCCCTTCAAGTTACAGGTTGCAATAGGGCAGGCATTAGTCTCGGTAAAACATGAAAAAGACGCAGGATTTCAATTTTTGAGCTCTGCCGCTTTTGCCCGTGATGCAGCGTATCAGGCTCCAAAATCCAAAGCTGTATCCAGCAATGATATACCTGGTCTATTAGGACATCTATCATGTGAAAAACTTGTTGGTGAGAGCACACCGATCACGAATGGAAATGGTGCAGTGGCCCTAGTTGAGGGAGCTACCATCATCCCCGACGGTGTCAAAGGCAATGCCCTCGCTCTCTACGGCGATGTAGCTACTATGATGATACGTGGTCTGAAACAACGCGAGGATGCCTTTACAGTCTCTATGTGGATCAAGTTCAGAGACAGAACCGAGGACCTCACTGTCTTTGGTCAGGCTTATGGCCCCATTAGCTTCCAGGTACGTGGAACCCGGGCCTCTCACATAAAGGCCGAATGGGGTCGCGGTATTGGCCACTCATCATGGACTGCACCACAAGAGATGACGGTCCCTGGAAAATGGTTCCATGTTGCCGCTACCTATGGCAAAGAGACCGCCGTATATTTCAATGGCAAAAAGGTATCGTCTGCCCAAGCCCTGCATTGGAAAAAGCGCATCGGCAACGGCTACTTCGCCGATCATGGTGCGATTCTCGCCGGTAAAAAACCAACCGCCTTTGACGAGTATCGTATGTACGATCGTGCTCTCACAGCTGAAGAGATAAAATCGATCTATGATTTCGATCTTAAAAAGTAAGGGTCAGACTTGATCCAATAAACGCTATTTCCCGCGCCCGAGTGCCTAGGCACTCGGGCGCTTTATACCGGGGCGACCAGGTGAACTAATGAAGGTTTTGGAGTACAAATGAGAAACTATATTTATTATGAAAGTAAGTGGGCCTGAACTTGAAAAGGAATTTTCCTGGGAACTCGATGATTTTGCCGAGTTAAAACAAGGACGAATTGGACTTCGCCTCATGTCAGGCCGCAGTACTTTAATATCCAATTTTAAATTTTCTAAAAAGGAACTTATGAAATAGAACAATGATTTCTAAGACTGCTTAATGACAAATGATTTTTTTATACTTGGTGCCCTCTGAAACTGCGGCTCGCTAGATCTACCCCATTGATAGGCTGCCACCGTGATCTTAATTGGCCATTTAGCTTTCACTGGGATTTTCGTGAAGATGAGTTTGTCTCCCTTGATCATTGCTGGACCTTCGATGACACAAAAGCGAACGGGCAGATTCGAGTCACTCACGGCCTTTAGGTCAATCGCTTTGACACCGTAAAGCTGATCGGGAATATCATCAAAAAGTATCTTTTGTTCTTTTCCTTCTTTATTTATTTTGGGAGTGCGACTCTGATCACTTGTTCAGCATAAATGTATTTTTCATCACCGGAGTGATAAGCCATAAGTTTTAAATTAGCTCCTTTATTTAAGGAAAAACGGTTGTGCCTCAGACGAAGTCGATGAAACTCATTTGGCCGCCATCGGAGGATCACAAGGCGGTGCTTTAGCCCTCGCTTGCGCAGCTATAGAACCGAAAATAAAACTCTGTGCGCCCCATTATCCTTTTCTTTGTGATTATCAGCGCGTTTGGGATATGGACCTCGATCAAAATGCTTATGAAGAACTGCGCAATTACTTTCGCTATCACGATCCACTCCATCAAAGAAAAGAACAAGTATTTAATACACTGGGCTACATTGATATCCAAAATATCAGCAAGCGCATCAAGGCAAAAACCTTCATGGCCTGTGGCCTCATGGATCAAATCTGCCCCCCTTCCAGTCAGCATGCTGCTTACAATAAAATAACTGCAGAAAAGGACATCGTTTATTACCCAGACTTTGCTCACGAGCGTCTTCCAGGCTGGGCCGATAAAGTTCACCAATTGATATTAAGTCATATTGATGATTAGAGTATAAAATGGCAATAATATGGATGTCTAGAGCTATTTAAAAGATATAAATCGGTTGAATGGATGTTGGACACTTACAAATATCTACGTGATCGTGGCGCCAAGCTCTTGCTCAATGTCAGTCCAAGGCCCAACGGGGAACTCCCGGAGATTGTTTATCAACGCTTTCAAGAAATCCAAAGAAAGCTTTAAGAAGAAAATAAAAATAGCAACTTGATTTTTTACATTGTGATATATATAATACATATTATAATACATTGAGCACTTATGAAAAATAATTAAAATCGTGACATAAGATATTGAGAAAAATTTATTAACTAAAATCATAACTCTTTTAACAAGGACTCTGCATGAACTTAGTACGAAAAACCTTTTTTGCTTCTCTTTATTTTGCGACCTTCGCAAGCCAAGCTGAAGATATTTCAAAAGTCCATAAGGGTGAAGAAAAATTTTATAAGGGAAGTTACGGTGCTCCTGGTGATTACATCCTCAATGGCGAATTAATTAAAGATCTGCCTCCTCCCCTTGAAGTCCCTGTGCATTACAAAGCTCCAGGTTTTGATGCTTCAAAATTAAGTCCAGTACCCAAAGTGGGTATTCATCCAAGGATTATTATTGGTCCCGAGGATATCGAGCGCTTCAAAAAAATTCATAAAATGGGGTCAAAGGCACCACGTATTTTTAAACTTCAAATGGAGCAGATGCGTCGCGATGCAGAAAAGTGGAAAGTTCCGGCAAATTTCAATTACAGAACAAGCCCGTGGGGTGAAGACAGTAAAATCGCTGGTTGGGGCTTATATGCTTTGATCACTGAAGATCAGGAATTGGGTGAAAAAGCCGCAAAAGCTACTGTTGAGCACGCTCTCTATCTTGAGGGTCGAGTCGACATTCTCAACACAGATCCTATTGCAGCCCCCATAAAAGATGTGGCTTATGATTTCCTTCGTAGAGAAGTCGTTTTTGGGCAAATAGCTTATCACGATGCCTATTATCAAGGAGGAAAAGCAAGAGTAGAACAATTGTATAAGAAACATGGAGCTACTTTAAAAGGATATGACTTCAGTGGAACCCATTTATCTTTAGCCTTTGAATATGACTATGCTTATCCTTTCATGAGCGAGCAAGAGCGCACGGTTGTCCGTCGCGTGATTTCCAAATGCACTCTTGGTAAATATACCACTGGTATGCAAATTCCCGGTCAAATGTACATCAATAACCACATGTCTGGGGCCGCCAACCAAATCTACCTTGCCCTAGCTATTGAAGGCGAAAAGGGCTATGACCCCCGCGTCGCAAAAATGGCTGAATGGAGTTTAAAAAACAAACTTAGTTATGACTTATCGTCTGATGGTATCACCTATGAGAACACCAAAGGATTTATCCCCATGCTTCCAGTTCTTGCCATTGCTAAAAGACAGGGGCCCAATCATCCGAAAAATTTACTCAAGCATAGTCATCTTCTAGCAAGAGCCAATTCCAACCTCCAACACGCTAGAAAAATCTACTATCGTTTTTCTACCGAATCACGTCGCCGCCCCGATGGCAAAAGTCTTGATAAAATCCTCACTGGTTTAGATGAAGCACGCTATTGGATGGCGTCAGGCGCATCCGGCTCAGGTGGTCACCTTGAGTTCTGGTCAGTAATGAAGCATTTTTACCCAGAAGACAAGTTAGTGGATTTTGTCTGGAATGCTAAACTCCCAGGAAGTTTAAGCTATTTCGAGGGCACTCCAAAAGATAATTGGTCAGGGAAAATTCATCATAATTGGTTTTCACTTAAAGCTATAAACTTGCTCACAGCTACCCAAATGACTGATTATAATAAATTAGACAACTTGGATGAGTTTAAAGATGTAGAAAAGTTTTGGTTTGATGATGAACGTGGCATCACTTCTGCTCGCAACGACTGGTCAGCTGATTCCATGCTCTTTCACCTAGAGAATAGAATTGATCAGTATTACATGGGACATGAGTCACCTCAGCATGGAGATTTCCAAGTTTGGGCAGATGGTATCCCTTGGGTAAGCAATGGCGGTGGCTACATCGACACAAGTTTTAGAAATATGGTAACGGTAGATGGCCTCGCAGGTGTTTACGCACCCATTTCTGGAGATTGGATGACTGCAAAAAATACCGAAATTGCTTCTAATTCCGTATCTGAAATGACTTCCGCTTATCAATGGCGCAAAAGTCTTAATGGCCTGCGCTACCTCGATCATCCTGGCCTTGAATCCATGCCATCTCAAATGCAGCCATTTGCCAAGGAAGCCTATAGCCTAGATCGCTTTTCCGAGCTTGCCTACCTGCCAAAAATCCGCGAACACTACGATGGCTTTGCCCACCTAGATTACGGTCCTTGGCATGGTGAAACTCGTGGCCCCGAGTACTACTATAAATGGAATGATCCCATGGATCACGTTTTCCGTACAACTCACTTTGCACGTGGTAAAAGACCGTACTTACTTATTTTTGATGATTTACGAAAAGCAGATGACCAAAATCATCAATTTGATTGGCGCATGATGATCACTGGTGATGCCGCTATTTATAGCTCAAATCCCAAAGCAAAAGGTCGACAGGCAAGCAAGAGTACCAATGGTGTAATTGGAACAGATCTTATTTTCTGCATGGCTGACAAAAAAATAAATAGACAGGACGGCAACGCATGGGGCTTACGCTACATTGAAATGAAGCCTAAACCTAAGAAAGGGGATCCCATGCTTCTTGTGCGTATTCTTTGGAGAAATACTAATTATGTATTCCCAGTACCCAATGTGCAGCGCTCTTATTCCTGGAACATGGTTTCGGTCCCTGCCTTTGGTAAAAGCCCGGAATACCGCGTTATGGTTTATCCCTATAAATATGGTGAGAACCTGCCTACAACTGAGTGGTCTGATGACAGGACCCGCCTAACAGTCCAAATTGGCGAAAATATTGATACATATGACTTTAGCCAAACTGATCGCGAAAGAACAGTTTACTCAATGAAACGCAATGGCAAATCTATTATTGACTCCAACGCACGTCCACCAAAACCGATCTTTGACTCCAGTAGTAAATTCACCGTGGATCAAAACCGTCCAAATTGGCGCGCTCCGCAAATTTTGGTCGATACTTATCCAGTTAAATTTAAAAACATTAAACCAGGAGCTCAAGTCTATTACACCCTTGACGGTAGTGAACCAAATGCGCAGTCCGCAATTTACGATGGCACTTTGATTATCAATAAAAGCTGTACTCTAAAAGCCAAAACCTACCAGGCCGACTGGCGCTACGGGAAAGAGAATTGGAGTGAAACAGTAAGTATAGATTTCGAAAAACAAGCGCCTAAAAAAGCTTTGACATCAAAACCTCAATCACAGGGACTCTTAGTCAAAGGCTATGAGATAAAAACCACAAAGTTTGATGAGAAAGGCTTTTTCCAGGGAGATAAAAATTCACTTCCAAACATTCAACAATACACACCACTCATGACCCATGCGGTCAAAGGTTTTTACATCCCAAAAATGAACAATACGGTAGACAGCAAATGGATGACTAAAGCTTTCTACAATTTCAGTGGATACATCCAAGTACCTGAAAGTGGCACCTATTCCTTTGAACTAGAATCTGCCGGTCCCATTGACTTTAAAGTATCTGACCAAAACATCATTCTTGTTGACAAGCAATATGGTCTTTCCTACAAAAAACGCTATGGCGACATCGCACTCTCCAAAGGTACGCACAAGTTTGACCTCACGGTATGTGATCCAGTTTTCTGGAAAGGTGACATGGAAGAAGACTATAAAATAAATCTCGCTCTTAAAGCACCAATATCTATTGAATATATAGCTCTTGCTGATTCAGCCCTCAGTCGCAATGCCGACAAACTTAAGGCTTTGAGCCCTTCAAAGTTTAGTCAAAAAAATATTGCCGCAGAAAAGCTCCAGGTTCTTCCCGGACTCATTCAAAAAAGATATGATCGTCTCGACATCATCCTAACTGAAGAAGCTAAACAAGCTCAAGGTAGATCTGAAGCTAAACTCATAGCTGCCTCCGGCTTAGCTCTAGAGTATTTCGATGTGAGTTCCGCAAAACCCTACTCAGTAACAATTGCAGACCTAATGATAAGCAGTAATTCTCCTCGAAAACTGCTAGAGTACGAAGGCTACATTCGCATTGGCAAAGACGGCGTTTACGAATTTGATTTGGCTAAGGGTAGCGAAAATGCTTCTCAACTGATCATTGCCAACAAAGTAGTTGTCCGTCGCAGAGTTAACGCAGATAAAGTCAATGGCAAGATCGCTCTCAGCAAAGGGCTTCATGCTTTCCGTTTCCAAATTGCCATGGGCTCATCTCTCATACGAATGAAACATGAGAGTGAAAGCGACTTCCAAACTCTAATTCCCGCCGCCCTCGCCTATGATTCCCATTACAAACTCCCAAAAATTACCACTGGAAGAAACAAAGACTTACCAGCAGGTTTAATCGCTTATATGCCCTGTGATAAATTAGATCTGGGATCAAGCCCAGTTCTTGATAGCAAGGGTGCTTCTACAGTGATATCCGGTGGACAAATTATCAATGATGGAATCAGAGGCAAAGCTCTTGGTATTTATGGCGAGGCCGGCTTCATAAGCTTTAGCGGTCTACGTCAGCGTGAAGATGAATTCACTATTTCAGCTTGGATCAAATATAAAGATAAGCCTCAGGATATTGTTCTATGGGGAGAAGCCTATGGCAATCTGACTCTTCGTTGCCGCGCTAATCGTTTCATTGCCAATTGGAATAGAAATATTGGCAATGTTGATGTCAGCCTTGATAAAAACAAGCTTCCAGCAGATAAATGGTTTCATATAGCCGCTACTTATGGTGAAAATGTAACTATCTATTTTAATGGTAAAAAAATTGCTCAAAAGCAGGTACTGAATTACTCCAGTCGTAAGGGCAACGGTTTTTTCCAAGGCGGTAAATTTATGCACTGTAATAATAAGCCGACCGCAGTGGATGAAGTCCGCCTTTTTGATAGCGCGCTTAGTGCTGAAGAGATTAAAAAGGTTTTCAATATTGATAAAAAATAAAAATTTACTGGCCTTGTATTACAAGGCCACAGAAGTTTCTTGCCTGTATGAATAAATCCCACAAGGACTCAATTGATTTTCCTTTAGCCCGAAAAAACATTATATGGTGCCAATGCCTTGGCATGCTCCCCCTGATGTTTCTCATCAATGGCTTTATGCTCAATTATTGTAAAAAGTTTGGTTTAAGCGACTCAGACGTCATGCTTTCACTTACTGTACTACCCAACATCTTGATGGTTCTACTCATCCTACCAGTGGCTAATCTTTCAGATAAATTTGGCAAAAAGAAAATAGGAAATCTCACCAATATTCTTTGCCCAATAGCCTATTTAATCATCTTGTCTGCTTCCTATTTTAAGGAACACTTTTTACTTATCATAAGTACTGGCTTAATCGTCTATCAATTGGGCCATATCTTTACCGTTTCTAATTGGTTTGCCCTTATGGAGCCACTCATCGAAAAAGGGAAACGCGGGCGCTTTCTCGCCGTTTTAAGAACATCTTGGCAAGTCATTGCTCTTATTGCCACGATGCTCTCTTCATGGGCTTTTTCTCTTTCAGATGATAGCAATATTTACCGTAGTATCATTATAATTTTAACACTCTTCTGCTTAATAAGAGCCATTTTCTATGGGCGTATTCCCGAAGTCAAAACCAGTAGAGAAAAAGCTAATAAATTTAGCGATGCTTGCAAACACCTTCTCCATAATAAAAAGTATATCTATTTTTGCATCTTTTGTTTTCTCATTGCCTTCTTAGGATCAAGCCTAGCCACCACTCTCAACCTCTACCAAATTGGTGCCTTAAACTTTAGCGAAAGCAATGTCCTCACCATTTCTTATATCAATATGACCGGCGCCACTGCTGGCTTTTGGCTAGGGGTTGGATCAGCGATAAATACTCTCACGATCGCCTCTTTAAGATATCTACCCTAGTCATCACCTTCTTCCTCATTTGCTTTACTTTCAGCCGTCACTTCCCTGTAAGTTACATGCTCAGTACGGCTCTGATTGCGTTTTTAATTAATACCTGGATATCTGCCATGCATATTGGCATCAGTGGCGAGGCCATGCATGTCGTTGACGAAAGAGACAAATCCTTTGGCATCTCCCTGAGCTTCATGCAAATGGCACTGGGAACGAGCGTCAGCTCCATTATCTGTATGAAGTTTTTAGAGATATACCAAGGCCGAACTTACTTATTGATGAATTTAGAATTCAATCACTACGAAGCTCTACTCGCGATAATGGCTGGGTTTATGTTACTCATCAGTATTTATGGCTTTTTTGCCTTCCGTCAGCCACCCAATACAAAGGTTCTAACAACTTAGTTAATAATAAAAAATGAACACGATTATACAGTTAACGGTGCACACTTGAGTTCACCATCGCAAAGCGATGGAACTTTAAATAGGCCCACATGAAATGTGGGTACATAGATGACAAAAAATACTAGTGCCTTCCATGAGAAGGCATGGGGTGTTTTTTGTCGATCATAGACCTAGGATTTCATCCCAGGCTAATCAAAGTACTATGGCTTAACCATAGCGAGCCAAGAACTATCACAAAAACTTATCAACATCGTTAACTGGGTAATTGTGAAACTGAATACATGAACTGCATTCACTTATTCAATTCAGTTCTAATCATTTAGTAAGGAGAATAAGCAAGGTACTCTGTTGGTGTGCATTTGTTCATACGCTTAAAAAATTGATAGAAGTAAGCTTCGTCCACAAAATTAAATTCTTTCGCTATGTGGTGGTATTTACGATTTTCATTTTTAATAAAGGTACAGATCTCCTGATTGAGTCGCTGATTGATATATTGCTTGAGATTAAGCTTGTATTTCTTTTTAAAATCTCTCGATAGTGCTTCATGACTCATTCCCACATGTCGAGCTATATCCTGAACGCGTAACTGGGCATCCAAATTTTTATTAATGTAATTCATCAATTTTTGATCTCTTGGACTAGGTATACTTAAGTCATACTCGCATAATAAGTCTTGTATATGAGGAATAAACTGCCACAGACAAGATCGCGCATGAGCGGCTTTATATTCGCAGTCTTTTAGAACTTTTGGATCAAAAACTTTTTTAATTTCATAGACTTTTTCTAGCTTATGCACAAGATCAAAACCCGGCGGAATAATAAAGCGAAAGGAACCCCACACTTTCTCTATATACATAGCTGTATTTAAATTCATTTCTAAGCCGGCTGGTAGAACATACATATTGCCTGGATTCAAATCAAATTCTTGCCCACAAAAGTCAATTGTCCCTTGTCCATCGAGTATTAAATAAAAGATCGTTGAGCTTTGTTTAATACCTTGATAAGACCACTGAGAACTCTTGTAATATTTAATGAAATCAAGCTGTAAACGAAGCTTATCTGAATAATTAATCATTTCTATCATATCAAAAAATCACAGTAATTCATCAATTAAATACCTTTTATATATCAATTTTTATAATATATAATCTTTTTAGATAAAAACTAGCTAGGAAAAAATCATGTCCGAATTACGTCAGCAATTACTCATACTCTACAGTTCAAATAGCTCACCCGATTCTTCCACAATAGGCTATTCAATGTACGATGGCAGTTCCGATGTTATGTCTCCTCATGAAGTGGATACGCCCATGCCCTACGACACAGTTCTAGATGCCATGCGCGACGGCTGGCGAGTCATCCAATACCCGTCACTGGGAAGGCAAAAAGGCAATGAGCTTGAAACTGATTATCTTGAATTTGAATTTGTCTTAGAAAAAATTGTAGAAAAATCCCATGAATAATTTACTCAATTCAAAAGAAATGGCATTATTCACAAAGCAAGGCTTTTTACGCTTTGATGAAATGATTGATACAGATCTCTGTAAAGAATTTTTTAGCTATATGGAAAACCCCGAGTCAAAACAGTATCAGCCACAGGGACAATTATTGTGGGATGTTTGGGATGAAAAAAGTCCCATAGGAAAAATTATTCATCATCCTGACATGATAAAACTCATTCATAGCCTCGTAGGAAAAAAGCCTCGCTATGACCATCACTTTCCCCATAAGACTCACCCCGGAAAAGGCCTGCAACACCTGCACCAAGATGCTGAGTACGACATGAGAGAACATCAATTCGATATTCAGATCTCTCTTTACCCGCAAGATACCACCTTGGAGATGGGAGGCACGCGCTTTTTACCTTCAAGCCATTTTAGAAAAGTGAATGAAGCTACCATCGGGCGCTACCAGCATATTCGCGGTATGCAGCAGATGGTTTGCAAAGCCGGCACCGTTCTGGTTTGGCATACTGGCCTCTGGCATGCGGCTCAGCCAAATATCAGTGAAAATAAAACTCGCTATATGTTTAAATTACGCCTCAACCCCATGGAAAAGCAGCAAAGACTTTTTGATACTTTCGATCTCAATGATGTCGAGGTATCACAAATTCTTAATCAAACTTATCTATGGCATGGCCAAAGTCACCGTCGTGAACTCTTCAATCGCATTAAGTTTTGGCGCTATATAAGTGATCAGCCAGACTACGATTTGGATATGTGGATGACGAGAAATGAAAACAGCACTCATTATTACAAGCGATCACAAGTCACCTAAGCTCTGATTTCAATTCTTGAGCTATCTTTAAGACTAAGTCAAAAACCTAATGGCCTGGGTCAATAATTGCTTCATTTCTGGGTACTTATCATATTCGCAAGGCTCATGCCCCAAAGTTGAGTAAAATACTTTGCCCTGCCCCCAGTTTTTTACCCAAGCGACAGGCATAATCATTGTCTGATCTTCGTAGATATATCTTGTTTCTGCCAAAACTTTTATTGAAGGCTCTGTAAGCATATAATACTGTTCTGTATTCACAGTGAAACTAGCGCTTATTCCAAGACATATGGGGTGGTCTTTTTGCGTGATCCGCACTTCGTATTCTCCTACATAAGGATGAGCAAGAAACTGACCTCCAAGCATCCACTGATAAGTTAAGCAGGAACGGAAAGCATCGCCAGCACCACCGTGAATGCCCACTAAATTAACACCAGATTTTATAGCCTCGGAAATATTATGCTCTTGCTCATCACTTATTTCCCCCATGGTCCAATTGGGCATAAGAATGTCGAAACTTTTTAAAAAATTCAAATCATTAAAACTATCCAGAGTATGACTGTGGATCACTTCAAAATCTTGATCTTTATAGAGCTGTTCAAAAAAATCGGCAAATTCATAGGGCTTGTGCCCCAACCAACCACCTGAAACAATGAGTACATTCTTCATGAAATTCTTATCTCCATTATTTTTTCACCTGAATCCATTTTTACTTTTGAAACTTCTTATGTCAAGAAAGTCAAAAAAGGATTTAAAAGTCTCTCATGAATATACAAAATCTCCTGTATTTATCCTGATTTGCAAATGAAGAAACTGTCAAAGGTAGGCTAGTCGAGTCCTTATCATTACTGATTTATAAAAGAGATCGATCACTCACTAAGTCCATATTGCTCGTAAGGCGTACAATTATCACCTGCAAGATTAATTGAATATTTATTTCGTAAAACCTACTTGAAAGTAAAATAATTGCAATATATAATACATATTATAATACTAACTGCCTCCAAGGACTAAGTTCATGTTATCCATTTTAAAATATCTCTTGATTTTAATTTCTTTAAGCGCTTTAGCTTCAGATACAAAAACCAACATCATTTTTATCTTAGCAGATGATCTCGGCTATGGTGAACTCGGCTCTTATGGTCAAGAAAAAATCCAAACTCCAGAATTGGACAAAATGGCTGCTAGTGGCATTCGCTTTACTAATCACTACTCTGGTTACACCACCTGTACCATGTCACGCAAAGTTCTCATGACTGGAAAACATATCGCCAATCTTCCCATGGGTGATAAAATCCCTTCAATCACAATTGCTGGGCTGCTTAAGAATGCCGGATACAAAACAGCGATGATCGGCAAATGGGGCATGATGGGCCGTCCAGGCCACGACAATAGCCCAGGCGAACATGGTTTCGATCATGTCTTCACTTACGATAATCAGGGCTTCGCACACTTTTATTATCCCGAATTCATGTGGCGCAATGGCGAAAAAGTCCATTACCCCACCAACAAGAACTTACTTACAGATGAGGGCTACATTAAAGAAAAACACCATGGGGTTTACAGTCATGATGAATTTACCAAAGACGCATTAGGGTTTATCGAAGAAAATAAAGATACTCCTTTTTTCCTCTACCTGCCCTACACCATTCCCCATGCAGAGATCACTGTACCCCATGATTCTGTTGAACCCTATCTAAAACTCAATTGGCCTGAAACTCCAAAAATCATCGGTGGCGGTGGTTCAAAAGACCCCGGCTATGGCAGTCAGTACGTCAAAGGTTACTGCGGACAAAAATACCCCCACGCCGCCTACGCCGGAATGATCAGTCGCATGGATCGAGATGTGGGTCGTATCCTCGATCTACTCAAAAAACTCAAAATAGAAGAAAACACCCTCGTACTCTTTGGTAGCGATAACGGAGCTTCTCCCGAAGGCGGTCAAACGCTGGAGTTCTTTCAGAGTTCTGGCAAACTCCGAGGTGATAAGCGCAGTATTTATGAAGCAGGAACCCGCACACCTTTTATTGCTTACTGGCCTAAAACTATTCAAGCAGGTCAAGTCACGGATCATATAAGTGCCTATTGTGACTTCATGGCCACCGCCTGTGATCTGACTGGAGTTGATTGCCCTAAAGACAGCGATGGAGTGAGTTACCTCCCTACTCTACTAGGAAAACACGCGCAGCAAGCTCAGCGCCCTTATATTTTCAATGCCTGGAAATCTTGGTCATCCGTTCGCGTCAAAGAATGGAAGCTCATTGCCAATCGCAAAAAAGATTTAAGTCCCGCTGAACGCTTTGAACTCTATAATTTAGAAAAAGATGAAGGGGAAATGAAAAACCTGGCGACTCAACATCCCGAAAAGGTTCAGTCCCTGCACAAACTCATCAATAAGGTTTCCAAACGTGATTACACACCCTAATTAAAACCAAGGATATACAATGAGATTCATATTCGTAATTATCTTTTTTAACATCAGCCTTTTAGCTGATAAAGCACTTATCGAAGAAGACTTTGATAAGTTAAATAAGAAAACTTTTAAAAACATCGAACTCACAAGAGGCAAAGAGGGAAAAGCGGCCTCTTTCAATGGTTCATCAAGTCTGATTAATTTGACTAAGCCCTTCAAAAAGGGTCATTCAGGTATCTCTGTGTCCTTTTTTATCAAGCCCAAAAAATCAGATATTAAAAAATCTTACGAAAACCTTATCAGCATTGGTGGCCACAAGGGGATTTCTATCCGTTTTAAACAGGTGTACACTTTAAGTATCGGAGCGGGAAATCACCATAGAATTATGCACTCTCTCAAAGATCAAAAATACAATAGAAAGTGGATTCACATACTGGTGACACGCGATAACAAGGAAGTTAAACTCTACATCGACAATATATTAATTGACACAGCTCAATGCCCCGAAAAAGAACAATACAATATCCAAGACATTCTTATTGGAGCCGCTTACTATGATGGCGATAAATCAGTCACTGAACAGCATTACGAAGGTCTTATAGATGAACTAAAAATCTATGACAAAGTCATCAATAAAAAATCAACAATACAGAATATCTAAAGTGAAAACACTTCCTGAATTTAACTCTCATTAAACTCAAAAGTTAGGATAATAAGAAATGATAAAACTAAAAAAATTCACACTCATCGAAGTTTTAGTTGTAGTAGCAATTATAGGTATTTTAGCCTCTATGCTCTTACCTGTTTTAAGTAAGGCTCGCAGAACGTCTAAAACCGTCTTGTGTAAAAACAATTTAAAAAGTCTTGGCATGGCTAATTTCTTCTACGCTGATAATTGGGATAATTACCCTGTGCCTTATAGAGATAACAATGGAGATTGGTGGTAT
Organism: Lentisphaera profundi; assembly: GCF_028728065.1. Classification (GTDB taxonomy): domain Bacteria; phylum Verrucomicrobiota; class Lentisphaeria; order Lentisphaerales; family Lentisphaeraceae; genus Lentisphaera; species Lentisphaera profundi. Next base: position 1,466,262 of record NZ_CP117811.1, on the reverse strand, counting down.
AAAAACAGTGAATTCAAAGAATATTACCCTTACTTCCGCCAAGATCAAAATAATTTCCAAGTCAATGCGTCCTGTCATGAAGCAGTTGCTAGAACCGCAGATACGACAAATGGCATCAGAGGAGATCTAGTTTATGGACATAATATGATCGGAGGTGGCAGTGGTAACAGTCTCGGTTTTAGAGGCATCTCATATCAAATGATCAGCTCCCCCTCTAGCTTTCTTCATTACAGTGAGCAAAATAACCAAGATGCAGGGATTAATTCAGATAATTTTGATTCCCGTCATGAGGACAAGTCTAATGTCCTGTACTTAGATGGACACGTTGCACCAATAAGCTATCTACTTGGTATTAGCACGGCGAATACTGAGGCCCCGTGGGGGGATAATGGCTTAGATATCACTGCCATTGTCAATAGTAATTAATCAAAACAGAAAGACTTAGCTCTTATAAACAACTCTTAACCTTGTGGACTTCTCAGTTTCTTCTTGGCATTAAGCCTGCTCTAGTAAAAAATTTTTAGTGTTGTTCTAAAATTATTTTCTAGCCATTTTTAAATTCATTTAATTAAATTTAAAATCGATACAATATAATTTAATAAAATACATATTGTAATACTATATAAGGCAATCTATAGTGCTTTGATTTTTAGCATATTTATCTTAAGGACAATTCATATGAAAAAAACTTTACTTAAAGTCAGTTTTATATTTTCACTCTTCAGCTCACTCATTTTAAATGCCGCAGAGCCAATGGCTCAACTGCCTGGAGAACAGACTGCTGATCAAATCCTCAAGGGCGAATACATGTGGCCGAATTCTCCAAAAGTTGACTTAAGTAAAGTTGATGATAAAAATTTCGATCCCTATGCCTTTGGAGAAGTCCCTGCTTCTGGAATTCACCCACGTATACTCATTTCTCCCGACGACTTACCTCGCATTCGCGCAGGTATAAAGAATACCCTGGCTGGTGCTTACGCCTATCATCAGATCACAGTCAATCAAAAAGAATCCATTCGCAACAAAGGCTCTGAATCCTATGAGCTTCTGAAAGCATTAGCTGCTGGTGATGAAGATTTAGCAATGAAAATCATGAAAAAAGAAAGCAAGTTTCCCCGTAAGCAAAAATACAGTCATCGTTACGGCTTTGCTTATGTGCTCATGACTGAGGCTCTAGATTCATTAATTCGCGAAGATGAAAAAATGGGAAAGGAACTTGCCGCAGCGATTTCTACCCTCTCAACAATCTACTACAAGCGCCTCGTAGCAATGGATGAAAGTTTCAAAGCAGGAAAGGTTAGCACAGATAAATATAATACGCCTGACCGTTTCCACGGTTTTCGTTTAAATGAACAGTCTATTCAGCTCAACGGCGATGTCTGGCGAAGCAATAGACGAGCTGCAATCGATGGTGAACCCTGGTTTGCTTTTATGTATGATTATGCGCATCATTGGATGAACGAAGAACAACGCGCTAATTGCCGCAAAGCTCTCAATAAATACCATTTTGGCAAGACAACCATGGGCTCCCACATGCCCCATCATTTCCGCAACTGGAACTGGATTGCCATCGGTTCTGGAGGTCTATATCTCACAGCATTAGCTACTGAAGGTGAACCCGGCAATGATCAACGCGTGATAGATCACGCCAGAGAAATCCTCACTGACTTTGTGAAATATGGCTGGTCAGATATGGGCTCATCAGATGAGGCTATAGGCTATTCACAATTTGGTTTGCGCTGGGCAATCCCAGGGTTTATTGCCATGGCACGTCGTGGCGACAATATCTGGAACCTCAATCGCTGGAAAAACTCCGTCAATTGGTACGCTCAATCATCGCAGCCCAATGCTTTTGGTAAGGGTAATGACTCCGGTCAACGTTTCATAAGTCACGGTGACGGCGGACAGGGTGGCCCTTCCACCATGACCATGCAAGCTTTCAAACGCTTCTACCCCAATGACCCAGTTGTTGATTATGTTCTGCAACGCACCAACCAAGTCACTCTGGATAAAAATGGCAATTTCCCACCCCCAAACAAAAAGACTTTTTATAATTCTTACCCACATATGGACCTAATTATTGCGGCGGATAGTTCTAAAAAACAATACAATGATGGAAAAAACCTAGGCTTAAAAAATACCTTTTTTGATCCCGATCGAAACTCCCTCATAACACGTGATAAATGGGGGATCGATCAATTGCAGTTGCAATTCGAAGCACGTGACGATGGTCATGCCCCCAATCACCAACACGCCGACAAGGGGGCTTTCACCCTCACAGGTGCAGGACGTGTTTGGGCAGATGAGCGCTTTCGCTCCGTTGAAGGTCGCCATCATAGCTTGGTCATTATCGACGGTAAGGGACAGGGTTACTTCACACCGCCTTCCACATGGCTTGGCATGCAAGACAATGAAGATGTAACTATTGCCGCAGTCGATACCGCCTATTCCCACGCCTGGCGCTGGCCTGGTGAGCTCTGTGGTTATGTCGATCTCAATGATCCTCGCAGAAAATTTGCGCGCTACGCAAACTTCACCGAAAAAGCCGATGCCTTCCTAGCAAAAAATCTCGACTTTAAATGGCAGGATCATGTAGACCGTCACCCTAAGTTAGAAAAATTTTATAAAGGTTTTGAAAAGGGTGACCCCCGAATTTGGGATGAATATTCTCGCCCTTTGCGTATTGAGCATAATCCCGTGGAAAAGGCTTTTCGCAGTGCAATGCTCGTTCGTGGCGAACACCCCTACGTCCTCATTACTGATGATATCAAGAAAGATGATCAAGAGCGTCTTTATGAATGGCTGATGATGCTCACCCCAAACACTGAAGTTGCCTCCATAGGGACTCACGAGATCATGCTTTTTGACGAGAGTCACCCCAATATGGAAATGAAACCGGGCCTCAATCGCAAAATCGGCGCTAAAGTCCCCATGTGCCTAGTCAGTGTTCTCGATCGCACCATTCCAGAAGATATTTACACCAATCCACAGATTCGCCTAGAGACATTTGAGTTAAAAGACGCTCGTAGTTGGCCACAGGGTCGCGGCTTTCAACTTCAGAAACGTTTAGTGATTCCCAGTCGTGCGGTTGAGCCCAACTTTAAAGTCTTACTTTACCCTCATTATAAGGGTGCCAAATTGCCAAAGTATGAATGGAATGAATCCCGTAATCAGGTCACAGTGACTATTGGCAAACAGGTGGATGTCATTACTTTCACAATGCAAAATAATGGGCGTAATAAAATATCTATTAGTCGAAATAACAAAAAACTTGCAGAGCTGTGAAAAGCATTTTAATTAAAGCCTAGAGGTCATTCATGAAAATAATAAATAAACTCCTTTTTGCAGCCTTATATCTCGTTCTACCAAGTGCTTTCTCAGCGGATCAATCATTAATTCTCCATTGGAAATTTGACTCACCCTACGAATTCGGAGCTTTTGAAGCAGACGCTTCCGGTCGCGGTAATGATGGCGTGGTACGCTGGGATCGAATTGGTAGCCACGGTGGACTTCATTGGCAGAGCAAAGAGGGCTTTTTAAATGGTTCAGCTCATTTACCTAGAGGAGTAAGAGGTACCTTATCAAGTGAAAAAGCTTTGTCTCTTCCTCAGAATTGGACTATGTCTTTCTTATTTAAACCCTTGGGTGACAAAAGTCGTTTTGATAATATCATCACTTTTCATAAGGCTGACGATTCAAATAGCAACATATTTTCTTTAGGCCAGCACCACAGCTTTCGTATTAATTTAGACAATGCTGGCAAACAGCAGACCCTAGGCTTCTTCAAAGGTCAAATGAGTTCTACAAAATGGAATCACTTAGTATTAGTTTATGAAAATGATCAAGTCACATTTTACCTCAATGACAAAGCACAAACTGTAAAACATTCTAGTCCTTGGGATCCTACCACAAAGTTTAAATTATCGCTCTCTGGTCGCAATGGCTCTCCACACAATCGCGCAGAAGGTAACTTCGATGAATTTAGACTCTATGGCCGTGCACTAAATGCTGATCAAATCAAACAATTGGGAACGAAAAATTTTTACGTAAAAGAAAGAACTATACCCATTGCAGACCCTGGAATGGGCTACACAACTTTCTTAAAAGAAGGCTCATGGATAAGCTCCTCAAAAGCAAAATTTAAAATGCAGGGAACTGAGCTCATAAAAGGAAATAATGCTGGAGAAACAAAGTTTGAGTGGAGTATTATCCAACAACCCAAAGGTGCTAAGGGGAAGTTTGCCGATCCAAATGATCCAAAGACAACTTTTTCGACTAATAAAATCGGTGACTATAAGTTTAAATTGACGACTTCAAATGAAGCTGGCAAAGACGAAAAACTGGTTAATGGAGTCGTTTTTGCCAAAGATATGGGACCCAAAGATGCGAAGCTTTACACCATGCCCCCTGACCGTATTGAAGGTCAAATGGTTGCTTATCACCCAGAAAGAGCCGCCGCTATAAAAAATAAAAAGCTCAAGCCCATCTCATACTGGTCCTTTGATAAACTAGAAAATAATAAATTCTCGACTTTTGGTTCTAAAGGCCAGACCTTGGCCTTTGACGCAAAAAATATTGAACAGGTTGAAAAAGGTAAATTTGGCCAAGCAGTTAAACTTCTTAATGGTCCCTTATCACTAGGTCAATTCGATGAACTAAAAAATGAATTTTCCGCCTCCTTCTGGGTTTATCACGAAAAAGGTAAAATTACTGGTGATATACTTAAAATCCAAGGAGAAAATGGCAAGCATTACTGGAATAACCATTACCGAAAATATCGCCTCGATCCAGATGGCTCTGGGGTAGTTGACATCATCGTCAAATGGTATGAGGGTGCAACAACTGTAAAAGCTAATAATCGTTGGACTCATTACGTTTTTACCTATGCCAAAACTGGCAATGTTAAAAAGCTCTATGTTGACGGGCGCTTGGCAGTCTACAGCCTTGCCCCATTTGAAAAAGACGCATCGGGAAAAGCCTCTTTACTATGCAACCTTAAGGGTGCCATTATCGACGACTATGCCCTCTACGATACAACCTTAAATAACGAAGAAGTCGCAGCTATTTATAAAAGTAAACAAGGACCTTTAGCTGTTGATAAGCGCATTGCTTATGACCCCTACACTTCTCGCGTTTATAGAGACGACTTTATCGCAAAAAACTTTCCGCAACCTACCGCGAGTTATCAATCCGAACACTTTTCCGAAGATAGGTTCGATGGCAAGGAGCTCTCCCCATACACCCACCCACGCCTAAATATGACGATGAATGATTTACCCCGTATTCGAGAGTCATTCTTGAAGAGTCGTCACGGAAATAATAATCACTCATTTATGTATCTTTACACTCGAACTCAATTTGGTCATGACCTTAGCAATTATACTCCCAACTCCAAACTAACGGATAAAAAACCGCCATACGCACCCAAAGGTGCCTTTAAAATTGATGGTAAATATGTTTTTGATGAACACAGCCAAAGCTCAAGCGGACGAATTGCCTTAGCTCTTGAAGCCTTACTTAAAGCTGATACTAAATTAGCTCGTAAGCTTATAGAGAAAATGATCATTTCCGCAAATCTGCAACAACAAACTATTGATTATTGGCGTAGTCAAGATAATCCGGGTTGGCAACATGCTTATCACGATATTCTTGGACGACGTTCAACTCAAATCATGTATGATTACCTCTATAACTGGATGACTGAAGGTGAGAAAAAGACAATTCGTAAAGTCATTGCCACTGCTACAGCAGGAAATTGGAGCATAGGTATGTACGCTATGCCTGCTCTTTACGCCAATCGCTCAAACTGGCAGGCATGGATCACCGGCGATATGCTCATTGCTCTGCAATCCATTTATGGTGAGGATGGTTTCTGCCAATTCACTTATGATCAAGCCGCACGAGCAGTGAATAATTGTGCTGAAATCATGAACGACCCTGAATCAGGCGCCCACTATGAGGGTATGGGGAAAAGTAATATCAACTCAACTCAAATGTCCGTTCTTTCACGCATGCAGCCTAAAGGAGAGAAAATCATTTCAAGTAAAGCCCTGTATAATAATGTGACTAAATTTCATCTCCATATTGGCCTACCTTGGACCCACAAAACGGTCATGTATGATCAAAAAAATGGTGGTAATGCCGGTATACCCAGCGCTCCAATCAATGTCTTACACTACGCTTACCCAAACGATCCCATAATCAACTACCTCAAACACACAATAGATGACGGAGCAAGCTCTTATACACAAAAGCGCCCCAGTACTTTTGGTCAGGAATCATGGATGATTTCTTCTGTTTATACTCAGGACTGGAAAGGTCCAGACAATCTACAAGAACACCTTAAACAAGCGGTCAAAGAAGCGGGTGAACCTCTAGGCTACTTTAGTGACTTTCGCGGTCAAATGATCAGTCGCAGTAGCTGGGAAAAAGATGCCCTGCAACTCAATTTTGTTCCCCGTGTTATCAAAGGCGGTCATTCAGCACCAACCAAGGGCTACTTTGTTGTCAATGCCCTCGAACGTCAGTGGTTTGAATTTCGCAGCAGGGCTAATCAGCACAGCCGTACCAACTCTTGTGTCACCGTTGACGGTGAAGGTCAAGATGGAACTATGGCTCGCTCACTCTACTACAATGGCGCAGCAGAAAAAAAAGGGGCAAACTTTGATATACTCAGTAGTGAGCTTACGGGATCCTATCGCCAAATCAATAATAAATGGCCAAATCTCAATTATACTCGCCTCAAGCCCGATCCACGCCCATGGTTTGACATGCCTAAGCAATACCTCACTCATTGGTACCTCGGAGATCGTCCTTATGCTCCAGTTTATCATGACTACGATCAATTTGACCCTGTTAACTATAAAGGAAAACAGGAATTCGAATACGCCTACAGAACGGCTCTTTTTGCCCGTGGTGATCACCCTTACATCATTATAGCCGATGATTTTAAGAAGGATGATAAAGAACGCGAGTACATCTGGCATGCCGCACTACCCGATGACCTAAAGAAAAATATGGCGCTCCATAAAATCAATGGCGATACCGCTATCTTGACTGATCCTAAAGATCCATCAAAACATCTCATGGTGAAAATGTTTGGTTATAAAGGCAAGGGCGAATTTGTTGTTGAACATATTTTGCCAACTCAGGATGTGGATCGTGCCAAAATGAATCTGACAACTGAACAAATGCCCCACAATTTAAAATTTAAAAACAAAACAGCTACGGCTTCATTCCGGGTACTCCTCTACCCTTTTAAAGATGGTGATCCACTACCCAAAATTACTGAATCCGCAAGTTCATTCACTATTACTATTGGTGATCAAAAAGATTCGTTCACAGAAGATTCTAAAGCCAGGGGACATAAACTTCTCAAGCCTAATAGACTTAATGGTGTAGATCATGAGATTGCACAACCTCAGGACAGTGAAATCATCCAAAAAAAAACTGCGGAGAACAAGAACGTATCTATTCAACATAGACTGATGAATATGGACGAACAAGAAATCCTTAAAGGCATTGGTACAATATCTGCATTATTCATGGTAGGATTTTTTATTATACGAAGTAGAAAATAAACAATTTCTCAACAGCAGCTAATCTAATACTTACAGGGGATAAAAGCCTAAGTTCTTGATTGATTTCAATCTCAATCAAGGAGAGGCATTAGATAATGCTCATGGGCTCGTAGTATTAAGAGCTACCATTAATCAAACATTCAAAAAAGTTAAGCTAAAAGACAAATCATTAATATGCTTTTGTTTGAGGCTTACATGAAAATACTTGCTGCCACTTAGCATTTATTCTCTTGGCCTGACTCACTCCAAGGAAGTCCCACTTCGCGGTTCCCCCCACCGGTGATGAAGTTTTAAACAAAGCAGGAGTCCCAGACAATCGCGCTAAGACAAATCCAACAAGCACTACAAAATGACTTTAGACGTGAGAAGATTTTTCAAAACTACCTTACAAGGCGAAGTTCGCGATGTCCGCATTTACGACTCTTCTCTAATGAGTGAAATTATTTCAACCCTCCGTAAAAAACACTTATAATTCACTATGAAGGCTCCTTAAATAATTGAAATACTAATAGAAAAATTAACATACCTTGTTTGTTTAGATAGATTTACAATACCCTTGCGAGCCACAAGTACTTAGCGTAAATTGAAATCTAAGGTGATGCAGCTTGTAATCATAATTAAGAAATGATTTATGAAAAAGAAGCACGTAACATTAATTCAAATTCTCGTTGTCGTGGCAATCATTGGCATTCTTGCTTCTCTACTTTTGCCTTCAATATGGTCTCTACCGGCTACCATGAAAACCGTGGTTTAAACGCTGCTGTCATTGATGGCTCCGTCAGTTTCATCAAAACAAACAGTCTAATTGGTTCATCGGAATATCAACTTTCCACAGGAGGAAGCTGGGAAACAAATGAAATTGGACATCTTATTCATAACGGCTTAAACAATATTGTTCCCACTGGTACTAAATAAAACTGGAACGATAATTAATTTCTTAGAGTCTTTTCAGTACGCGCACGGTCTTTCTGTGATCTACGCGAACGACTTCATTCTTTTACAGTACACTTGCGATCTAAGTGAGTGTATCCACCATCTGCATAGATAATCTGCCCTGTGGTATGAGACGAGCGACTGGATGCAATAAATACAGTAAGGTCTGCTAATTCCTCTGCCCTAGTCATTCTTTCACCGAGAGGAATCATACTAGTAATGCGTCGTTCCTCTTCTTCTGGCTTGGGAAGTCTATCCAGGCAGCTGCGGTAAAGTGGTGTCATGCATTCTGCAGGAATAATTGAGTTAACTCTAATTCCCTTCATTCTAAACTCCAGTGCCCACTCCCTAGTAAGAGCATTGACCGCACCTTTTGCCGCCGCGTAGCCTGTTGCATTGCCCTGCCCCGTCTCAGCTACTTTCGAACCAATATTAACGATATTACCATTAGTTTTTTCAAGATGCGGAAAAGCGTAATGAACCAATTCAAAAACCTGAATTAAATTGGTATTTAATGACTGCTGAAACTTATCCAATGAATCATCGATATTACAAGCATCATTTACACCTGCATTATTTACAAGTACATCAATTTGACCAAATTTCTGGACGGTTTGATCAATAATTTTTTCACAAAAACCTGGCGTCGTGAGATCTCCTTGGATGTAGAGAACTTCACTTGTTTCTTTTATTTTATCCACAAACTCAGACGCCATTGTCGAAGGGCGGCTCGCTATGACAAGTTTAGCTCCTTCTGCTGCAAAAGATTCCGAAATCGCAGCTCCTATACCTTTGGCACCACCAGTGATGATCACCACTTTACCTTTTAAATTAAGATCCAAAATTCACTCCAAATATTTAATAAAAATAATAGATCCTCAGCACCTAACAAATTAAGCTTCTACTGCCTTAGACTCAAGCTTTGAGCCTTTCACCTCTTCATCCTCAGAAGGATACATATCCCATAGCGTTAAACCCCTAAGGTCCCTCTTCTTACCTGGAAGAATAAAGCTACTAAAATAACCAAAAAGTAAACAACTTAAAGTAGAGAAAACAGCAAAAGATGACCAGTGAATTGTACTATAATTCTTTAGTAAAAGTGATACCACTATACTTGCAACAACACCCACAACTGCACCGCCACAATTGGTGCGCCGAGTGAATACACCTAGGATGGCTACACCGATAAAACCTCCCGATAAAACCGCACAAATTTCGGCCCAAACTTGCATTAGTGCCGGTGTATCGATTTTAGACAAAATTAAAGCTGAACTGGTCCCTATTGCTCCAAATGCAAAAGTCGAAATTTTCATGATTTTCAAGGCTTTCTGCTCGTCGGGTTTTTTACTAAAGCGTTTATAAAAATCTTCAGATATGAGTACCGCACAGCTATTCATACTACTAGATAGAGTCGACATCGATGCTGCAAATAAAGCCGCAATAATGAGCCCTACTAAGCCCACTGGGAGTTGTTGAACAATGAATAAGGGGACCATGCTATCATTTTTCATCATCACATCCATTTTATCAGGGAACGTTGTAAAATAGGCAAATAAACTTAAACCGGCAAATCCGGCAAGAACGGCTACAACAATACTGCACGCCGTCATTGCTCCAGCTAACTTTGGCACATCTTTTTCTGGGGTACAAAGTATGCGCTGAGCTAGGGATTGATCTGAGATAAAATTCATTTGCACGATGATCGTATTTAAAGCAAAAAAGATGAATAAGGGCAAGGACATATCACTGCTAAATAAAAATGCATTGAGCTTGTGGTTTGCCTGATTGACTTCATAAAAAGTTGTGAAGCCTTCTGGCAAAGCCCATATCCCAAAGACGGCAATAATCAATAAACCAAGGAGCATCATGCCCCCCTGCATAACATCGGACCAAATAACCGCCTCGAAGCCACCAAAACAAGTATACAAAGTCGTTAAGCCCCCCATTAACAAAATACTCAACATTATATCTAGGCCTGTTACAGCACTAATTGCCAAAGCAGGCAAAAGCATAACTACGCTCATTCTTCCAGCCAACTGATATGTGATGTTCTGAATACTACCAACTATGCGTAAACTCTTTCCAAAGCGCAGTTCCATGTATTCAAAGGTAGAGGTGATTTTCAAACGTCTGAGTAAGGGATAGGTCAGATAAGCTGAAACAAAGAAAGCGGGAATAATTAACAGCACACCACTTACGTGAACCAAACTAGTGGCCGCGACCAAGGCTGGAATCGCCATAAAACTTATTGAACTTGCCGCAGTGGCAAACATCGATATTCCTGCCGCCCACCATTTTACTCCACGGTTACCAAGGGCATACTCCTCTGCTGTATCTTGCTTCTTGGCAAAAAACACGCCTATTCCGGCCATAATGATAAAGTAAACAACAATTACTGCGTAATCTAAAAACTCTAGACTTTTGACAACCCTCTGAACTTTTATGTGCACTGCCTTATTTTGTAATTCCCCTTTACGATTGCGACCTCCACACAATAGGTAGTTATCCTTCTGCTTAATTAAAAAAGCATGACTTCTAGGCTCCATGTCAACAGACTCAGTCATCCATGTATTACTCATATTGTGATAAAAGTAAACCTGCTTTGATAGCTCACTCTTGTCATTTGATTTAATGCTCTCTCCACCAAGTAATAAAATATGAGATTGCCCCAATTTCGCTACACAGTTATTTGATAAAGTTTGAGGAATTGGCGCTAATTTCCGCCAGCCTTTCTTGGTCTGCCCATCAATCGGAGCAAGACGAAATCCCATAACATTATTAGTACTTAGGCCCACACCTGCTTGATTAAAAACTTTACCTCCAATGAGCAATAGTTCTTCAAAACCTTCGATGACACTGGGGGAATACACTGCCTCAGGTAGATCCTCTAGTTTTTCCCAGCTGGGAATTTCTGCAGAGAAATTATAACGAATCGCTTTCTTCGAGGCTTCATTAGCGGAAACAGATTCTAGTCCACCACAGACATAAAGCGCTCCTTTGAAAACACCCGCACCTGCATTCAAAACCCCATGGGGCATGTCTGGCAGAGAATTTAGTTGCAGCTTATCTCCCACTAGACTCAAGTCAAAAACTTTTTTACTCTGCTGCCCTGCGATAACACCACCTACAATATAGATCTTATCCACACCCTCGGCATAGGCTGCAAATTTGGGCAATTCCGTGAAACTTTGGTCTTGCCAGGTATTATTTTTTTTATAAGAGATTGTGTTATTTTCAGGATCTATAAGAACTGGCTTTTCGCCAAGCTGATATATTAGGGAGTTTTTACTGAGTGAATTAAAACTAAAATTAGATTGCTCAATAATTAAATGTTGCTCTGCCGCATTTAGCGGAACAAAACAAATTAGACAAAGCAAGAAGCTTAGTTGTTTATAAAATTTACTCATATATTTATCCTATAAATTAATCATTATACCTTGTATAAGCCCCCGTAGCTAAAAAAGAAAAAAACGGCTATACAAAAAGCTTTAAGTTTTATTAAAAATACATATTATCATACATTATCCTTTGAGTTCCATTAGTCAATAACTAAGGACAAAGATTAAGTGATTTTATTGAAAAACTTAGCCCTGATCATCCAGCGCGTCGGGCTGAGTTCTTCTTCTAGTGAGAGAAGCATTTTGCGACCTTCGCAAATCTCTTTGATAAACTCAGCCAAAAAGTCTGGCTTTTCATCCGACAAATCCAAGTCACCAAAATCCTTATCGCCGATAATCATGCGTGTCCGTCTCCCAGCATCACAACTTTCAATCATTCCCTTTGTTCCAAAGATCCTTAGCATTTCATTTCCCCAGCTACCCATTCCAGGGTTATGAAGGTAATTAGCTATACAGGAATAAAGTCCTCCATTCTCAAGCCTACCGCTGAAATTAGCTGCCATTTTTAGCTCTGAGTTTTTGCGGACTTCGCCAAGTGTACTTGTTTGGCAATGAATATCTTTGATCTTTTGCTCAGCCACATGCTCCACAAAACGTACGGCATGGACACCAACTTGAGCTACTAGACCTCCATCCACTTTTTCGTTCCGAGGTCGCCAATCTGCATAGGGATAGGATTTCTGAGCAAGAACCTGAACCACTTCTCCAATCTGGCCACTTTGCACAATCTTGCGCATGGACCAATAAGGTTCTTCCCAAAGCGTACCCGCCATTTCATGAAAAATTGCCTTTGACTTTGCAGCGCTCGCAATAATTCTATCTAAATCTTTTTCACTTAGAGCACAGGGTTTTTCTGCATAGACATGTATGCCTTTATCTAAAGCGCGCACAGCTAAATCAGCCTGTTCTGAACGATATTCTGAACATAAACTAATCATCTCCACACCATAGTCGTGGATCATTTTTTCATAATCATTTTCAAGCTTGGCTTCAGAGTACTTTTTCAAAAGATCTCTTTCTGCGGACTCCGCAATAGAACCAATTACCACAAGCTCAAACTCTGGGTATAATTCTAGATCATTGTGAATCTGGTGACCATTATCGCCCCAAAGAGCTAACTTAATTTTCTTCACTAATCATTAAACCTTTTTCGTAGCTTGGTGATTTCTGCTTGAACGACGTCAAAGACATGTTTCTTTTTATAATTATTATCCAACATGCCATAGGCAAAGGTTCCCGTCCCACGATTATACCAACGCCAATGCATAGGCACACGACAATCCATCAAAGCCCAAGGCACATAACCAACAATTTCCTCATGCTCATGGTAGGTAGCATAGGCCTCTCGCAAGATTGTCTCATGACGAACTGGATGACCAAGGTCGGTTTCCGGTCTATCAGTTTCCTCTGTAGTTGACATGGAACCAAACTCCGTAATCATAAGTGGCTTATTAAAGCGCTTGAGCATATCTACAAATTTCTGTGTCGCAATGGGGTTATCTCCTGGATTGGAAACATAGAGATTCGCCCCCAAAACATCCATCAATTCATAAAACTCGTCAGGATGGCCTGGATGCCAACTTTCTTTGGCCATTTCCGTGTCAAAGTGATCTCCTGCATCTGGAGTCCAGTCCTTATTGGCTTCAGTTTTCCTGTGACCTGAGTCAGCTGAACTGATTAGGCGACTTGGATCGAGTTCGCGAATTTGTGCACATGCTTTCGTCCAGTAGGGATAATTGCCTGTCGTTAAGTCGCTATTTGAACCCGCCGCAGTTCCATCTCCAGCACATTCATTGGAAACTGACCAAAAAATCAAAGATGCTCTATTCCAGTCGCGTAATACAGCCTCCCTCATCATCCCAAGTGCTTTACTCAATTGAGGCTCTTGATGTACATTAGGTAACCAATATACAGGAACTTCTTCCCACCAAAGCATGCCGGCGCGATCCATCGCCTTGCCAAACTCTTCGGCATAAGGATAATGCGCACATCGCAAAAAGTTACAACCCAATTCACGTGCTTTTTCAAGCATCAGCTCTATACCCTCAGCTGTGGGAACGCGACCTGTATCAGGGAATTCAGAGTGGACTGCGACACCATAGAGGCGAATTTCTTCTCCATTGAGAAGAATTTTCTCACCCTCAGTTTTGATTTCGCGATAGCCAATCTCATCGTTTAGTTCTTCTGTGGCAGTCACAATACTCGTATTATAGAGCTTCGGATTTTCTTGGTCCCAAAGTTCAATCTGTGAAGGCTCTAAAACAAATTCAAATTTTTCTTTTTCGCCGACTTTTGCAGAAGCCTTATGACTCAAAGCCAATTCATCAATTTTAAACTCGTAATCCAAAGTCGTTTCACCTTCAGTTGACTGCGCAAATATCTCAACCTGAATTTTAACCTTGTCATCTTCTAAAACTGTCTGAGTTCTAAAATTCTCTATATAGCTCTTTGGCACAAAAATAATTCTAACCGAACCCGTGAGACCACCGTCATTATTCCAATCGGTGCGAATGCCAGGTACGCGATCCTCCTGCATGAAATTATCGATCAGCACAAATATACGATTATTGCCTTCTTGAAGTAAATCTGTCACCTTAAATTGAAAAGGGGAATAAGCCCATTCGTGATTCCCAACGTGTTCACCATTGAGATAAACTTCTGAGCGGTATGTTGCACTATCTATACATAAAAAGGCTTCATGTCCCTCGGGAATTTCATCAACTGCAAAATCGCGGGCATAATTAGCGTGACCGTCGTACCATTTAAGCTCCTCAAATTCCTTTTTCCAAGTTGACGGTACCTGTGTATCCCACATGCCATCCATATTGAAGCAAGGGAAAAAACCTGAATTATCCCCTTCTTGTTTCCACCAGGATTGCTGTCTGCAACGTTGGTAAGGATCTGGATTAAACTTCCAAGTTCCATTAAGGTCGATAAACGAATTTCGAGTTTTAAACATAGTAATAATTCCTTTTTAACTTGACTTATGCATCATCAATTAAGTCTACTTTAAAATCTATAATAATAAATATAGAATACTATATAACATACAAAATGATTTGACAATGTACTTTAATGTATTTTATTAAAATAATAAAAAGCCGTTCTTCAATAGATAAAACCAAAAGCACATCAATCCCATGATTACAAAATATAAAAACCCTATCCTCCCAGGTTTCTACCCCGACCCAAGTGTTTGCCGAGTTGGCGATACCTTTTACATGGTAACAAGCACTTTCGAATACTTTCCTGGTGTACCTATTTTTAAAAGTAAAAACCTTATTGATTGGGAACAAGTCGGCCATTGCCTCACCCGTCAAAGTCAGCTCGATCTAATTAACTGTAAAGCATCGGGTGGTATCTATGCCCCGACTATTCGTTACCATGAAGGACTTTTCTACATGGTGACTACGGATACAACTGGCATCGGCAATTTTTACGTCACTGCAGAGGATCCTGCTGGAGATTGGTCCGACCCCATAAAAGTTCCTCAAGGTGGAATCGATCCATCTCTCTTCTGGGATGATGATGGTAAATGTTACTTTGCATCTAATTACCTACACTGGAACAATCGACAAGGCGTATACTTAAGGGAAATGAACCCTAAGACTGGTGAGTTACTTGGAGATGAACCGACCTTCATGTGGGGTGGCACAGGTGGAAAATACCCAGAAGCGCCACATACCTACAAGAAAAACAATTGGTATTACCTCATAATAGCAGAAGGTGGCACCGAGTTCACTCACGCTGTCACCATGGCTCGTGCTAAAGAAATAACTGGCCCTTATGAACCCTGTCCGCACAATCCAATTTTAAGCCATAGAGGAAGCTCTCTTCCCATTCAGTCAACGGGGCATGCTGAGCTTTTTGAAGACCAAAATGGTCAATGGTGGATGGTCTGCCTCGGCGTCCGTCACTCCCAATACCCATTTATCCACCACCTTGGCCGCGAAACTTATCTCGCTCCAGTGAATTGGGATGGTGAATGGCCACAAATCCAAGGGGATTTCCTTCAGCTTTGTATGGATGTCCCACAACTCCTGCCCGCTCCAGTCGCCAAACAAAATAAGTTTGAATACACCGACAACTTTGCTGATCACGAACTCGATCTCGGCTGGAACTTTAGACGTAACCCAATCCCAGGGAGCTGGTCACTTGAAAGTCAGGGCCTGCGCCTCAAATGTTTAAAGCCTGCGCTTGATTCAAACCATCAACTCAGTTGGATTGGGCGCCGTCAACAGCATTTTGATAGTCAAACTGAAATCAATATGAGCTTTGACCCTAAAAACTTAGAGGAAGCCGGCTTAAGCGTAGGTATGAATGAAAATCATTGGCACGCAATTGCGATACACGCAATAGATGGCAAACGATTCATAACTTTGAAACGCGCTCTCGGATCTATACGTCTTGAAGTTAATTCAGTACAAATCCCTGCAGGTGGAGAAGTAAAGCTAAAAATCATTAGCAATGATATTTGGTACATATTCTCCGCGGAAATTCAGGGCAAAACTTACGAACTTGGTCAAGCTGAAGTCCGCCATATAGCTACAGAAGTAGCAGGTGGTTTTACGGGCGTCTACACAGCCCTCTACGCAAGTTCAAATGGTGCGAAATCCGCAAACTCAGCTCTCTTTCACAGCTTTAGCTACAAAGACATTTCAACTCGTGCCCATGATGATCGCTCTATAGTTAGTATGGTTAATCCAGACCTAGTGGCTACTAACATTGCTTTATAATTTCAATTAGGACCGAAAATGTTTAATCACGACCTACTCAACCCTGCACTTCATGAACTACTCATGCGTGTTCGCCACACCAACACAATCATCATCTCCGACAAAGGCTTTCCTTTCTGGCCGGCGATCGAAACTATTGATATCTCTTTAGCAGACGATCAGCCCTCTGTACTGCATGTTCTCAAAGTCATCTTACCCCACTTTACTGTAGGCAAATGCTGGATGGCCGAACAATTTAATTCATGGAATGAAGAAGACATTAAAAATTCTTTTAATGAAGTCCTCAAAGACATATCAAGGGAGTTCGAAGATCATGATGAGTTTAAAAAACGCGTACCGCGAGCTATTGGCTTAATTCGTACTGGTGGCACAGCTTCTTACTCAAATATCATACTCGAAAGCGCCTAAACTTTTATTCAACTAAAAACTTTATCGCATTAGTTAATAGTAACCGCATTTCAGGGAATTTTTTATACTCGATGGGATCATGTCCCAAGCTTGAATAAAAGACTCTCCCTTTCCCCCATCTTTTTACCCACGCAACCGGCATTTCAACCTCCTGATTTTCATAAATATAAGCAGTCTCAGCCTCTATAGACGGATCGACTAACATATAATACTGCTCAGTATTGACGATAAACTTTGTAGGAATTCCCGAACAAGTAGCATGATCTTTTTGAGTAAGCCTTACTTCGTATTCACCTACGTAAGGGTGACCAAGAAATTGACCTCCAATCATCCACTGATAATTTAGACTGGAACGAAAAGCATCTCCCGCGCCTACATGAACACGCACTAAGTTTACACCTAATCTCACTACCTCAATAAGATTGTTTTCCTGTTCCTCCGTGATCTCGCCCATAGTCCCATTTGGCATAATTAGATCAAACCTTTTAAGGTAATTTAAATCGCCGAAAAAATCTAAAGTTCGACTATGAACAACCTCCATTCCCCGTTTATGAAAGTGTCCCTCAAAAAAATCGGCAAATTCATATGGCTTATGACCTGACCATCCAACTGACAGTATGAAAAAAATTTCATCGCTAAATACCGAAGAAATTTATTTGCAGTAACGTATCTTGATTAACTTAAATAAAACAGCTTCCTTCTGATGTTTCTTAATTTAAAAGGAAAAGTTTCATCAGTCAGATAATATTTTTGAAACGAGCTTAACTGCACTACTAGAACAATTCTAAAACTTGCTTACTCCACAAAAGTATGATTAAACATCGACGACTTCCCCTCTTCAAATAATGAGGTCATTCAACATTAGTCAGGTGATGGACAAAATAGCCAAAAAGCTTGCAAAACTAAATATGATTATTTAATCACAGTTAGAGTCTACTTCATTTGCTAACAAACTTATATATATTTACACACAATTAGACACGCTTTAGCTACATAGCTTCAGATTGATTAGGTGGATTGACTTGGAGTGTCGCTTCACTCCCTTGCCTATAAAACCACACAGATCAAGGCTTAGACTAAAAAATAAGCCGATCTATATTTTCTTTAAACTTAGTGTAATGTAAACAAAAAAATCTAAAATAGAATTTAATAATGAGTAAATTATATATTGTTTCGGGTGCTAACGGTTCTGGAAAAACTACTTTTTCAAAAAAGCTAACACAAGAGTTAAATATCTATTTTTTAAATGCAGACGAAATAGCGAAAGAAATTGACCCCCACAATACTACTGGTGGGGAAGTAGCGGCAGGTAAAATATTTTTTAAAAGACTACAAAAACTGCTTAAAGAAAATGAGTCTTTTGTTTTAGAATCTACACTATCTGGTAAATACCTAGAAAAAATCATCTCTAAAGCAAAAGAGAATGGTTATTCAATTGAATTAATTTACATTTTTTTAGAAAACCCGACAGTTTGCATAGAACGAATTAAGGAACGAGTTCTTAATGGAGGACATCACGTTCCTGATCAAGCTGTAATAAGAAGGTTTTATCGAAGTAAAAACAACTTTTGGAACATATATAAAAATGTTTCTGACAGGTGGTTCCTAATTTATAATTCTGAATTAATATTTAAAGAATTTTGTATAGGATCTAAAGATAATTACACAATCAACGACAACTCAATTTTTAACGATTTTATGAAAGACGTGGAGTTATAATTATGAATAAAATAAATGATCTAGAGCTATACCAAGAAGCATTCTTATTTCAAAAAATTGGTAATGAAGCTGTAAAAGAAGCTATACAAAATAACGTAAAGAAAAATATTGCATCTGTATTCTCTAAAGATGGAAAAATTTACTACAAATTACCTTCTGGAGAAATCACTCAAAACAGTCCCTTCATTACCAAAACATAATTCTAGATTCTGTACTTCTAGTATCAAACTTTAAATTGGTACAGTAAGACAAAAAAAGGTTGCAAAACTACCCAAAAAGGGAGCAGTTTCTTGCTTAGATGATTGTCTGGGGGACATGATGTCGCAGGTTCAAATCCTGTCGTTCCGACTCTAGTAATCAAGCACTTACAGCAATGTAAGTGCTTTTTTTTGGCTCAAAAAAAAGCTTGCAAAACTCAATATGATTATTTAATCACATTTAGAGTCTACTTCATTTGCTAACAAACTAACGTAATAGAAAGACTAATCCAAAAAAGGATTTAACAAGAAAGACATCATTTAAGACACTCCTTATTCCATGATCACTTATCTTATCACTAGTCACTCTAAAATCATTAATTCATAAGACTTCAATAAGCAACATTTGTTCATTAATTACTTCTCGGGAATAATTATGTTTCATATCAAAGATGATTATTTTTGCTAAAGCTATAGAAAAAAAATCACATTACTAATGTAAGTAAGTGTCACATTGGGCTCTTTTCATTGGTATCTCCCTAATAATCAATTTTTGAATTCAAGGAGATACGCGTGAAACTTCATATCTGCGATAATAAGTCCAGTGCTGAAAAAGCCTGTGCTGAAATTTTCATTAAGCATCTACAATCTAATCCTAAGGCAAATCTAGGCCTTGCTACTGGTGGCACCCCCGTCATCGTCTATAATTTTTTAGTCAAAGCTTTTCACTTTAGCCAGATTAGTTTTCGACATATCAAAACTTTTAATCTCGATGAATACCTCGGGATTCATGCTCTCCATGCCCAGAGCTATCGCTCATTCATGAAAAAACACCTTTTTGATCATGTCGACATCCTTCCACTCAATTGTTTCTTCCCCTGCGAAGAAATCAATTATGATGAAGCCATAAAACTCAATGGTGGCATTGATATACAACTGCTGGGCCTCGGAACAAATGGCCATATCGCTTTCAACGAACCGGGAAGCTCTTTTGATTCTAGCACACGCAAAGTAAAGCTCAGTGATCAAACCCTTCGAGATAATAAACGCTTCTTTCAAGCTGGTGAATTTCAGCCTGATACCGCAATCTCTATGGGGATAAAATCAATCATCAATGCCAAAGAGATCATCATGCTGGTCACAGGTGAACATAAAGCTAAAGCTTTACAGCAATTAATCGAAGGAAATATCACGGAAAAATTTCCTGCGTCAATCCTTCAGGCCCATAGTAATATTACCATTGTAGCTGACCTCAATGCTGCATCACTCTTAAGCGAAACAGCCGAACTTATCGGCTGCTAAAAGGAGATAAAAATGAAAGCTGCTTTTTTTAATAATGGAAATCGTCTTTTCGATGTTTATGCCAATGGAAGAAAAGAAATCATTGAAAAAGAATTCGAACTCTTCCCTCAAATCATCACCTCAGAAAACTTTGCAGAGAATGCTGAACTGCTCAAAGAAGTAGAAGTTATTTTCACTACCTGGGGCATGCCCGCCTGTACTGCCGAACAATTGGCCAAATTACCCAATCTCAAATTGCTCATGCATGCTGCGGGTAGTACCAAATCTTTTGCTCAGCCTTTTCTTGAAGCGGGCGTACGGGTTTTTTGTGCCGCCGAATCTAATAGCATCCCCGTGGCCGAATTTTGTTTAGCGCAAATTCTTTTGGCCTCAAAAGGCTTTTTTCAAAATATTCTCGATACCAAGAGGATGCGCAATAACGATCATTTTGGCGGTGCCTATAAAGGCAAAGGGGCTTATGGCGAAAAAATCGCCTTCATCAGTGTCGGTAAAATCACGAAACACACCATGGAACTTTTAAGTCCCTTTCACTTTGATAAATTAGCCGTTTCGCGTTCTTTAAGCGATAGCTACTGCCAAGAGAATAGTATCTCAAAAGTGACTATGGAAGAAGCTTTTGAACAAGCCTACATCATTAGTAATCACCTCCCTGATCGTGATGATAACATTGGCATCATCAACTATGATTTACTGAGCCAAATGCGCTATGGAGCTACTTTTATCAACACCGGCCGTGGTGCTCAAGTCAATGAAGATGATCTTATTCGGGTCATGAAAGAACGCCCTGATCTCTGTGCTTTGCTCGATGTCACTCACCCTGAGCCCTCCTCTCCCAATTCGGAATTATTTGATCTCCCCAATGTACATATGAGTTCCCATCTTGCGGGCTCCATTAATGATGAGTACGTACGCATGGCTGATTTTGTTATTGAACAAGTTAAGAATTGGCAAAACAACAAAGAGCTTTCTGGTGAAGTTAGCTTAGAAGAATTAGCTTATTTAGCCTAGGAAAAATATGATTTTATTTTTAGCAGACAATCACTACAATGCCTTCAGTGGCAAAAATATTCACGGCGAAATAGAAAATGATTACGCCATCGATTTTAGCGAAGATGACTTTGCGAAGCTCGCAGATATAAACTCAGGCAAGTATCAATTACTGATGCTTCACATGATTGCGGGCACTTGCAATAATGATCACCCCGATCAAGCCTCACAAGATGCCCTCAAAACCTACTTAGAAAAGGGTGGCAACATGCTTTTGCTTCATGGTTCTAGTGCCGCTTTCTGGGAATGGGATTGGTGGAGAAAAATCGTTGGTCATCGCTGGGTACGTCGTGATGATCCGGATGGCTCAGAACAGTCGACTCATCCCGTGGAGCCCTATTCCGTTTCGCTTTGCAATGCCATTCATCCGCTCGCAAAAAAGCTCCAGCCCATGGATTTTGATACGGATGAAATCTATATCAATTTAGAACAAACTGCACCCACAATTGACCTCATGGAAACGTACTACGATAAAAAGCGCTACGTTCAGGCTTGGTCTTGTCCTACTCCATGGGGAGGAGAAATTATTGGCTTGCTTCCCGGTCATGCGCCTTCGGTGACCTCAAATCCTCAATTCTTGGCCAATTTAAAAACGATTATTAATTACCTTCAGCCATAATCCCACAAGCAACCCTGCTCACGATTACCCATTAAGCGGGGCTCAGCCCCTGAGTCGCCTGCGCTGCTAGCCAGGCTCCCTCAATTTTCCTAAAGTTAGCTCAAGGATTCAGCTTATTGATTACCTTCACTTTCAGTTCTTGCCAGTATCCCTTTATCTTTAAGTTTTTCTATGGATCTCTGGTCAAATGCTTGTAGATAACGCCAGGTATCAATTTCCAACTTTTCTAGGAAGGTATTATCAAGCATCTCCTTTAGATATAAAGCCTTGCCACCCTTAAAGACTAGGTGTTTGACTTTAACATGGACAAGGTCTTTGAAACTATAAATATTTGTATTGGATAAATCTAGGTAGTCGAGGGTCATGCCCCTAAGTTCGGGCACCTCAAAAACCTGTGTGTTTTTTAATTCTAGATGCCGTAACTGTTTCATACCACGCAAGCCACGTAACTCGTAAGATGAACTGTCATTCAATACCAATTTTTCAACTGGCAGGTTCATAAAAGGTCCAAATCGAGAGAAACCCGCGGACGCACTAAAATGAATTTTCCCTTGATGAATTTTTAAATCATAATGCTTCATTCCCGCATTTAAAATATTAATCGCTGCTTCGACCAGAGGTAAATGTTCTTCTAGTGAATTATAATGAGCGTTTCGTATCCACATCAGGTCTCGCACTATTTCATGTAATTGTTTCTTTCTCAATTCCTCAATGAGCACAAGCAAAAATTCATCACTCTCTTTATTTTTATAATCGCCAAGCTGATCTATTATTGCCAGTAGAGCTTCATTGCTTTGACGTGCATGTGGACGGGCTTCTTTGAGTTCACGGCGGGCCATGTGAATCTTCGCTTTCAACCAATGACTCTCTTTATTATCCTTTGATTGCAGTGCCAAAGAAACATTTCTCATTGCTAGATCAAATTCAAAGTTGACAATATTTGATTGCGCTAGACTATTATAGTGATCGACTGCTTTCTCGGCCACTTCTTTGCGTTTATAAATTTCTTCTTGCATTTGCACACTGAAAATCGAGCTAATTATAGAGAGTATTACCAAGCCAAACAAGATGACCATCGAGGTCGTCTTGTAGCGCTTGGTGAATAGACTGAAGCGCCCCCAATAACCTGGTGTGCCCGCCACGGTAGGATACGAGTGTTTATAGGCTTCAATATCTTGTATCAATTCATTAACCGATGAATAACGCTCGCACAAGTCAACTTGCATAGCTTTTTTAACGATCGCCTGTAAAATTCTCGGAACCTTCTGCGAGCTAATTTCTTGGAGTGCTGGTACTGTGCCAAGAAGCGTACGCTTTAACACATCATTTAACTCGACACCATCAAAAGGTCTCACAAGACCGAGCATATGATATAATAAGGCTCCTAGCGCATATACATCACTTTCTACTCCAATATCCTCACCCTTGATCTGTTCCGGTGATAAATACCCTGGACTACCCGTAAGTTTGGCCTCAAGTGTCTCCTCTAAATGATCCAATTCATGGGCTAGGCCCCAATCGCAAACTTGTACTTGGCCATAGGTACTCACTAAAATATTTTCAGGCTTCAAGTCGAGGTGGATAACACCCTGTGAGTGCGCGAAGGCAATAGCCTCACAAATTTTGATATAGATTGTAAGCCGTTTATTTAATGAATAATCTTTTTGGTAAGTCGCGTTATTTTCAGCTAGTTTCTTTAAGACCTCGCCCAAATCTTCACCCTGAATATACTTCATGGTATAAAAGGGAATATCATCATCATTGACACCAATCTCGTGCACGGGCACAATATTAGGGTGAGCCACTTTAGCCGTTATTCTGGCTTCACGAATAAAATTCCATAAGCTTTCATAATCTTGCTTATCTTTTAGTGGTATCGCCATGGCGATTTGGCGTTGAATCATTTGATCTGAGTGAACGGAAATTTCTTTCATTCCCCCCGCTGAAAGAGGCTTGCCGGCATCGTAGCGCCCTTCTAGCTGTAAGTCCCTTAAGTCATTGAGTAAAACCTTACCGCGCTCTTGTGGTTCTTGTATCGCACTTTGAAAAAGTGCTGAGATAACAGATTGTTTAGCTTTGTTTGACATTATAGAGTTATTTATCCCTGAGATATAGAATCTTACTTAATTGAATTTACTCGTGGCTATCCTTTTTACAAAATTTTGAACCCTTAGTGAATAAGAAACAGCAGTAATTTAATAGCATGCCATAGAGCTCTAGGTCAATAGGTTTTAGCCTCCTCGTAAAGTCATCTACAAGTAAGAAAAAGTACATTTATATAAGTCACCCTTAGAGTCATTTAACTCTAGCAGCCTGTCGGATTTCTCTCCGTTCGACTGCAAAACAGCTATACTTCGACGGATTATCACCCGAAAATCGTTAAATATGCCCGATATTCGCCTCATTTCGGATAATAAGCGACTTTGTTTAGCTCATTTTTCGCTGCGAAGCTCAAAGTCCGATAGGCTGCTAAGGGTCATCTCATCATTTGAGTCTTAAAAGACTCTCATATGTTTTGTGAACCACTAACTAAAGAAGCCTTAATTGTCTCCGCAATTATCTCCCCCATAAATTTCAAACCTTCCTGGTTTTGATGGATTCCATCCTTGTAATACTGATCATTTTCTTCTTTACTATTCGCCAAAAATCGACTCATCGTATCACAGAGAATTAAGTCATATTGCTTGCTAACTCTTTCGATTGCGGGCAAAAGGGGCTCTACTCTATTTTCGGAGATTCGCGTTTCTTTATCGACTCGTGGTACTCCATTAATAAGTAAAAATTCGCACTTACCATTTGTACTGTGATTTACCTTATTGATCAAATTCATGAGATGTTTTTCAAATACGAGATCATTAAAACCTGTTCCTTCTCCCATATTATTACAATCGTTGGCACCATACATTATGACGATAAGGTCTGGATTGGGAAGTTTTCTTAATGAACGCTCGAAGATAATTTCGCCACCTCTAGAAGTCTGGCCACCAATAGCGGCATTAACGACTTTTGCTTTCTTGCCCAAGAGCTGCATTGCATGATAAGTGTGACTCAATTCTTTACCGTGCTCAGTAATTGAATCACCTAAGAGTAAAATTTTCACGGGCTCATCATTGGCAAGTTTTCCTACAAAAGCATCGATGCCTTTTTTAATCGCTAGGTTTTTCACTTTTGGGGCCTGAACAAACTTAAAATTACGAATTGCAAAAGAATAATCAGGATGATTATAACGGTGATATTTAAAGCCGCGACCAAAACCCATATAAGTTAATGATTCCATTATTGGATGAATATTTTTCTCTGTCATTTTTGGCTTATTCCAAGGTTTTGCGTTCCTCGCAAACTCCTCAAAAGTAATAACTCGCTTTTGCCACTTCGTGGATGACAAGGGAAAAATAGCCTCGTGAGCATCTACCAAATTTTTGGACTCTGATAAAAAAACACTCGCAAAAAAGTCACTACCATCGCCTTTGAATTCAAAACTCACTGCATTGCCTGTACCATCCTGTTCACTAATAGCACGGCGTGCGTAAGAGACGACTGAGGTTTTTTTCTTTTTTAAGGCCTCAGGACCTGCAGATTTTAATGACAAAACCCCTTCAGCTTCATTTACCGTTAATTTATTTTCGCCTTTGATTACAATTGCTTCAAAATCAGCTGCAGTTAATAGGCTGCTAAATGCTGTTAGTACGGTGACAAACTTTAGTATTTTTTTCATAGTCTTTATCTCTTAAAGGTTAAATTTTCTTAGTTTAATTAAAATCATGCTTCTATTGAATTTATTTATTGAGCTCCAAATCATAGGATTCTCCATTTATGCAATTTAGACTTAATACAGTTTCATTATTGACGACAGATAGTTGAATCTTCATTTCAGGATTGTTGAGGCATTTGACCTTATTCCATACCCCTTTCAATCGTATGCTATGAGCTATTGACCTCTGATTTCCTGAAACTTTCTCTAGTTCAAGATTGAGCTGAGGGTCCGCTAAGCCTAAACGCATAAGTTCTGCTTCTTGACTCAGCATCAACAAGAGCGGATTTTTGCTCATTGTTAAGGGGCCTTTATTCAATTGACCGCCCTCTAAGACGACATAGCCAATAGTCTTATTATTTTTGACGATATGAGCTTTCTCATCCTTTTGCAAAACGGTGTAAAGTTCCCTTTTATTAAAGGCTTCATACTTTTCTAATTTTTCTTGCGGCAAAACGGTATATTCATAGCCTGCATCAAGGGGATTAATTCCATGGTCAATCCAGGCTGTACTTACATAGCCTTCTGAGATAATGTTTTTGGCTCTTGGGACGCGAGACTTCTGTAATCCTCGCTTGATGATAACATTACTTTCGAAAGGAATATAATAGCTATTGCCTGCAGGATCCGATATTGACACTGCCTTAGCTGCTAAAGGCGTTTCAGCAAATACACCTTGGCGTATTTTATGCGCACCATCTATATAAGTATCAAACACAAGATTTTGATCTTTCTTGTCATGATGATACTGAAAAAGCGTGGTAACTAAAGCTTGCTTCGCTCCGGAGAGCTTTATATTAGATCCCAAACAGACAATGAGATCCTCAAAAAAGAACCAGCTTTTATTACCCTTTAAATTCTTGAGAAGGTGTTTTTGACCTCCATTCAACTCTTGAAAATAAATCCCTGCTTTATTGAAATGGGCTAAACCACCACTGAGAGTCTCACCTTCAAATTTGAATTTTCCATGTGTGAGTTCTTGCTCTATCTGATCTGTCGTCATTTTTAATGTTGTTGCACCAGGATAAAGACTCCAATCCCATCCACCACCATTGAGTTTCAAGCCACTCTTTCCAGGACCTTCAGCTGAATACAATTGTAAAAAACCATTGTTTTGTTGCTGACCATAAATATTTGCAGCATTTTCTCTTCCTAAAAATATTTCACTCGTGGACACATCTTCATTAAAACCTCTTATGACTGCAGTGTAAGCTTTTCCATGCTGAACTAAAGTGGCCGCAAAGGGTCTGACATGTGTCCCCGATACGATATCATAGGCTTTAAGATCGGGCTTATTTAAGACTTCTTCACGAACATAAACTTGTAAATCTTTCGGTAAATCCTTTAAGCCAAAGGTATTTCTTTCTAAATAAGCTTTTAGGATAGGCTTAGCCCCTTTTACCCCGCTAACGGTAGCATAAGCTAAGATTTCCGCGTATAACTGTATATGACCGACTCCATTGCCGCGACTTCCCATGTAGGAACCCGCTCCCTTAGCTGTAAATAAATCGCCATAATAAGATATTATTCCTTGCGCAGTATCCTTCTCGAGTGCGGCAGGACTTCCCGCTAAAATATAATAATACTTCATATAACGATGCGCTGCAGCGTATCCGTAGCTATAGGTCATTTCCATACCGTGATGCCAAATCGAATAATCAGGCTTAACGATATGTGTGCGCTCGAGGGAATCGACTCCGGGAGTCATTGTCAAATTAATAATTTCTTGAAACTTGGTAAAATCATACAACTTACTCTTCTTGTCTTCTAAACTTGTTTGAGGCTGAAGATAAATAGCCACCATCAAGGTTTGCATATCTCCTAAAATCTTATCGGCATCCACAGGTTCTTTCTCTAGCGAATAAAGGTAATTATAACCGCACATCCATCGAATTTCCGCAGCTTCTCGACCTAAACGATCTTCGCCTATATAATCTTTCATTTTTATTAATGAATCAAGATAATTAGCGGCATTTTTAGCTTCGAACACACGATTCATCGTAGCACTACCAAAGGCATACCCCTTCTCACTTCTAAAGTCGAGATAAGATATATAGAGTTGCCCCCAGGACTCATCTCCCGTTTCAATAAACTTATCGGCGCAATAGGCTAAGGCTCCGTTAAGTTTACTTGAATGAATCCCCGGAAATCCTTTTAAACGATAATAACGTTCAACGATGTGACTGTAGATAGCCGGACCGTGAGTCTTACCTTTGGAGTCAGTTGATACTTTGGAAGAAAATTCACGATAGCCCTGGATAGCTTTACTTTTCTTTCCTATACCATTAGCGAGTACATCTTTGATCCGCTTCATGATCTGTTCCAAGGCCTGCTCATTATAAGTGAAATTTTGAAATTCCTGCACATCGCGCTCAAGTTTTAATGCAACCCAGGGAAAGTTATGACGATTTTCCAGACTATTGACGATTTCCGGGATTTGTAGGTTTCCCAAACAGCCATGTGGAATGCTTTTATCACTTACTTCCAAGTTATCAAAATAGAGCCTATCTGAACTTTTATTCATAGCTTGAAGGCGGATCGCGCTTATATGATGCTCACCTTTATTTTCTAGCGAAGTCGATTCACCATTCTTTAGCATCGAGCCGACTTCATCAAACTTAATCCATAGCGAACGCCAACCCGTGAAATTTAAGTGATAATCAACGATTTGATAAGTGCCTTGCGGATCATCAAACTGCTGCGCATCACCCGCTTGAATCTGTAGTTTACCACCAGCTTTTTCACTGTAAACCCAAACTCGGAATTCTTTTACATCTTCAGCAATACCAAGACCCGGCGTACTTTTATCTACTTGTAGAAAAGAATCTTGATGGCCTTCCCAAAGCAGTGCATTCTCACCATGCTGAAATACTTCTTTCGAAAGTTGTAATCGTGAGTTTTTATCACTACTCAGCCATGAAGGTAGCTCTGCAGTCTCAAAACTTTGAATTGCTGATTCAGTCACCTTACTTTGAATTGCTGATTCAGTGCCTTCACTTTGATCCTGAGTTATCTTACTTTGATTTGCTGATTCAGTGCCTTCACTTTGATGCTGAGCCACTGCTTGTTTTTTGTCTGGATTTTGACAGCCACAAGCCATCATTAACAGCGCAATCGATAGGCTGGATTTTATTTTATTTATGATCATATAAATTCCTTATAAAAATTCATGTTTTTAATGCCCTAGATAAAAATAGCTCTAGGGCTTATCCATTGCCTAAACTTTCAGCTTATGCCAATGACTCCTTATAATACATAATACAGCTGAAATTATGGCCATGTGACATTTTATTTTAATTTTATCTTAAAAGCTGAGGCGTAATCTGAGGGAGCGCTTGCCGGAAGTTTTAATTTCAAGCCCGCACTATCTTGAGACCAAGATACAGTACCGTGCCCCAAAAGTTCAACAGCAGCAATCGCTCCCGTATTTTCCTGACTTAATGAACTTATCAATAAATCTTCATCGCTAGGCCAATCCATCACAAAAGCATAAATAATGGAGGCATCTTTACTTGCAGTAAAACGAATGTCTTGGCTTCCTAAGGGATCAAGTTTAGTATCGCGTACGTGAATATCCTTGGTCTCAAAAACCACACCCTCCACCACTTTTGTATCAACGGCATGCGCGGCTCGCTTGGCTTGGTGGATACTGGGCCCCTCACCATATTTAATCCAGGGACGCGTCTTAAAAATTGCCTCGCCATTAATTGTTGTCCATGCCGTTAGTTTCGCTAGCATCGCCCTAGTCGTTTCATCCATTTTACCATCTGGTTTTAAAGGAATATTCATTAATAAAACTCCATTTTTACTCACTAGGTCTACAAACATATCAACAATCTCATTCACTTGCCGATAATCTTTACGAGCACGACCATCCCAAAACCAAGGGCCAATCGATGTATCATTTTGCCAGGTAGTTTTTTGGGCTTTCAAAAATGTTCCACGTTCAAGATCCATTACGCCTATACCATCACGAAAATCTCCATGTGTTCCGCGAATCGGTTTATAACACAACAAAGCCTCATTATTGCCATTTCTTTTAATATTCTCGTTATAAAGGTGGGCGACAATGTCTCTACCGACTTCTTCAAAAGGCACCGCTCCATCCCAATAGAGTAAATCAGGCTGATAATTATCTATGAGATCGAGATGGCGGTTTTTCCAAGAAGCCACAAAAGCTTTACTGGGATTTTTAGGATAGAATAGGTAAGTATCACCATGCGTCTCGTGATACAAGCCCTGATTTTCAGGCTTGGATCCATCATAAGCAAGCCCTTTGAAAGGTCCTTTAGTATCGGCCCCATGACTCGGTTGAAACCAACTATAACTGCGCGCTAAATGAGTTGAAACGCCAAAGCGTAAGCCTTGTTTTAGCGTGGCATCACGCCAAAGTCCAACTATATCTTTACGAGGTCCCTTCTTTACTGAATTCCAATCATGATGCACTGAGTTCCAGTGATCAAAGTTATCATGATGCGTTGCTACAGGAACAATAAAACCAGCCCCTGCTCGTTTAAATACTTGCACTAAATTATCTGCAGCGAATTTTTCTGCCTTCCACATAGCTATAATATCTTTATAGCCCACCTCAGATGGATGCCCAAAATTCTTCAAATGTGATTTATAGGCTTTATGCTCTTCATTATACATATTCCGTGGATACCAGCCTCCCATACGGGGTATTGTTTGCGGACCCCAATGAAGAAAAATACCTAATTTTGCATCGCTATACCATTCTGGAGTTTCAAATTTTTGCAGTGATTCCCAAGTAGGCTCAAATTTCTCAGAGGCCTGCACGCTGGAAAATGTTAGTATTGCCAATGCTGTAAATAATAAGTTCTTTATAAATTTCATATTTTCACACCTTTATATTGTATTTAGTTTTAAATCCATAGGACCTTAAGAGGAAATACAGTTGCATTATCAGGCGTGTGACAAAATTTTTATTAAAGCGATGCAAGGATCTCGGAATTATACTTTGTCGTCATTGAATAGTGTAAGTAATGACGATTCACTATCTGAATATTTAAAATAAATCAAATTTTGTCACATGGAAATGATTTCAGCTGTATTCCCATACAAGAACCTAATAAATAGAAATATTTCACTTAAGTCTGTAGATACACTAACTTTACTAAATGAGGCTTTATTTTGACTAATAGAAAAAAAATGTTTTGGGGATTTATTTTACTCTTACTTAATTCCATTTCTGCTAAAGAAGGAATAAGCCCCACTTTAAATAATATATCCTATGGCAAAGACCCTTCACAAACTTTAAACTTTTGGAAAGCACCTTCAAATAAACCAACACCAGTACTTTTTCATATTCATGGAGGAGCATGGCTTGGCGGAGAAAAAGATAAACTATTATCAAATGATTTCTGGCTAAGCAAGGGTATTTCTGTGGTCTCGATTGATTATCGTTTTAGTAGCACGGCCATTCTACCTGCTCCCCTGCATGATGCGGCTCGAGCCTTACAATCCGGTATGAGCTTTGATAACAGAAATGACTTTCTCTTAAAAAATTTAATCACAAACAAAAGCAAAGGAGTTCAACAATGAATAATAACAGAAGCTCCTTTACGCTTATTGAGTTATTAGTTGTCATTGCGATTTTAGGGATTTTAGCTTCCTTACTATTACCCACCTTAGGGAAAGCTAGACAAAAAGCAAAAAGATCCGTCTGTGCTTCTCAACAGAAAAGTATTGCCTTAGCTATATTCAACTATCAAGATGATAATGCCGATTACTATCCTCCTGCTGATGAATTTAATGTAACAAATCATTCTTGGGATGATAAAATCTCCACTTATCTAAGCCGTAACTGGACTGCGGCTCAAATGAGTCAGAAGAAACACCTTACGTCAAATAGTAGTGGAGGCGAAGCTCTTTTTCGATGCGCTAGTGATAGCTATGAATCGCCTAGTGGATTCGCTCGAAGGAGTTACGCAATGATTCGTGGAAGTATTTGGGATTCAAAAAGTTCAACCGTAGGTGATTGGACTGGTGTTGCATGGGATCATGGAAGTCGTACCGCTAGCTCTGTTGAGGACTTTAGTGGTACCGCTATACTTTCTGAATACCCCTCTCCAGGCAACTGGATTGGTCATCCAAGTAACTATGCTCATCTTCGTAAACCTTCAGATCAACTAAGTGAGGATAAAGGTCTTCATGGCGACTCCAAAAACAACTTTCTTTTTAGCGATGGTCATGTACAAAATATTCATGTTTATAGTAATATTGGTGCTGGCACACCTGCCATACCCGAAGGCATGTGGACTCACTGGAAGGATGATTAAGTTCTATCGCTTTATTTAAAGTGGATAAATAGCATCGAGCATCTTTAACAATTATTGTTCGATATTTTGTGACGATAGATCATATTTGAAATATTCCAAAAAACTAGCGATTTTTAAGTTTTTATGGATTTTGTCACATTATCATTATTTCATCTGTATTACTTAATAAGAACGCTCGCATTTTTGCTTTTTAAATTTAACTACCGTAGATTGATATAAGGACTTTCTAGATGAATAAAAATAAGCAAGTAACTTTTACACTGATCGAATTACTGCTTGTTGTGGCAATCATTGGCATCCTAGCCTCACTTTTATTACCAGTATTAGGCAAGGCTCGCAAACAATCCAGGACCGCCGTTTGTATCAATCAACTCAAGTCCCTAGGCCTTGCCATTTCACTCTATACCGATGATAATGATGACTACTATCCCCCCGTGGATGAAAAACTAGAGAGTGGTCACGCATGGGATGATAAGGTATCAATTTATCTCGGACGCCCCTTAAGCAATACACTCATGGCAAAATATGGGATACCTACCAGCGATAATGCCGGTGGTGAGAAACTCTTTCGTTGTCCAAATGATGAACTCCCTGCAGCAGGAGATTTCTACCGCAGAACTTACGCCATGATCCGTGGAGAAGATATGATCCCTGGAGGAGGCCAAGATTTTGGCGGCGTTGCTTGGCGTAATGGAAGCCGTACAACAACTGCGGTAGAGGATACTGCTGGCACTGCGATGATCTCTGAGTACCCACTCACGGCCAACTATATTGGTCGCGCCAATAATTACTCACATCTAGAAAATCCAGAAGAGCAAATAAGCGAAAGCTCGGGACTTCACGGTAATTATAAGTTTACCTATCTTTTCACTGATGGACACGTACAAAACTTACATATCTATAGTAATCTAGGCAACGGCACCCCCACTTCTCCCGCTGGAATATGGACCTATATCGCCAATGATTAATCTTGTATAACAGTCCCTTTGAGCAAAGCTTCTATATTTATTATATAATAGAGACAATACTAATAACTTGCATCTCCTCCAGCCCCCTTAGATCTCTTATCTAAATTATGCTCAATTAGCTTGCCAAAAATTTCGGACCTATTAATCCGGCCTGAATTCAAGTAGTAAGTGCAACACCTACTGATTTTCTTAAGTTAATTCCAGTTAAATTTTCAAAAACTTCATATGGCGTCTTAAATTTCAGACATTTTCGAGGTCTACTATTAAGTTTATCAACCGCAATAATGACTTCATTTTCACTGATACCATCAAGCGCCATAGACTTAGGAAAGTATTGCCGTAACAATCCATTAGCATTCTCGTTTTGGCCTCGTTCCCATGAGTGATATGGTTTAGCAAAATAACTATTACATTCCAATTCCTTGGAGATAGTCTCATGCTGAGTAAATTCTTTTCCATTATCAAATGTAAGAGTATGAACCAAATCTTTGATCGGTGTTAGCAAAGAGATTATTGCATCTTTCACAAGCGTGGCTTTCTTATGAGACACAGGCAATGCTAGACGCAGTTTTGATTTTCGATCATCCATAGTTACAATGGCTCCTTTATGAGCTTTTCCTATAATAGTATCCATCTCCCAGTCGCCTACACGCTCTCGCTTATTAGCTGCCTCAGGTCGTTCGTCTATATCCACACGATTGGGAATCCCATTACGACTATGCTGGTTGCCATAACGTTTGCGATAAGTTTTATTCTGATGACGTAGAAGCTTATATAGCTCACCTCCTGATTCTTTATCTCTAAGAATATATTGATAAACTGTTTCATGATGAAGTAAGATGGATTGGTCATCTTTTAGTCGACCTACAATTTGTTCGGGGCTCCAATCCTTGAGTAAATGCTCATCTATATAGTCCTTAACTTCTTCAGTTAGTTTAATAGCCTTTGGTTTCACTTTGTGTCTTTCTTGAGCAAAGTCATTGGCTTGCTTGTTTCGATAACCACGGAGACCTTTATTACGTTTAAGTTCTCGTGAAAGTGTGCTTGTACTACGATTTAAGTTTTTTGCTATTTTAGTGATCGATGTGCCTGCCTTTAATTCAATTTCAAGGTAGTGTCTTTCTTCAAGACTCAGATGTTCATATGTCATTTCTGACTCCTCTGTTTTAGGTTTGGTCGCTTATAGCAGAGTACATCTGAGTCTTGTTATTCTCAATAGATGTTTATGCTATAAGCAATTAACAGAAGTGTTGCACTTATTATACGAATGCAGGCGGCAATAATAGAGAGTGAAAAAGTATTAGCTAATAATGCTGAAAGCATGAATTAATAAAGACCAATGGCGTAAGCCTTGGGAAATATGATTGTCAATATATTATGAATGCTGAAAGCATGGATTAGTACTTTGATCCCTTGCTTCAGAACTCAGTTATTCAAGTATTTCTCAGCCCTAGATCTCACGAGCTAGGCTTGATTAAGCCATGGCTTCAGAATTCAAAAGTAAATCTAATTCATTGCCAAAGTAATAGGTGAGATAGGCTAAGGGAAAATGGTATTTGGATCTTGGTCCGAAATAAATACCCGTCATTTCTACAGGATTTAAACTTCCAGAATCTAGCCCAATTCGTAATTGAGGCGGCGAATTTCTTTGAAGAGCTTCTCATTGACGCGCTTGCGGTAGATGTAGACCGTATTGCGCTTGATGCCAATATTTTCCGCTATCGCTTCGGGATCAAGGTCTTGTAATAACTGCTCATAAACATTTTGAATATTATCGTTGAATTTATCTTTAACATTCTCCCACGCCATTCCAAAGATATAATTCTCCCATTCACGATCCGCGACTTTCTCAATCTCGGATTCAGTGAATTCATGTTCGCTATAGACATGGCCTTCCTGCTCTTCCAGAGCATCGAGTGAGACTTGCTTGTAAGCCTTGGTGACAACATAGTTTCTCACAGAATTAACCGCTACCCGGCGTAACCAACTGCGAAAACATCCCTTGTCTGGGTCATATTCGAAAGTGGGCAAATTCTTCCAAGTCTTAATCAGAATCAACTGCGTTAATTCTTGTGCATCGTGATGACGCATATTGAGTCCCTTCACAATCATATAGATATAGGGACGATAATATTCATTAAATTCGTCCCAAGACTTATCATCGTACTGATTCTTGACACGCTGAAGCAAAGTGGCGTTAGTGATCCAATCGGACATGGTGAAGACTCCTAAAGTATAAAACAATATATTCTTTAGAGGCATGAGGTCAAGTTATCTGACACCATAATCAATCATTCCCTTTCAAAGCTTAGCCTCCCTGAAAAGATCACCTAACGCACACCAGAAATTCTATAAAAATGCATTATAATTTCGACTGCCTTTACTTTAGGACATTAATAAAGAAGAATTCTGACTGATCCGATCAGTAAAGCCCCCTTCCTAACTTATAATATTTGACCATCAAATAACCACCTTGATAGGATACCCATCATTAGTCTTCTGAAAGATGTCACATGACTTTTGTCTGAGCTGTATCACCTAATAAGAAATCAAGACTATTAAAAACATCAGTTTTATCAACACTGGAATTCAAGCATGAACAGCACTCTTAAGTTGTCGAATAAAACTGAGACGCCGGCAATAGCCTCCTATAATGATTTTGATTCGAACTCCTTATTTCAAAAAATACCAAGGGTCACTAAATGAATAATATACCGCACAGTGAAACTGAGCTAACAGCTGAGCTTCCTATTAGAAAAAACAGCCACTACCCCAATGCTTCTAACACAAGCTACTGCACAAGCATGATACATAAAAAGTATATACTTATCCTGCTTATTTTAATGACTAGTTTCTTCACAGGCTGTCAAAGTGAGAAGGTCTATACATCGAACTGGGATTCTCTAGCCAAGCATGATCCTGCACCTGAATGGTTAGAAGATGCCAAACTGGGGATTTATTTTCACTGGGGACCTTATTCAGTCCCCGCCTACATGACCGAATGGTATCCGCGTCTCATGTGGTTCGACTCCGAAAAAATAGGTCCCTTTTATGGTGACAATGTATTTAAACACCATGAAAAAACTTACGGTCACCCTTCTAAATACCCTTACCATAAATTCATTCCTCAATTCACAGGTAAACATTTTGATCCTTCTGAATGGGCCGAATTATTCGAATTGGCAGGTGCAAAGTTTGCCGGCCCGGTCGCGGAACACCACGACGGTTTCTCAATGTGGAACTCAGAGTTAACTCCATGGAATGCCAAAGATCGAGGACCCAAAAGAGATGTTTTAGGTGAGTTATTTAGCTCACTTAAAAAACGTAATCTTAAAACGATCGCTACATTTCATCACGCTAAAAACTTTCAACGCCATAATTCTGAAAGCTATGAAACAGAACGTAAAAAGTATGCTTTTACTGACAAATCCAGACGTATAAGCTTCAATAGCCACTTCCCTTATTTGGAGGGGCATGCAACAAGCTCAGATGACCCAGAGCTCCAAAAACTCTATGGTAATATGCCGCATGATCAATGGCATGAAGATATGTGGTTAGGGAAATTGGAGGAAGTCATAGATAACTACGATCCTGATATCGTATGGTTTGATAGCTGGCTTGATCAGATCCCTGCATCCTACCGTCAACGCTTTTCCGCATACTATCTCAATGAAGCCGCGAAACGCAATAAAAATGTTGCCATCATCCGTAAACAAAATGATCTGCCGCTGGATTATACAATCAATGACCACGAAAAATCTCGCGAACCTAAAGCCCTGCCGGAGCTCTGGATGACCGATGATACCCTAAGTACCGACAGCTGGTCTTACACGAAAGATATGAAAATAAAACCGGTTGACATGGTGCTTCATTCACTTATTGATACAGTCAGTAAAAATGGTGTATTACTCCTTAATATATCACCAACTTCACAGGGAGTTATCCCCGATGACCAGCGTAATGTCCTGTTGAAAATGGGCCAATGGCTAAAGGAAAGTGGTAAGGCTATTTACTCAACTCGTCCCTGGATTACGGCAGCTGAAGGTCCTTCTACAGCACCTCCACCAGGACTGAACAACAAAGACTTTTTTTTGAACCTCAAATACAGTTACAAAGATATCCGCTATACCATGTCAAAGGACAAAAAAACGGTCTACGCAATAAGTCTGGGTGCCCCACCCCAGAATAAAAAACTGATTCTAACTAGCCCAGTATCAAACAATTTAAAAATTAAATCAATTACCGACATCGAGGGAACACCCTTAGATTGGCGACTTATAAACAATTCTATTTCTATCTCACCCAAAAAACTGAATAACTTAGCCACAGTGTATGTAATCAATCTAATTTAATCTTTGCTGAATCAAGGACTAGCGAGTCCTTGCGGGCGAGGGGCTGAACTGCCTCGTCTGCAAAAAAAGCTTGTTGTTAAGTAGACCTGACATCATCAAAAACTCTCTAAACCTTAAAAAGGAATTTTTTGTGCCTTACAAAATACTTTTTTTCTACTCTTCAGCGGGCTCAGTTCTGCCGCCACAGAAAAACCCAATATCATTTTTATCCTAGCCGATGACATGGGTTATGGTGACATGAGTCATACGGGTGGCAAAGCCGCCACCCCCCACTGTGATTGGCTCGCCGCTGAAGGTATGCGCTTCACCGACGCCCACACCTCTAGTTCAGTTTGTACTCCCACCCGCTACGGGATCTTAACGGGACGCTACAACTGGCGTAGTACTCTGAAGAAAGGTGTACTCAGTGGTTTCAAACCCCCACTCATAAAAGAGCATCGCCTTACCGTAGCCGACTACCTCAAAAACCAGGGCTATAAAACCGCCATGATTGGCAAATGGCATCTAGGAATTGGCTGGCAGAATTTACCCAAAGGAAAAAAAGTCTCTCCCCGCAAGAATCTTGTGGATCACCCAAAAGCAAAACCCGGTATCGGCAAGGGCTGGAATGTAGATTTCACCAAACCGATCATTGGTCCCGCATCTTTTGGATTCGATAGCTTCTGGGGGGTTGGTGCCTCACTCGATATGCCTCCCTACGTCTACCTTGAGAATGATCGCGTACTAGGAACCCCAGATATTTGCAATTCATTCAATCGTCGTCCCGGTCCAGCCACTGAGGATTTTGATGCTAGCCTAAGCCTCATTAAGCTGGCTCAAAAGTCACGTCAATTCATTGCCCAGCAATCAGCTGATAAGCCCTTCTTTCTCTACCTGCCGCTCACCTCGCCTCACACACCCGTCTCGCCTTCCAAAAAATGGCAGGGTAAATCCTCGATTGGTCCCTACGGAGATTTCCTTATGGAGACTGATTGGGTCGTAGGCGAAGTTTTAAGCGAACTACAGCATCAGGGTTTAAGTGAAAATACCATGGTCATTTTTACTGCTGATAACGGTTGCTCACCCGATGCGGATATTGACGACTTGCAGAGCAAGGGGCATTTCCCCAATGCTCCCTGGCGTGGTGCCAAGAGCGATATCTTCGAGGGTGGCCATCGCGTGCCCTTCATCGTGCGCTGGCCCGCTCAAATCAAGGCCGGTTCTCTTTCTGATAGCACAATCTGCACAACAGATTTCTTTGCCACCGCTGCTGATGCCACTGGTGCCCTTTCAGAAATCCCCGCCAATACCGCCGAAGATAGCTTCTCATTTTTATCCGAATTGACCGCCAGCGGAAAAACCCAACGTTTAACAACTATTCATCATAGTAGCTCAGGTTATTTTGCGATCCGCAAGGGTGATTGGAAACTCGTACTCTGTGCTCACTCAGGAGGCCGCGGATTCCCCCATATTGATCGTGATAAAGAAGCCATCAAAGACCTGCCCCTCATTCAGCTCTACAATATGAAAGATGATCCCAAAGAAGAGCATAACCTACATGATAAAAATCCTGAAACAGTGCATAAGCTAATCACGATTCTCACTAAAGAAATCAAAGATGGGCGTATTACAAATGGCCCTGTGCAAGCCAATGATGGTTATCCCCCCTTCGAATCCGATATTATCGAACGCTTCCCCGAGTTAAACTTTACAAAAAAATAGATTAACTCTATAACTTTTGTCATTTATGCTCAGTTTCATCAGTAATACCAAGAGAAAACTTGCGGGACTAAAACAGGGCGAACTTCCGCCCTGACCTGCTTAAACTAACTCTTTAAGGGAATTGCGTATGAATAAAATTTTATTAATACTAATCGGTCTAACTATGACATCTTTGACTGCGGCGGAGACTCCGATGCAAGTCAAAAGGCACGTAAATGACTATCTTGAAAATTGGCGAAATGAATACGATAAACATCAGGATAATTATAGCATCCAGCAAATCGCTAAACTTTTGGACCTTAACCTACCGGGCCTTAATCAGCTTAAAGCTGCCATAGAGGAAAAAAACTACGCCAAAGCAAAGAGTGAATTACTGCGTTATTACCAAGACAAATTTAGTCAAATGCCTGCCTACGAAGCTCTGGACCAAGAACAAATAAAAATTGCCGATCAAGCATTAGCACATATCATCAAGGGTAACAAAAACTACCCACCCGCTTTTAGGGGTCTCGATCTTGATTGGATCGGCAAGGCCGTCATCAAGGGTCAAGTCATTCATTCCAAAGAATGGCTCTTTCAGTACCAACGCCTCAATTGGTGGAATCAACTGGCCAAAAGATACTCCGACACCAAAGACGAAAGTTACTTCAATGAATGGCTCTATGAAATGATTACGCACCATAGAAGCTTTCCAGAGCTGTCCAAGGCCCCCTGGTGTGCACGTCGTGGAATGGAAACGGACAATCGTTGCGCAAATTATATCAAGAGTATCCCTTTCATGATCAAATCGTCAGCTTTTGATGCA
Organism: Lentisphaera profundi; assembly: GCF_028728065.1. Lineage (GTDB taxonomy): Bacteria > Verrucomicrobiota > Lentisphaeria > Lentisphaerales > Lentisphaeraceae > Lentisphaera > Lentisphaera profundi. Next base: position 1,426,447 of record NZ_CP117811.1, on the reverse strand, counting down.
GAAACCCTGCTCTTTTTCTTAGGAACTTTTCACAAAAATGCCGAGCATATCCGCCGCGCTTACTCAAAAAAAGGCAATCACTTAATCGGCGAATTAACTCAGGTTCTAGTCAACGGTGTTGAAATGCCCGAATTCAAAAAAGCTAGTGAATGGAGAGCAGAGCCCATGAGTCGCTTGCCTGGTCAGCTTTTCAAAACCATCTATAATGACGGCATCAATCGTGAAATGGTCTTCAGTTATCATACCATGTATATCGAGCTCTTTTCCCGTGTTTATGAAATCACCAAAAAGCACGGTATCGAAAATCAGCTTCCCGAAGATTTCGCCCCACTCGTAAAACGTATGCATGGCGCCTTTGCTGAGTTTATGCTGCCCGACTTCACTGTGCCCCAGTTTGGTGATGCCTGGAAATACCGCAAAATCCTTAATGGTCTTGCTGAATCCCGCTATGGCTACCTGCTCGATACTTACGCCCAGCGTTACCCCAACCTTGATAGCCTCAACTACTTTGCTAAACGCTTTCAGGGCCAGCCCGCGACTCCACCTGCCGCTCGCAATGCCCAATATCCGGAAAGCGGTTTTTATTCCTTTCGCAATGGCTGGGACGAAGATTCAAGCATCCTGATTCTCAAAAACTCTATCGGTGGACCATGGCACAATCAGCCGGACAACGGAACTTTCCTGCTCTATTCCAACGGCCGTAATTTCATGTCAGATTCTGGATCCTATATCTACGGCAGTTCCAATCCCGATGACCAAGCTTGGCGCCAATGGTTTCAAGCTAGCCGAAATCACCAAACCTTAACGCTCAATGGGAAAGATGTGGATTCAAAGCCCTACTCCCCCGAATACCTTGAAACTGAAAACTGGGCTAAGCTCAAGGTCGCTAATCAATCCTACCCTGGCCTTCGTCACGACCGCACGATATGGTTTATCGATCAGAAATATTTCTTGATTATGGACGAAGCTACTGGTAGTGCCGCTGGCGAAGTACAAGTTCACTACCAACTCAATCCTGCACCGGTCAAAATCAGCACTGCTGAACTGACGGCAGCAACCACATACAAAGATGGAAATAACCTGCTCGTACAGGGCATACCCATGACAAACACAAGACCCTCGATGAATACCGAAGAAGGATGGGTGTCTTATTTCATCACTCACAAAGAAGCACGGTCTGCCTGGAATTATAGTTTACATAAAACCACCGATAAGCCTGTACGTTTTTTGACTCTTTTAGTGCCACAGAAAAACCTTAAAAACCCGCCGCAAATTTCTATCCAAGGAAAGGAAATTATTGTCACTGAAAAAGACAAAACGCTAAAACTTAAGTTCTAAGTTAATTAAGCTCTTAAATCCGTAAGATCAGTTCGAAAAGAATGTCGCGTGGTCAACACTTTGTTGTACGGAAAAATAGTAATTTCCCATCTGACGAAGGCCCTTTAATGGTAGGGGGACTTAAGTATATACCGAAGGTATGTAGTTATGGTAGCCACCTGATTTATCCGGTGGCTATTGTTGAAAAATGAGATTCATGCCGAAGGTATGAAACTAAAGCTCTGCAGCGTACCTTCGGCACGCACGATGCGGTTATTCAAAAACCACGGACTTAAGTCAATGGCTAAATCCCTAAGCTCTTCGAGCTCCCTACAAAGAATTGCCTTTAGTTTGGCGACAAGATAGATTAAACCTATGAGTCAAATTAAAGGTCATCACATATATCTAATTCATTTACACATAATAGCTTAAAGTCATGAAAATCATTGTATTTGAAAAAATGGAGCATGATTTCACACCCTCGGCGAGGGTGAATGTACTTAGCCTGGGGTGAAACCCCAGTATAAATACCTCCGGTGGGCGAGGAGCCCTCGGGGCCCTACTAAAAAAGGGGGCGCACGTATAAATACCCTCAAGGTCGGACAGGCTGCTAAAGTATTTCTGGAAGTTCTTGGCGCTGTTTCATATTGATCAATAAGTCTTGTACGCGCTGAGGGAATTTGCTTGCTAAATTCTCGATTTCTGTGGGGTCATTTTTTATATTATAGAGTTGCCACTTATCGACTTCGCTATTCACTTGGATAATTTTCCAGTCTCCCTCCTGATACGCATAGAAACCTTCATAACCACCAAAAATAAATTCATGTTGAGGACTGGGCTCTGACTTAAATTCTTTGACGAGGCTTAAACCGGGTAAATCTTGGTATTGCTTCTTATCTATCCTAGCTAAGTCCATCATTGTTGGTGCTAAGTCAATGACATGGCTCAGTCTATCTGAAAAAATCCCTGCTTTAATTTCATGGGGCCAATTAGCAATCAAATGAGTACTCATACCTCCACGGTGGCCATATTGTTTATAATATCGAAAAGGTGTATTTCCCACATTGGCCCAAGCGGCTGAAAGTGAGCGATAGCCCTCGGGGACGCCGGGTGGATACTCATAACTGCGATTAAAGTCATAGGGACATGAACCATTATCTGAAAAAAACAAAATGAGTGTATTTTCTCGTACGCCCATTTCTTCAAGTTTATCAATAACTCGACCAATATTCTGATCCATACGGTCAACCATCGCAGCAAAGACGGCCATTTCTAAACTCAAGTCATCTCTTTCAAGTTCAGTGAGATCTTTCCAAGGGCGATGGTACATGCTCTGCTTGCGTTTCTCTAAAAAATCTTCTTTACTTGGCTGGCGGGTTTGATTAATATTACGACTCACTTCACTCAAACGAGTCTGATTTTTGACGATTCCTAAACGCTGCTGTTTGGCAAAACGTTGCTTACGGATTTCATCCCATCCCTCGCGATACACATCGCGATATTTGGCAATATCCTTTGGCGTCGCATGCAAAGGAAAATGCGCCGCATGATAGGCTACGTACATGAAAAATGGCTTGTCTAGTGTTTTTGCTTCGTCTAAAAACTTAAGGGCGTAATCACTTGTAGCATCTGTTTTATGAAAGGGCTGAGTCGTTTCTAGCTCAGTCACATCAAGCATGGTTCCATTGAGCTCAAATAAGGCTCTTCGATCATCGCGATTATACTGTGGGTAGCCACCATCTTTTTTAATCATAAAAGCTGAAAAGGGACTCTCGAACCAACGATCAAAACTATTTTTAGCGAAGACTTTTTTAGGAACCCAAGGATCCAAATGTTGTTTGCCTGCAAACATGGTGTGATAGCCCGCTTCACGCATTTTTTGTACGAAGCAATACGCACCTGGCTGCTCTGTGTAGAGACCCGTCATTAAAGAAGAACGCGTCGGGTTACATTTTGACATATTATTAAATTGACGAAAGCGCATGCCTTTGTCTGCGAGCTTATCCAAATTGGGTGTTGAGATTTCTGAACCATAAGCACCTATATCAGAAAAGCCGATATCGTCTCCCACGATCATTATTATATTGGGACGCTCCGCATAAACATGGGTGAACGCAAAAAAGTATAAAGTCAGCAATAGTAATATTTTCATAAAATAAGATTTTCCTTTCTTAGGTGATACCATGAATTTTCAATACTTGTGACACTTGCCTAATAAAAAGGTCTAGCATTTGTCATGTTTAAAGTATTTGATTGGTATTACCAAAGAAAAAGGTTTTCATGAGAAAAAATATTTCAATCATTTCCCTCACTTTTTGTGCCGCCCTGTTCTTGTCTTCATGTCAGAGCGAGAGCTCTAATCCTGTAAGCAAGGGAAATGTAGACCTCCCTTTAAAATCTTTGGACAAATCTCTTGATTGGGATATCAACAAGATTGCTTTAGAACCTCAAGAAATCCTCAGTTTTTTAGATCTTGATCAAGAAGCCTTAAAGCAAGTCAAAGCTCATTTTGAACAACAGCATTATCAGCAAGCGAGTCTAGCACTCTTAGAATATTATCGTTTGCAATTCCCTCGTCCTAAAAAAGAAACTCTTTCAGAGCTAGATTTAAGATCTGCCAATCTCAGCCTCAAGCATTATTTAAAGGGAAATAAATCTTATCCAGAACTCTGTCGTGGCGAAGAAATTGATTGGGTGAGTAAAGCCACTTATCAAGGAAAAATGGTACATGATGCCGAGTGGCTTTTCCAATTTCATCGATTTAATTGGTGGCCGGCCTTAGCGAGGAGCTATTATAACACAGGTGACACTCGCTATTTTGATGAATGGCAAAGTGAACTCAATTCATATATCACTAAGCTTTTTCCTATAGAGAAAAGTCACCCCTGGTTCATTCGTCGAGGAATGGAATGCGAGAATCGCAATCGCAACCTCATTTATGTATTTCCTTATTTCATTCACTCCAAGGAATTCACTCCGGAACTCTTACTCAATGTGCTCTATATGCAGCATCATCAAACTGAACAAATTCGCAAAGTTCATGCCGCTAAAGGCAATCACCTCTTAGCTGATTTAGATGGTGTTTTAACTTCCGCCATTACTTTCCCTGAATTCAAAAAGTCAGCTGAATGGACCGATGAAGTCTTAGCGAAGTATCCTCAATTAATGGATACGGAAATTTTTGAAGATGGCATGAATAAAGAATTAGTTTTTTCTTATCACCTCATGTACATCCACCTTTTTACTGATTTCTATAAAAAACTTGAAGCACAAAATTTGGCTGATCGCCTACCACAAAGCTTTCATGAAAGACTTGAAAAAATGTATGAGATTTATGCTTATCAAGCCTATCCTGATATGACTTATTGCCAATTTGGTGATGCATGGAAAAAGAAAGCTGGCACTGTGCGACGCATGCTTATTAAGCATCATTTGAAAGCTTATCCAGAGAATACTTTCTATCAGTACCTTGCGAGTTCTGGCAAAAAAGGTAAAGCTCCCAAAGAGTTATCCAAAGCTTATCCTGTCAGTGGTTTTTACTTCTTACGTTCTGGCTGGGATGAACAATCAATTTTCATGCCTATAAAAGCGAATGACACTTCAGGTGCTTGGCATAATAATATCGACAACGGCACTTTCGGTTTATATGCTTATGGACGTAATTTCATGAATGATTCAGGTAGCTATATCTACAATAGTGATGACCCCAAAGAACAAGCCTTGAGAGCCTGGTTTAGAAGTAGCGTAGCCCACCAAACCATGACACTCGATAGAAAAAACATTCAGCTCAAAGCTAAAATGACTCATTGGGAAAATGAACCTAGTCTTAGCATTCTCACCATTGAGAATCAGTCATATCCCGAGCTCACACACCAACGTACCATTGCTTTTATTGATCAAGAATATTTCCTCATTCACGACAAGGCACTTGGTTCTGCCAAGGGAGAATTACGTCTTCATTTCCAACTCACACCAAGTGAAATCGAAATGAATCAATCCTTTATTAAAACCAAATTTAAAACGGGTCCCAACCTGCATATTCACCAACTCAATATTGAAAAAGGCGTTCAACTAGAAAAAGAAAAAGGTCTCATTTCCTACGAACAGAAAAAAATGCAGGGACGTCCTGCCTGGGCCCTACAAACCATAAAAAAATCGAATCATGAACCCCAGTTTTTTCATATTCTTGAACCCCTAAAAGAAGGTCAAAAAGCTTCAAAATTCAAAGTCATTTACGATAAGTCTGAAGGTAAGCACTCATATACTATCTACAAAAATGGTATCAAAAAAATAATTTCCTTCATGGCAGATACTCAAGTCATTCAATAAAAACCTTGAAGCACCCACTCTGATACATATATTAAATCATAGCTAGGAGATGACATGACTGATTGGTTAACTAATGCGACTTTATTACAGCGAGTAAAAAACACTCATGATGATTCTTCCTGGGATGAGTTCAATGAGTATTACCGTCCTTATATTTATATGATCACCAAAGGTCTAAATATACGTCATCATGATGCCTTAGAAATTACCCAAATGATTATTATTAAAATCTGGAAACATCTCCCCGAATTCAACTATGATCCCGACAAGGGTTATTTTCGCGGCTGGTTGCGTACCGTTACAGTCAATACTGTCCGGAACTATATTGCTAAGAAAGCTTATAGTCATGAATCTATCGAAGGTTTGGAGGAAGTGGAAGAAGGCAAAGGCTTTAATAATAAAGTAACTGATGCCGAAATCGAAGCGATTGCCGATCGTGAATGGGAGCATTATATCTGTGACTTAGCCTGGAATAATGTAAAAGCTGATTTTAACGACAATGTCCAAGAAGTTTACGCTCAACTCAGCACTGGTACCAAGTGTGAAACTATTGCCGAAAACATCGGTATTAAGTGCAATACTGTTTATATCTATCGCAAACGCATCCAAGAAAAACTTTACAAAGAAATCCGCCGCCTCAATCGTGAACTCGGCTAAATAAATCTCAAGCAGGTCATGAGGGGCGGAGTCCCTATATATTAAAACCTATAAATACCTCCGGCGGGCGGAGAGCATCCGCGGGCGGACTAATTTCGCAACAACCTTAAACCCCAGCCATTAGCTTATTATCGATAATCGTATTAAATTTTGAAATAAATAAACCAGCCGCAATTCAGATCACGACCGGTTTATTGGAGCTTACTATTTAAGTTTTTGTGAGATCAATTGGCCCATAAACTGCAAGCCTACTTGATTTTGATGCACGCTATCCCTGTAATACTTTTTTTGATCCTCCCTACTGAGTTTTAAGTAGCTACTCATGCTATCGCACAAGACTAAACCATACTGCTCTGCAATTCTTTTATAAGCTGGTGTCAGTTCTTCAACACTTTTTTGGCTCACACCCGTTTCTGCATCGATACGGGGAACGCCATTGATGAGTAAAAACTCACTTTTTCCCTGTGTTAAATCATTGACTTTGTGAATTAATTTTAATAATTGTTGCTCAAAGACACGATCATTAAAACCACTTGTTGCAGTCATTGCTTTGCAATCATTAGCGCCATACATAATCACAATCAAATCGGGCTGAGGCATTTTCTTCAATGAACGTTTCAGAACTAAATCCCCTCCTCTAACTGAATGCCCACCAATGGCTGCATTGACAATTGAGGCCTTTGCTTTGACTTCATTCATAGCATGAAAAAAATGGCTTTGCTCTGCCCCCATTTCGGTAATGGAATCTCCGAGCAATAATACTTTTACCAGCTGATGATTTTTTAGCTTCTTTGCAAACTTATCAATGCCCTTATTAAGGGCTAGTTTTGGGTCTTGAGTACACTCGTTAAATTTGATATTGCGGATTTCAAAGAAATAAGACGGTGCATTAAAACGATGATAATGGAAACCACGTCCAAACGCTATGGTACTTATCTTATCCATTTGTGGAGATAGATTTGTTCCATCCATTGATTTTACTGACCAGGGCTTTTGATTTTGGACAAAGTCATTCAAATTTATACTCACTTGCTTCCAGTGAGTAGATGACAATGAAAAAGTGGCTTCATGGGCATCAAGCAAAAATTTATTAGTCCCCAAAAAGATACTGGCTAAAAAGTCACTGCCATCACCTTTGACTTCAAAACACAAAGTATTTCCTTGACCATCATTTTTATCGATATTTCGCCAAGCATAAGAAACGGCATTGGCATTTTCTTGCTTGTCGATTGAACGAAAACTTGTCGTTTTTTTGTTTTGTTCAATGACTAATTCAGGACTGCCTTTAGCCGTAATAACTTGAAACTCTGCGAACAAATTCAAACTGATGCATAAATAGAGTAATAAAGAATATTTCATTTTTTTAAACCTATAATTTTTCTTATTGTTGGTTCCAATGATTCCGCCATCATTAAAAAACCAAGATCAGTGGGATGGGTTCCATCTACAGTAGCTTCCGAGGCCCAGCGAGGGTCAAGCAATGTGCCACCATCAATAAAATAGATATTCTCATCCCCTGCAAGCTTAAATTCATTCACTAAGTCCTGCTGAAAAGCCCTTAGAGAAAGACGTTTTTTAAAAGCATCAGGATTTTTGTCTCTGGCTAAAGCAATACGTGATAAAATCAACAAAGGTGTTTGTGCTTCCTTTGACCGAAATGTTTGAATAAAGGGTTTAAGTAGCACCCGCAGCTGCTCATGTGTATTGCATTCAAAATCCAAAATCACTAAACTTTTATTAGGAATTGCAGTCATTAAATGCGCTATTTCGGGCTCTCCTTTTCCCGAGCCTGAAAAACCAAGATTAATCACTTCACAATCCAGTTTTCTACTCAAAATATTAGGGTAAGCCATCCCGGGACGTGAGGCGCAACCACCATGAGTAATGGAAGTACCATAAATGACCACAGTCTGCTTCGAGCTTAAAGCTGAGGCTTCGCTGACTTGCGCTTTGTCATCAAGCCCAATCTCCACCGATTCAACGCCGTTATAAAGAGGGAAATTTAATGTATATTCCATCATTTCACGACTCTTATTATAATAGAGGCTCGCTACATATTCAGTCGCGTTGTAGTCAAACTTCGCTGAGGTCTCAAAGACTTTATTTAAGCCCGATCCCGTATACAAATCAAAGCCACACTTAGCCACTTGAGTCATGTGATACATGGGACGCCCCTGACTTAGTTTTACCCGAATCATAAGTCTTTTGCTATTGCTCTTAAAGTGAATTTGGCCGCCTGCACTATGATTGGCCAAAAGATTAACTTTCGCAGGTATTGTCACCGTGGACTTCAAGGGTAAGCGCCGATAAAGCCCATCTTGTGCTATCCATTTGAAGCCAAGTAAACGGAAAGGTTCTGCTTTGGGGGAATACCACTTTATCCCTGATAAATCTACTTTTTTCACCGTCATATTACGATCGATTTTTGTGATATCTAAAGTATCCTTTGCATAGCTCGCGCTGCTATATATTAGAATAAGACTTAGTAAAATTATTCTCATTTTTACTCCTCTAGTTTTGCCACGTGATTATTTTCTGATTTTTGAAAACTACTCAGTAACAATTGATTATTTTTGATGAGTTTTATACCATTTTTCGCACTTAGATCGGCAATGATTTTCCAGTCTCCAAAGATCACCTTACCCGCTGTTTTTATTTTCAATTCCTGAAACTTTTGATTTTTAGGCTTAAGTTGAATGATTGATAAGAAAGCCGTCTTCCTAAGTTTCGGTGTACTTGCTTCAAAATGCCATTGATTATCATATTCCACAATTTCACCATGTATTTTTCTCTGACTCCAATTAATTGCAGGGCTATAAAATTTATCGCTTAATTCTTTCGCCAAAGCTTGTTCTGAAAAAGTACTGACTCGACTTTTGAATTGCGAATTACTGGCATACAAGAAATTGTCATCCAGAGTCATTTCCTGGGGACTATGCAGCATCCAAGTCCAAGTAATGGGCTTATCGGCTTCGAGGTCATCATAAATAATGAGCGTTGATGGTTTGATATAGATGAGGTGGCGAATGAATTTTTTAAGTCCGGTTTCACCATAGGCATTTTCACGACTCGCTTCAACACCAGCCTCTTTCATTTTTTTGTGCCACATTGGGTCGGTGATTTTACCACTGTAAGCTGCACTCGCATCGGCAACTACATAAGTATAATCCTCTTTATCTTCAAAGTGAATAATTTCTCCATAGGAGTGAGTTCCTATACTTTGTCCGATCTTATCGGCTAAAATACTATTAGCTCCACGAGTGTGACGGTACTGCAATAAATTATGCTTATCAGAGAAGTTGGTGTAGTGCCCTGCACCTAAAAATAAGGCTTCGCCACCAGCTATAATATTAAAGGCATTTTGATCACAAGAAGTATGACTCCCTGAACCATACAAACTGGATCTCAAACTGATAAAGATATTCTTATCCGGTTCTAAGTAATTGCTATGAAGACTGGCAAAGCCACTATTAGGGAATAGCGCCGCGGTCAAATCACGGGGGATTTTCACTTGGGGTTCTTTGTTATTTTCTACTACCGCAAACCATTCAATAAATTCTACATCTAAAGGGTGCTTTGGATTATTTTTCGCATGAAGCTGCTTATTGCACTGAGGATCACTTTTCATTTCTTCATAAAACCATTGCGCTTCACCATTTTGAGTTTCTGAAGCAATAGCCTTCACTAACATCGCTTGTTTCCATCGCGGATTAGTAGGACTGCCATGGCCATCACCAAAGCCACTTGAATAAGAATTTGCCGGCCAAGTCATCATTAAAGCATAAGGGGCATTTTTAAACCAAGGATGCTCAAAGAAGTTCACTCCTGTATATCGGCTTAGTAGTGTTGGCATTTGAATCAAAGTAACAATATTGGCGGTGAAATACCCTGAGCCATTTACCCATGCTCCATCTAAATTAAAACCGGATGCCGGTGCACGAGCTCGCCATATTTCATAACAAAATTCTAGCCATTCATTGGCTTCGGGAAGGTGACCCTTGCTAACTAGAGCACTCTTGAAAAGTGTGTTAATCGTTTTTTGCCAAGCATGATTATCAAAAACTCTCATTTCCACATTGTTGCGCATGTGAGCATAATAATTACTAGAGAAATCTTGGATTTTCTCCAGCATCTTTTGCTTTTGCTGTTCATTTAAATAATCATAACAGTTATCAAAGACAATGACTAAGGAGTTGAGACACATGGACTCGGTAAAGTCATTTAAATGCTGATACTTTTTATCTAGATTTGCAATAAAAAGAGCATTCTCAACTGCTTTCTCAGCAAACTTTTCATCTCGATTTATGAGATAGGCGCTACTTAAATAAGAGCACTGTAATAAACGTCTCCCTAAAAATGATTTAGCTTTGTTAATAAGTAAGCGTTTGTGTTCATGTGGCTTCAGTTCCCCTTTGGGAATATTCATTGCTTGAGGCGAAGGTACAGCTTGATTGATAAATATTTTTGATTGGCTGAGAATTTCCTCTTGAAAAGTACTATCTTTTAATAAAATCTGCTTTTGCTCCAGTTCAGATTTTTGCGTGAGAAAACGCGGATGTGAGCTAGGAATATTATTTTCAAATACTTCATAGCTGGGCGTTACAAAAACTGGCTGATCAGTAATTTTAAATGAATATGGCCCTGCCACTTGACCATCTTCATGCACCAGGCGCCAAAACCATTTCCCTGGTGAGAACTTTTCATCATTGATATAACAGGCTTGTAGTAGCTGCTTTGATATTTTTTCAATTTTAGTAAAGTTTTCATCGCGACTTATCTCTACTACATAAGAACTTGTTCTCGTTTTTGCTGGCCAAAGAAAGGGTGGTGGATTTATATGTACCGTATCCTGATTAGGAAATGCTTGACTACGATATTTGGGAAATGGACTATAGGGTTCTGCCCATAAGCTCAAACTTAAAAACAAAACACAGCATTGGAAAAACTTCATAAACTCACCTTTCTATTTTGATTTAATAGGAATTACCGGTGAAGTATTAACTTTGTGACAAATGCTAAATTATTTCACTAATGATTCTTGAACTATTTCGCTTTGTCATGAACTGTAATTAGACCAAAGACTTTTATTTGCTCGATCAATTTACCGAAAAACGGCTTACTTCATGACGGACAAAGACACACCATCATCTAAATCATTATTTTTCCAAGAGGCTCTAGCTGAACCGGATAAGGTGAGGGATGACTTGTTCAAAGAATTGGCAGAATTACAAGAAACGGGTCGTTATTCTCAGTCACGTCATTTAGCTGAGGGGGGTATGAAATCCATTCATATCAGTCAAGATCAGATTGCTGAACGTGATGTGGTCATTGCTCGTCCAAAAGCAGCAAAGCAAGACAAAGAATCTCTTGAACTATTTTTAAACGAAGCACGAATCATAGCTCAGCTCGAACACCCAAATATTGTTCCCATTCATGAAATTGCACTTGATGACAAAGGCATACCTTATTATACAATGAAGTATATTCAGGGTGAAAGTTTAGGTTCCATCTTAAAAAAACTCTACAATGAGAATGAAATATACCTCCAAAAATATTCTCTTAACCGACTATTAAATATCTTTATTAAAATCTGTGAAGCTATGGATTTTTCACATTCCAAAAACTTTATTCATTTAGACTTAAAACCTGATAACATCCTCGTGAGTTCCTATGGAGAAGTCCAAGTTTGCGATTGGGGTTTAGCACGAAATATCAATCTAACTTACGAAGAATTAGAAGGTAAACTAAGTGGTACACCAGGCTATCTTGCTCCTGAACAAATCTTAGGTGTAGAACTAGATACGAGAAGTGATATTTTTGCCTTAGGAGCAATTCTTTATGCTATTATGACCTACGAAGCTCCTTTTAGTGGTCATACAGTTAAGGAAGTCCTTAGCCAAACTTTAAGTGCTATTACTGTTGCTATGAAAATAGCCCGCCCAAAGAATGAATTGCCCGAGGTTTTAGAACTCATTTGTCAAAAATGTTTGAATTTAGAAAAAGAAAAGCGTTACGTTAGTGTGAGTGAACTGCTCTTAGATTTAGAGGCCTATCAGAATAATTTCCCCACTCAAGCACAAAAACCAGGTCCTTTACAAAAATCTTTACTTGTACTCAAACGTCATAAAACTCTTTCTATTTTAACGATGATTGCACTCATGATTATTATGGCCATCAGTTCCTTTTATAGAGTCAAAGTTAAAGAAGAAGAATTCAAAAGAAAATTAGTCGCCGAAAAGACCTATCTCCACTACACAGAGCTTGCTAAATACAACTTATCTGATTTTAATTTTCAGGAAGCACTCAAAAATATTAATACCTCTCTCAAATACAAAAATAGCGCTGAAGCCAACTGGATTAAAGCTCAAATCCTTGTGGTTCACCGAGATCTTGAAGAGGCCGAGAAGTACGGCTTACTTTCTATTGATAATGCCGGACGATTTACTACACTTAAGAATAATATGAAGCATTTTAAAAACAAATATACCGATAGTTTTTTACTCGAACTGATTAAAAACTTAAATACCTTGCATTACCCCGGCATGAGCATGTTTGTCATACAGGATAGAAATAAAAAGCGCAAAAATCTGAAGACTTATCTTCCTTTACTCGAAGAAATCATTAAAGCGGCTAACCCAGAAGTCAATGATTATGATTTACATTTAGACAATGAAAAACTTTCTTTTACTAGTGGTGAAGGCTTAAGTCGTTTGAGTCCCTTTGTGGACTTACCCATGGAAAATATCATTGTCAATAATAGCTACGTCAGAACTTTGGAGCCATTGAGTTCTCTTAAAAGTCTCAATCGTTTAGAAATTAATAAGACTATGGTCAATGACCTTTCTCCTCTAGCTGATTTAAAGATCAAACATTTAAGTTTTTCTTACACAACTGTGAGCTCGATAAAACCACTACTGAATTGCGAACTTGAATCTTTGGAATTCATAGGAATTAAAGTCATCGACCTCAAACTTCTTCAACAAATCCCTAGCTTAAAAGAACTCAAAATTGATGAAGATCTGTATCATACCTCCCATGACTTGAGAGCCATTAAAGAATTAAAACAAATGAATATCATTAAATAGTCTCTCATTTTAAACACTATTAGCAAGGGTTGTTTTTATGCTCAAGCAACTACAATCTAAGCTCATAAAGTAACTTGACTGCTCTTGTCGTAAAAGCCTGTCCTCCGGTAAGTCTTTAACTAAGTTGTAAATAAATCATGGTGATTTCTCTGCGATTTGATTTATAAGCGAATGGTAGAGAACACAATATTAATGGCCTTATTTAAAACGATTTTGTCCTACTTTAATCATTGCCTCGAGCTCACGACGTAAGTCTTCCTTAATTTGCTTATATTCAGGGGTTTTTACGAAATTAATGGTTTCCTCGGGATCTTTTTCGTAATCATAAAGTTCCTCATCGATGACCGGCCCGTCCATTTCAGCTTTCTTGTGATCTAGGGCTTTCCATAACGTATAGCGATAACGCTTGGAACGCGCGGTATAGCCCATCACATGCTTACCGTTAATTTGTCGAGGATACTGGGCCATCTCTATAGACTTTACTGTAGCCTTTATATCATTGAGTATCGGAACCAGACTTTTCCCCTGTAGATGCTTGGGTTTTTCAATACCTGCTAAATCACATAGCGTGGGATACATATCAATTAAGCCTACCGGAGCATTTGAACTTTCCCCCGCTTCTTTGGTATGGGGAGCTGCAATAATCAGCGGCGAACGTACCGCTTGTTCAAAGTTAGAATGTTTACACCAGAGACCATGGTCACCTAGATGAAAGCCATGGTCACCCCAAAGACATATGATTGTACTCTCGGTCAATTTGAGTTGATCTAACTTATCAAGAATCAGTCCGACCTGAGCATCTATGAAAGAAACACAGGCAAAATATCCATGAATAATTTCTCGTTGATAGTCATCCGAAAAAGGCAACTTTTCTTTTAGGGAATACCCATGTAATTCACCCATAACTCCAAAAGCATGTTTGGGGATACCCTGCCCTTTTTGCTGATAAGCTAATTTAATACCCTCACGAGAATACATATCCCAATACTTTTTAGGCGCGACAAAAGGAAGGTGAGGTTTTTGAAAGCCAACTGAATAGAAAAAAGGCTTATCCTGGCGGGAAAACTCTGCGAGCATACGCATTGCCACAATAGCTTTCTGACCATCTGAATAAGCGATATCTGGGTAATCTTCCTTTTCCGTCAAGGGACGTAAGCCTTGTGTAGCCAAAGCTTTCTTGAGCTCATCTTTGTTATTTTTATATTTTTCTTCGAGTTCAGCTATTTTCTTTGTCCTATCACTATTTCGATAACCACCTTTTTGATGTCCATATTTTTTGTAGGGCATGACATATTCTCTATAAGGAATCGACCACGAGAGCTCATCTCTTTTTCCATCCACCGTTCGACTATCAAATGTCTTGCCAATACCCGTCGTAATATAGCCATTATTTTTAAAATGCTGAGGAAGAGTTAGTACACCTGGATTAGCTACTCGCATTTTGGGCGAGAAGTGAAATACTCGCGCCGAATCAATATAAAGTCCACTCATCACGCTCACTCGTGAGGATCCGCAAATTGCATACTGACAATGGGCATTATTAAAACTCACGCCCCGTGCCGCTAAACGATCGAGGTTAGGAGTATGAATATGTTTTTCACCGAAGCTATTAATAAGGGGCTTAAAATCATCCACTGGAATGAACAAAACATTCATTTTTTTTGACAAGTCTGCAGCAACGCCCCATTGAGTCAGCATTATTAATAGCAAGCTATAGGTCACTGTCTTTATTGAAATCCTCATATTTTTACAACCCTAATTTTTTATCTTTTGAAAGTGATTAGACTCTATAAAAACAAGAGTAAATGATTTGGTGAAATCACAGAAAAACGGGAGCACTACGTTTAACAAGTCTTGAATTAACTATTATAGTAAGGGCTTATTGTTGTGATTGAGCCATCTTCATCATGAAGAAGTTCAGTCATTTTTATATTGCGCAGATGGGTCTGACCACCAGAAAGCATGCAGTCGTGATAAAAAAGATACCACTTACCTTCAAATTGAGCGATTGAATGATGTGTTGTCCAGCCCAAGACCGGCTCTAAAATAACGCCCTGATAAATAAAGGGGCCGTAAGGTGAATCACCTGTGGCATAGACAATCTTATGCGTTTCACCAGTTGAGTAAGAGAAGTAATATTTATCCTTGTGTTTATGTACCCAGGGACCTTCAAAGTAACGGCGATCGGTATCTCCCGCCAATAAGGGATTCTCTTCTTGATCGAGAATTTCGATTTCCTTGACCTCTTCGTCAAAACTTATCATATCATCTGCTAATTTTGCTACACGGGGATTGAGTGCTGGCTCATCATCTGCGGGGTAAATATCTTCACCACGTTCATTATTACGCCACTGCTGTAGTTGCCCCCCCATAAGCCGCCAAAGTACATATAATAACTGGCATCATCATCCTGAAGTATTGCTGGGTCAATACTATAAGCTCCCTTGATATGATTCTCTTCAGGTATAAATGGCCCTGCTGGATCATCTCCGACCGCAACGCCAATCGAAAACACACCATCATTACGCCTCGCTGGAAAATAGAGATAGTATTTACCATTCTTCTCCGCTGCGTCTGGAGCCCACATTTGACGATCTGCCCATTTCACATCTTTAACATCGAGCGCTACACCATGATCAGTCACTTTAGCAAAGGGCTTCTCAAGTGAAAAAACGTGGTAGTCTTTCATATCAAAATGATCACCATCATCATTGAGCGGTTGATTTGTTTCAACATCATGTGAGGGGTATATATAAATCTTATCATTAAAGACATGTGCAGAGGGATCTGCTGTATACATATGCTCCACTAAAGGTGCTGATTTTGGCTTCAGTGTGGAGGCCCTAAGCAAATCCTTTTCAGTCACCAACTCGGCATCACTCTTTTGTATATTTAAGTCATTTTCATGGACTAGATCATTCATAGTTTAATTCCTTTTTCTTTTTCTGGTGAGCTCCGATTCAGCACCCTTTGACTAAGGCCTGTATTTTGGTCTATAATAGGCCGTCTCGTTCATCATCATTTTTCTTATTGATCTAAAGCTAAGCCCTATCCGCAAAACACACAATATATATAAATGATCAAAAATTTAATAAAAATGAAACACTTAACATAAGTCTATAGCTGCTCATCCCATCTCCAGATTTATTTATAATAAGGCTTGCGATGATGATTAAAATCAAGCTAAATCACACTAATAAAAATGGTAATAGTGATTCGTAAATTAAAATATTAAGCTATAGTTTAATCATAAATGAAACATCGGGGCACTTCAATGGACAGTAATACACAGGTGAATACAAAAAAATTCTTCTAGCATTGGACTGGTATGATAACAGAATCCATCAAGGAGTTGCTAAAGTTGCCCAAAAGTATGGCTGGGACTTACTTTGTTTACATAAAACCCAAAATCAGCAAGGCATTCCAGCTTGCTGGCGTGGAGATGGTGCTATCACCCTGATTAGTCATAAAGAAACGGCACAGTTTTTTAACGACCACAAAATCCCGGTCATCGACTTGGGTTTGGAACAACACGGATTGCGGGTGCCTCGTGTGGTGACCAATAATAAGATGATCGGAGAAATGGCCGCTAATCATTTTTTAGAACGAGGATTTACAAATTTTTACGTCCCTTTCGAATGTGGCCTTCCTATGTTTGAAGAACGTAGCGAATCTTTTAAAAATACACTCAAAAAAGCCGGCTACGAATGCCAAGTCTTAAACTCGCCAAACATCTACGATGAACACCTCTTCAATCACTCCTCCGATTGGTGGAAAAAGAAACTTCCCCAACTACAATTCCCCGCTGCACTTTTTGCCTTTGAAGATAGCTGGGCAGCACAATGGTTAGCTCTGCTCGAATCCATTGGTTACAAGATACCCTCAGAAGTTGCTATTTTAGGTGCAGATAACGATCCACTTATTTCTACCGCCTCACATATTTCCCTTAGTAGTATTGATACCGATCAACACGGACTCGGTGTCAGGGCTGCCGAAGCTCTGGAAGTGTTGATCAGTCAAGCTCAGTCAGGCTCTCTATTATTGATAAAACATGACCCTCTCAATACTATAACTCGCGCAAGTACCGATGTCATTGCTTCTTCCAATCCTGTAGTGAACCGTGCACTAGCCATCATTTATGATGATATCACGATTAATGCATCAGGCTTAGCTCAAAAAATGGAGATGTCTGTACAGGGTCTACAGCGCTCTTTTCGGGGCCATTTCCACATGTCACCCGGACAGATTATTCGTCAGTTGCGACTGCGACGTGTCAAATACTTACTCATCCACAGTAAGATGAGCAGTGAGGACATATCCCGTCAAACGGGCTTTTACTCAATTCAGGCACTCCACCTATTTTTCAAACGAGAAACAGGTATAACTCCGGGTGCCTATAAGCGCTTAAAAATATCCCCATCCTAACTAACTTTCGGTGAAACTCGGATTTCTGACTAAAATCCCAGAAGATTAAAAATGCGGTTCGCTTATAATCCAGGGTCAAGAATAATCAGAACACGATGCAACTTTGCCATCTAAAGGCTAATCACTCTGCAGTTCATCTTGAAATAGTGTGTTTCATTTATATGAATTAAAATTCAATTATCGCAATAGATTAAACACTTTATTCCAGTTATATATAGTATATATATATTTATAATAGGTATTATAAGATGAGCAATATACTCGTACTTTACCACTCTCGTGGCGGTAACACAAAAATCATGGCGAATACAATCGCCGCGGGCGCTTCTGAACTCGAAGGAACTACAGTTCGTGTTCTATCTACTGATGAAGCTAGTTTCGATGACCTCAAATGGTGCGATGGCATCGCACTTGGTTCGCCAACCAACTACGGCACTATTTCCGGCAAGATGAAATGCTGGTGGGACGAGCTCCCTCCCTCAGGCTGGGGTAGTATAGATGGCAAAATTGGCTGTGCTTTCAGTTCTTCTGGCGCTTGGGGCGGAGGTGCTGAACTGACTTGCATGACCTTAATGACTATTTTAATGAATTACGGCTTCCTCACCTTTGGTGTCACTGACTACGTCGATCAACAATTTTCACCTCACTACGGTAGTATCTCGGCTAGCTCACCTGATGAAGAACGTGTACAAAAATCATGCCACCGCCTCGGTCGTCGACTTGCCGAATGGGCTTCAACTCTCATTAATGGTCGCCAGGACCATCATCCGCTCAAACAAGACTACAAGCGCTTCAATCATAAGGAGTAAAAATGGCAGCCTGCTTAACGATGAAGATAATTTAGCAAGTCAATCCTAATCGATGTTTCACTTTGATTAATTAACCAATCATTTATTATAATTGGTGATCTTTTTGAATAGCTATATGTTTATCAATATTGAGATAACTAAACATAAGGATTATTCATGCGGGAAAATGTATTCACGCTCGTCGAATTTGATACCTCAAATAAAGGGCCTGCTTTCACTACAAAAAATAGTATTCGGCTCTATCAACCCTTAGTTCCCTCTAATTAGGAGAGTTCTATGTTAGCTTTAAAACAAAAAGATATATTTCGCTATTGCCTAGGTAATTTTGGGGTTAACCTTAACTTTCAACTCATTGGCTTTTATCTCGCCTATTATCACCTGCGGCCTTTAGAGAGATTGTAGAATCACACTACCTGGCTTTAGAAAAAAAAGCAATGACAGTTCTAGATACAGCTTTGATAGTCTCGGCTATTTCTAGACTTAACACTTAGTCTTATAATAAAATATATGACCTTGAACTAAACAATATAAGGACGTCAAATGGGAACTTTAAATAAAAAAATTTCAATTATAGCACTAGTAATATTTATGTCTATTAATCTTCATTCAACTGATGAACAACTTTTTTCAAAAACAAAGAGCTTTGATAAATATGGTGGTTACCTAAATATTAAAAAGAAGGCAAAGGGATACTTTTATTTGGATAAATACAAAGGGAAGTCTTTTTTAATCACTCCTGATGGTCATGCTTTCTTAAATATTGGATTGACTCACACGATGAATGTAAGCAGTAAACAGGACTCAAAAGTTGATTATCTGGAACATCATTGTAGTGGAAGTATGGATTGTGCAAATAATGAAATATTTAAAAATTTTAATGATTGGGGTTTTAATAGCTTGAACTATGATCACGATTCAAGTACGAGAGTCAGGATTCCCTTTATGGCCAGTTCCTATCCAACGGGTAAGGTAAGTTACTGGAGAGGAAAGAGCGTTGAGTTTCCAGACGTTTTTAGTTCAGAGTGGAAGAAACAATCAACAGCTATCCTTGAAAGAATGAAAAGAAATTATGGGGAAAATCCATTTATGATTGGGATTTACTGGTCAGATATGCCTAGTTGGGATTTGAAGGATACGAAAAAGGTGGCGGGCCGTACTTGGGTAGATGCCATACGGAGTCTACCAGAGGGGAGCGCAGGCAAAAGAGAATATGAAAAGTACTTAAAAAACAGGGGGGATGCCGCCAATGATCAGGAGTTTTTAGTGATGATCGCAAGAGAAGTTTATTCTCATATTGGACCTATTACCAGAAAACTTTATCCCAATTCACTCATTTTTGGTGAACGTTATGCAGGAAGGTCGCTGGTCTATGATGTGATTAAAGAGGCTTTGCCGTATATTGATGTAATATCAGTACAACCAAGTGAAGAACATTTTAATCAAGCCAAATTTGAGCACCTGTACAAAGAAATGAAAAAACCGATTGTCATTTGTGATCACGCTGTTAGTTTTAAGACAAAAGATTTTAAAAAAATCATGTGGAAAACAGTAGAAAATGAAGAGATTGCCTCTCAAAGTCATCTCAGTTATCTCGAGGCGATGAAACTACCTTTTATGATTGGTTATAACCGATGTCAATACATCGATCGGTTTAAGAAAAATAAGGGCGGGGGGACTTTAAAACAAGGTCTTATCCGAGATGATGGCACGCCTTATGAAGAAATGGTGAACAAATTAAAAGGCTTAAACTGGCAGAATCATCAATACTTTTTAAAGCAATGATTTGGTTGATTTCATCGATCGTCTCCATAGACATTGATGGTTTATTTAAATTTTGAAGATGATGCTTTAATGAATTTCTTAAAAACTCTAGAGAAGTGATATCTGTTTTGAAAGCCCGTCATGCTTGCAATTTCTTCTATATTTAACTCTGAGTGATGTAGGTATCCACAGGCCTTATTAATGCGAATATCGTTGATGTATTGGTGAGGTGTAGTTTTTAGAAATTTTTTAAATTAACGGATCACCCTTTGAATGCTTGACTCTCAGAAGTGTTCGGCATCTAAAATGCTCTAATCAGAGGAGTCACAGAGAAAAAACATGAATGTTTTTCAGCGCTGCGATAAGAGAGTCAAAATTCGCGATTTTCTTATTAGAAAACCTATCGAGCCTCCTATTGCGCCGTAGTTATCCATATTGCCTAAACAAGGGTGTCGGCTGGCTTCAAAACCAAAACATAGCTCTATGTGACCCTGTGGTAGCCTAGGTCACTCCGGATGCAAATCCTTGATTAACAGTGACAAACAACAACTTTGATTATTGTGGTGCCATCTTATCTTCTTGACTATGAGTAAGATAAATAAAATAGAAGAACGTGAGCTGAAGCGCGGGTGTTTACTTGGCGAGTTCCGGAAGTCTGTGACGAAGGAACTTAAGCATCACCCTCGACATACATCGGAAGATGATCCACGTCGTAAATTACACTACCTCGAGTACGCGTCAGCAATTCTGTTTACGCTTTTTAACCCTGTTGTAAAATCAATGCGTGGACTCTGTACGGAAAGCAGCCTGCTAAACGATGAAGATAATTTAGTAAGTCAATCCTAATCGATGTTTCATTTTGATTAATAAACTAACCATTTATTATAATTGATGATCTTTTTGAATAGCTATATGTTTATCAATATTGAGATAACTAAACATAAGGATTATTCATGTGGAAAAATGTATTCATGCTCGTCGAATTTGATGCCTCAAATAAAAGGCCTGCTTTCACTAAAAAAAATAGTATTCGGCTCTATCAACCCTTAGTTTCCTCTAATTAGGAGAGTTCTATGTTAGCTTTAAAACAAAAAGATATATTTCGCTATAGCCTAGGTGATTTGGGGATTAACCTCAACTTTCAACTCATTGGCTTTTATCTCGCCTATTTTTATACTGATGTCTTTGGAATTTCAGCCGCTCATGTGGCAGGACTCTTTTTAGTAGCTCGAATCTGGGATGCGATCAATGACCCCATCATGGGCTTCATTGCCGATCATACCAAATCTCGTTGGGGTCGTTTTAGACCCTACATATTATTTGGTGCTATCCCACTCAATCTCATTTTACTCGCCTGTTTTTACACTCCCGAGCTCTCTGATACTGGCAAGGTAATTTACGCCTATGTAACCTACATAACCCACGGTATCTGTTTTACCCTCGTAGCATTGCCCTATTCATCCATAAGTGCTGTTATGACCCAAGATCAACAAGAACGCGCCGTTATCTCTACCTATCGAATGTTTTTTGCTGTAGTCATTGCCCTCGGGATCATTGGCGTTGGTGTCAAACCCTTCGTCAATCTATTTGCCACTGAACAGCAAGGTTTCTTTGTCGCAGCTTGTGTATTGGGAGCGAGTTCGGTCATCCTCTTATGGATTTCGTTTTTCTTCTCTAAAGAACGTGTCGAAGTACCCGCGGAGAAGTACCATCTCAAAGATATCATTCCCATCATCTTTAAAAATGATGCCTTACTCGTTTTGGCTGGTGCGATGCTGCTAAATACCGCAGTTTGGGTTACAGGCAACGCGGTCGCACTCTATTACTTTAAATACGTTCTGGGTAACGCCGATCTACAATCCACTTTCTTTATGGTGATGCTTCCCGCCAATATGTTAGGTGCCTTGGTCACCCCTTTTATAACCAAGCGTTTTGGCAAGCTCAAAACTTTTATGTGGGCCAGTCTTGGAGTCGCTATCTTCTCTTTATCACGTCATTTCATTCCCGATGATCAACTCACACTTATTTTTGCCGTTTCGGGAATAAGTTCATTTGCTATGATGTTTTGCTCTATCGCTCAATGGGGTATGTTACCTGACACAGTAGAGTATGGCCATTGGAAAACCGGTCAACGTTCAGAAGGTATTCCCTTTGCCTTTTTCTCCTTTATGCAAAAATCTGCCATGGCATTAGCAGGTAGCGTGGCGGCTTACGCTATGTTTCTAAGTGGCTATGAAGCCAATACGGTACTCACTGCAAGTGCGGATAGAACTATACGCTGGCTCTTCAATATTGTACCAGCGGTTTACTCCACCCTCTGTTTCATCGTACTTTTATTCTATAAAATTGATGGCCCACTCTACAAAAAGATTATCACTGAACTTTCATCTAAAGAGGATAAATCATGAAGTCTACTTACAATACTAAACAACGATTCACCCTTATAGAACTTTTAGTTGTTATCGCAATCATTGGGATCTTAGCATCTCTTTTACTCCCCAGTCTAGGCAAGGCGCGCCAAAAAGGCATGACTGCAGTCTGTCAATCCAATCTAAAACAACAGTCCATTGCCTTTTCCATGTATAATGATGACTGGGGAACTTACCCCGCACCTTGGGATAGGAAAAGTTCTTTCGGTGGTAACTACAATTTTGCTGCTCGTTGGTGGTCACCTCTAGGTCCTTATATAGGCCAAGCAGATTGGGGTTATAATAAATCTACTGAAGTTAATAATAACCCAATGGCTGAAACCAATATCTTACACTGTAACAATGCGGATATTGATCAGATGTTGTACGGCGCTGATAAAAATAATGTTTATGGTTACGGTATGAACCTCTTTCTTGCTGACGATGGCACCTTAGATTGGAAAGAACTCTATATCACCTACCCTGATCCAAACACTATTATCAAGCCTACGCTCACGACTTTAAACGCCGATGCACGCACAACTGTTTTGGGCTTTAGTAATGATTTATCAAGTTCTAATTTAAATGAATTTTATATATTTGATCGTATTCGACATGATAATGGCGGCAATAGTTTATTTATCGATGGTCATATTTCATGGCAAAGAGAATCGAGTGCTTTTGCTAAGTATGAAGCTTATGGTAATGATTATTGGAAAGGAAATTATTAGAATGCTTATACGTACTCTATTACTTTTAAATTTAAGTTTTTGTTTAACCGCAAGTTCCCTCAAAGAAGCTTTTAAAGATAAATTTCGTATCGGCAGTGCCATAAATATCCAAGAACAACTTATTCAACACCCAGAAAAATTTGAAGCTCTTATAAAAAAAGAATTCAATAGCCTAGTTGCGGAAAATGCCATGAAATGGGAGGCCATCAATCCACAAAAAGGCGTCTATGATTTTAAGTTCGCCGATGCCCTCGTCAATTTTGCCCAGAAAAATAATATGCAAGTCGTGGGACATGTCTTGTTTTGGCACAGCCAGAATCCTGATTGGTTATTTAAAGATGATCAGGGTGAAGCTGTAAGCAAGGATGAATTGCTCAAACGCATGCGTTTTCATCTCACCACATTACACAAGCGTTATGGCAATAAAATTCAATCATGGGATGTAGTTAATGAGGCTATCGATGAAGATGGCTCCGTGAAAAACACACCTTGGAAAAAAATCCTTGGTGACGACTGGATCCTACAGGCTTTTCAAATGGCAGAGGAAGTTTTTCCCAGTTCAACAAAGCTCATCTATAATGACTTCAATGTCTTCAATAAGAAAAAACTTACGGGCATCGTATCTATGGTTGATCAGCTTTTAGCTGCGGGAATTCGCATCGATGCCATCGGAGTCCAAGCTCATTGGGCGCTCGACTACCCCTCCGATAAATCTATCGAGAACTTGATCGGCCAAATCTCCTCGCGAGGTCTCAAAATTGATATATCTGAATTAGATATCGATGTATTACCCATGCCAAAATCTTTTAGCGGCGGCGCTGAAATTACCGAAAACCATAGCTACAAACAGAGTATGGATCCCTACCGCAAAGAATTCCCTAAAGCTAAACAGGAGGAACTCGCTGCACGCTACGCAAATATTTTCAGAACCTTCTTGAAGCACGCCGACAAAATCGATCGCGTCAACTTCTGGGGACTCAATGATCAATTCACCTGGAAAAACCAATGGCCCATCGCCAATCGCAAGAATCACCCCTTGCTCTTTGATCGTAACAATGATCCCAAGCCCGCCTACTTTCGCATTCTTCAAAGCCCTTCAATCCAGTCAAAAGGAGTTACTAAATGATCAAATATATATTCATTGTATTGACTATTCTAAGTCATTTCGCTTTAGCAGCTAAAAAACTAAATATCCTCATCTTCCTAGCCGATGACCTCAGCACTTTCGATGTC
The DNA here is from genome assembly GCF_028728065.1 of Lentisphaera profundi. GTDB lineage: Bacteria > Verrucomicrobiota > Lentisphaeria > Lentisphaerales > Lentisphaeraceae > Lentisphaera > Lentisphaera profundi. The sequence goes on along the minus strand of NZ_CP117811.1, from coordinate 1,401,692 downwards.
GGTTGCTATGGCAATAAAATTGTGCGAACTCCCGCAATCGATGCCCTCGCTACTGAAGGATGTCGTTTCGAAATGGCCTTCACTAGTACCGCCATGTGTACCCCCGCTCGCAGTATGCTCTACACGGGTCTCTATCCTCATCACAATGGCGCACACATGAATCATGGTAGTACAAACAAAGGCGTCAAAAGTTTCGGTCAATACTTTCAACCTTTGGGATACAAGGTTGTTCTCGCTGGGAAAGGACATATTCAACCCGAGAGTGTATTCACCATGGAACGCAAAAAAGAAACCCTTGCTGATATTTCAGAGGTGATCAATGGTGCAGACCCTTTCTGTTTAATTATTGCATCACATGATCCTCATACACCTCATGAAAGCGGCGCTTTTGATGCTCAAGCCATTCCTCTCCCACCTTATCTACCCGATACGCCCGAAATCCGCAAGTCACGAGAAGGTTATTACACCGATATTGAACTCATGGATAAAGCTTTTGCCTCTTACCTTAAAGTACTCGATGATTCTGGTAAAAAAGATAATACCATCACTATTTTTTTAAGTGATCATGGTTCTAGCCGACTCGCTAAGTGGACCTGTTATGAAATTGGTCTACGCGTTCCCATGATCATTCGTTGGCCAAAACACATCAAAGCTCACACAAGCCAACAAGCCATGATCAATTTAATTGATATTCTACCCACGGTATACCAAGCAGCTACTGAAAAGAAGCTCGACAATATAGATGGGAAAAGTTTTCTAAACTGTCTCACAGAACAACAAAATCATCATCGTGACTACATCTTTGGTACTCACACAAACCAAGGTATTATGTCCGGCTTACCCTTCCCAATTCGATCAGTTCGCGATAAACGATACAAGTATATCCAAAATCTAAATCCAGAGGGAATTTCAAGTAATATCATGACTCATAATCAAAGCTTCCAAGCGTACGGAGGTGGTTGGATGACAAGCTGGGCTAAGATTGGTGAGACTGATGATTTTTGGGCCCAGCGCCACAAGCTCATTCTTAAACGCCCTGCGGAAGAACTTTATGATCTCGCTAATGACCCATGGGAATTAAACAATTTAGCAAATGACTCAAAACTTGACTCTATCAAAAATAATTTAAAAATACAACTGCAGACTTGGATGTCACAACAGAATGACACGGGTATGATTGCTGAGCTCAGCGTGAAAAAACGTCAGAAATCAACTAAGAAAGGACATTAAGCATGATTAAAATCCGACTCATCTACTTACTATTTTCTAGCTTTACCTTAATCGGTTTAAGTAATGCCGCAGACCAAAAAGCCAATAACGTACTCTTCATCATTGTTGATGATCTACGACCCGACCTAAATTGCTATGGTAACAAGCAAATTATTTCGCCCAATATTGACCGCATTGCCCGAGAAGGGACACTCTTTCAGCGAGCTTACTGTAACGTCCCCGTCTGCGGAGCATCACGCTCAAGTGTTATGACCGGTTTACGACCCCACAAAAGTCGCTTTATATCCTATAATGCTCAAGCAAAAAAAGAATCTGGTGGTGTCCCGGATCTCGCAGGAACTTTCCAAAGCAATGGCTTCAAAACCATTAGTATCGGCAAAGTTTATCACGAGCACAATGATTATCGCGAATCATGGGACATTAAAGATAGCCCACTGATCACGAGTCCATCTATGCGTGATTATCATCTACCAGAAAATCAGGCAGGTCGGGGCAAGTATAGCTTTGAGGCTCTTGGCCCAGCCACCGAGTGTGCCGATATTCCTGATGAGAAATATTTCACTCATCAGCTCGCTTCTGCCGCTATAGACTATATCCAAAAATCAAATGATAAGCCCTGGTTTATGGCAGTTGGTTTCACCAAGCCCCACCTTCCTTTTGTTGCTCCCAAAAAATACTGGGATCTTTATGATCGCAATGACTTAGAGCTCGCTAAAAATCCTCAAATGCCTCAGGATGCTCCCTCTCAGGCAAAACATAATTGGCAAGAACTCAGAGGTATGTATAATGATATCCCTAAAGATGGCCCCATATCAGATGAAAAAGCATTGGAACTTAAGCATGGTTATTACGCTTCATTAAGTTTTACTGATTCTAATATCGGTCGTATTTTAAAACATCTCGATCAAACAGACAAACGTAAAAACACCACCATCATTCTTTGGGGTGACCATGGCTGGCAACTCGGTGAGCACGGGCTTTGGTGTAAACATGCCAACTTCGAAACCTCGCTCAATACTCCACTCATCATTTCTGCTGCAGGCCATAACGCTACTAAAGCTAGCCAAGCGCTCGTAGAGTTTGTTGATATATATCCCACCCTCTGTGACTTATCGAATATTGAAAAACCTAGCCACTTACAGGGCAAGAGTTTTGCACCCCTCTTACTTAAGCCTAATCAAGATTGGAAAAAAGCTGTCTTCAGTCGTTATCATGCTGGTGACTCGATTCACACGGATCGCTACCTTTATACTGAGTGGCGCAATGATTCAGGCAAGATCACCGCACGTATGCTCTACGATCATCACCGTGATCCTGAAGAAAACTTTAATATTGCTAATAAGCCCGAAAGTCATGCGCTCGTTAAAAAACTTAGTTTAGCACTCAAAAATCATATTGATTCCCTAGTATCTGATCAGCATTAATACGATAATCACCAAATAATATGTCCTCTGGTGACTGTACTCGGACGGACGGATAAGTAGAATTTTAGATTGATCAAAAATTCATTAAATAGCCTCTCACTGTCATGTTTTCATAAGTTCCCCGGTACTCCCTAGTCTCCAACTATAAAATAAATAAGGGAATACCAATGAAATCATTCATTATCTTGGCTTGTGTAGCCACTCAAGTTTACGCTCTCACGCCTTCTGATTTTCAGAATAGTGCTATTTTTCAAAAGTTAGCTGATACTGAGAAAACAGAATTTATCGGCATTTTGAAAGTCCGTAATCGAAGTGCTGAGCAAAAAGCTTATTACTTAGAATTAAAGGATGGCTCAAAAATCCATATCTCCACTAGTGTTGATGCTGAAGCTCTCAAAAAACTAGTGCATCAAGATGTTAAAGTACTCGCTAGGCTAAGAGAAAAAACGACTCATAAAAATGACTTCATTCGTCAAATCTACTCTATCGAAGCTCAAAAAACTGCTATCTAAATACAAACAAACAAACAAACAAAAGCCCCCAAAAGCTATACTTTCGGGGGATTTTTATTGCTTCTCTCTCACTTTCAAGGGACAAGAATTGGGTTTTAATCAATACTTGAAAACACTTTCCGTTCGACAAAGGAAACCCTATAGAGTACCGAATCTCAAGCTTCCCCTACTCTCATAGCTCACGTATCTAGTCCACGCTTTAGAGCCTGTGTAAAAAACACTTTTTAAGGTACAAGGTACCGGCATAAAATAGCGTGTGGCGTGAGCCACACGAATAATTATTTGATGAAAATTAGGGCTCGCGGATGTGAGTCCGGCATCTGTCGGACCCAAGCCTGGGCCCTAGATTAATTATAATCGAGTTTTCATACACCTGACGGTGTACGCTACATTCTAGTGAACTCACACGTGAGCCCTGGGGATTTAGACATCGGTACCCATCTACCTTTCGGTACATGCTAAAATCTATCGGCCCTAATTCAGCCTTTTATTTATTTTTCACACAGGCTCTAAAGCTTGAACTCTGTGTGATACTAGTTTTTGTGCTCCGCTTCAACAGAAAGTGAGAGCGAACCTTTATATTTTAATTCAAGGGATTGAAAAGAATATTTTCTGCTAAAGAATCATTAAAAAGAATAGTTGATGAAACAAAGCCCACATGGCCATCCATGAAAAACACATTAGAACCCTGATTGTGGCGATCTGATACATAAATCGTGCCACCTCCACCGCCGCCGCTGCGACCCCAGTAATAAGTCTTACGAGCATCAACATCATCACCATTACAACCACCTAAGCCAAATTGGCTAACATCTACCGCTTCACCATGATGATTTTCTCCAAGTTTCACATAAGTACTCCAAGCTGTTCCGATTCCCGCTGAGCCCCAATTCCACCCGTAACCCAATTCTCTTTCATCTTTTGAAGGGCACTGAAAAACTGCTGGTGGATCTAGAGGTTCGCCTGCATTTTCTACATGCCAGTAATCTGGTGCTGATAGGCCAACGCCCACTTGGCCATCTAAACCTAAATAAGTCGCCGTTTCCGTAGTGAAATTTTGGCCCCCTACTCCACCCGTATAAACAGACATGGGAAGATAGCCTTTGTTATCGTCTAAATACATATAGGAAGCTGTTACAATAGATTTTAAATTGTTTTTACATTGTGCTGATCGTGCTTTAGCACGTGCTTGACCAAGTGTAGGAAGAAGAAGTGAGCCGAGAATTCCAATAATGGCAATTACAACTAAGAGTTCAATCAGCGTAAATCTTTTTTTACCTATCCATATTTTCTTCATTTGTTAAATCCTTTTATTTATCAATCAATAGGTAGTACCGGCGAAAAACCTTATTCATGACAAATGATAAAAAAATCTTTAAAACTGTATGCATCTCAATATAAAATAATTAATATCCCAAAGTTCATTTACACAAATATATTTCATTCGCCACTGTCACATCAATACTTTTTCTCTGGTAATACCTAAAAACCGGAGAGCCCCATGTCGCAAAAAACTAATATCCTATTAATCACCACTGACGAACAACGTTTCGATGCTATTGGCTGCTTTAATAAGTACAAAGTCAATACTCCGCATTTAGATTCACTCGCAGCTAACGGAGCTTATCACCCACATACATACACAGTCAATTGCGTATGCATGCCCGCACGCTGCTCTTTACTTACAGGGCTTTACTCGCATCAGCACGGTATCATGAATAATCGTGGTGACTTAAATCCCTCACTTAAAACCATGCCTCAAGCCTTACAGAAACAAGGCTATACCACTGCGCTAGTTGGCAAAGAACACTTTTTTGAAGGCTTTTGCGACTTAAAAGAAATGGCTGAGACCACAAAAACGACTTTTGGTTTTGATCATTTTTGGTCCGTGGCAGGAAAATCGATGATTGAGGGATCTCAGGATGAATGGACCCATCACTTAAAAGAGAAGGGACTATATGATACACACATGCAGGACCTCACTTCGCGGATGGACAAAAGGCGCCAAGGGATTTGCGAAGCGAGTCCCACTCATTTAAATGAAGATGATTATGTCGATCACTTAGTCAAAGAAAAATCAATTGATTTTCTAAATGAACAAGCATCACCCTTTTTTCTCTGGACTTCTTTTTGCAACCCACACTTTCCTTTTGATCCACCTAAAAAATACTTAGATAAATATCGTTTAGAGGACATGCCCCTTCCCTTTCAGTGCCCTCCTGATAAAATCAGTTATTTCCAAGAGTATTACCGTGCCTATTTTGCCATGATTGAACAAGTCGATACTTATGTTGGTGAAATCATTGCTACCCTTAAGCGCAATGGTCAATTTGAGAATACTTTAATTGTCTTTACTTCTGATCATGGCGATATGATGGGTGATTTTGGGTTGTTTGCAAAAACCCAAGCCTTCGATGGTGCCACTCGCGTTCCTTTTCTTGCTCACCACCCGCAATTAATCAAAGCAGGCGTTTATAAGCAGGCGACTGAAATCAGCGATGTCTGTGCCACTTTCATTGAACTTGCGGGCTCCGCAAATCTACAAGAAGAACTTCCTAACTCACCTTCTCAATCATTGCTCAAACTTTGGCAGGGAGGCGACTTTCAAAGGCAGTATGCCTTTTCTGAGTTAGGTGGACAATTCAAAGCGCCTTTTTATCTTTTGGCTGATCAAGATTATAAGTTTATTTATTACCCCGAAGATCAGAGCGAGTTGCTCTTTGATTTAAAAAATGACCCCCACGAAGGTGAAAATATCATTTTGCGAGAAACGCAAATTGCCGACAAAATGAGAAAGGCATTGCTCCAGCGCATTGCCGTCACAAGCCCTCCGCACCCTTCTGAATGGATTTATCAGCAACATTATAAAACTGCATCTCTCAACCCAAATCGCTGCCATCATGGCGGTGTTCCCGAGCGTATTAATCGGGGATTACAAAACATAATTTAAGGATCTTATTATGAGTAAAAATAACTTTTATTGGGGCGACCTCCACAATCACAATGAAATCGGCTATGGTGAAGGCACGGTTGAACGCTCATTTCGTATAGCCCAAAACTCACTCGACTTCTATGGCTTCACTCCTCACGCTTTTTGGTCTGATATGCCCAAGAATGATCAAAAGACACGCGATTACCATATTGCTGGATTTAATAGAACTCGTCAGAACTGGGAAAAGGTTCGCGGTATTGTACGCGACTATAATGTCGAAGATGAATTTGTTACTTTCTTGGCTTATGAATGGCATTCCAATACTTGGGGTGATTATTGCGTTTATTTCCCTGATGAAAACGGCGAAATCTGCCGCGCTACTGACCTCGATTCACTCAAAGAGTTTGCTTTGGATAAGGGCTGCTTCATTCTTCCTCACCACGTGGGTTATTATCAGCATTGTCGTAGCCTCAACTGGGCTGAACTCGACTACAAGGTTTCTCCTGTAGTTGAAATCTTCTCCGAGCACGGCAACTCACTTGAGTATCATTCACATAAGACTATGATGAGCCATAGCATGGGCGGCGTCTCCAAGCAGCAAACCGTAAATGAAAACCTCAAATCGGGTCTCAAAATTGGCTTCATTGCCGATACCGATGATCATTGTGGTTACCCAGGTAATTATGGTGAGGGCTTGACTTGTATTGTGGCACCAAAGCTCAATCGTCCCAGCATGATTGAGGCCCTACGTGCACGTCATTGCTATGCGGTGACTGGCGATCGTATCAAGATTGACCTCGCGGTTAACGAAGATTACCTCATGGGTGATATCATTGAGACTGATAAGATTAATCTCGACTTCAAGACCTCAGGTCTCTCTCCCATCAAGATGGTTACACTCGTAAAAAATAGCGAACCCATCAAATTCTGGACCCCCTATACTTCTGAAAAGATTACTTGCCATAAGAAACTCCTAAAACTCGAATGGGGCTGGGATCGTTTTGATCCAGGTCAGACTCATACTGAAGTCACTAAATGGAATCACAAAATTACTATCAAGGGTGGATCAATTGACGATTTCAATCCCTGTCTCTGTGGTGGTGATGGTTCTCTAGTAGAAGAAAATATCTATTCTTGGACAAGTGATTCAGCTCAAATTGATTCCTATACTTCACGAGGCAATATTGAAGCTACTTCTGCAGTAACCCTCGAGTTCAATCAAGCCAAGGATACCACCATCATCATTGAGACTGATGCGGAATTAGAAGATGGTAGCAAGTATCACTTATCCAATGAAGTTCACCTCGACGAGCTCATTGATAAAGATATCCATACACCTATCTACGATTGCTTTGCTGCGCCTAAAATCAAGATCCATAGCACGATTGATCCGCAGCATTACAAGCTCAATAATACTTATTCTGAAGCTTGTCAGAGTGGTGACTATTACTACCTCAAAGTTGAGCAAGAGAATGGTCACGTAGCTTGGAGTTCACCGGTATATATTAAATAGTGCTGCAATAATTTCGCTGTAATATGAGTACGAAGTACTCAATTCGCTGTTTGAGCTGGGCGAAGCCCCTTATCGTCGGATCAAAGGCTGGCAAGTCTTTGCGGGGTGCTCGAGGGGCAGAGCTCCCTCGTGGCGAAGCCCCTAATGGGGTTTGGCGCGGAGTCCCTACATATTAAAATCTATAAATACCTCCGCGAGCGGACTAGCTTCGCAAAAATTCAACAAAAGAATTTGCCCCCTGCTGTCACATCCCACTTTATTCTTCGGTACTCCCTCTTAAGTCACTGCGAACTAAGAAATAAATATCTTCCCAAGGAGTTTTCATGAATAAAATTTTAATATCCTCTATTCTCTTCAGCCAATTAATCTGGGCTGGTACAAGCGTACTCAAAGATGATATAATCACGCAAAAAATAAGCTTTGAAAATACGCAAGAAATTGCTGAGTGGCCGAAAAATTCAAATATGATTTTGAGTAGCCGCCATTCGAAAGATGGGAGCCAATCATTGCAATGGGATATTTCTGCTCATCAAAGTATTAGCCTCACTGACAAAGAACTTCCTGGTTTAGTAGAAGCTTCTAAATTATGGCCTGGTGGTCAGCCAGAAAACTTTGAGCCCAGTTTTTTTAAAGCCGCACGTCATGGCGGAATCAAGCTTTGGCTTTATCGCGAAAGTCCCAATCCCACTGGAGAATTACATTTTGCTGTGGCCGCAAATAAAAGTTCTCTCAATGACAATCCTAAATATCGTTTTTCAATGAAACAAAATTTCACGGGTTGGCGCGCCTTTTGGGTTCACTTTGAAGAAGATGCCAAAGTGGAAAATTATAGTGGTCCGGATCTAATGAAGGCCATAAAAATCACCCCTTCGGCCGACATGACGGGTGATCGTGTATATCTAGATATGCTACAGTTCCTCACTTTCATTTCACGTAAGCGTCATTCAGATCTACAGTATTCTAATAATAAAACACTCGATCGTACAGATTCGTACGAAATCCTAAGTCACTGGAATAACTTATCAAAATTTGGTCCCGAGAAACATCAGTTGACACCATCCCAAGTGCAAAATTTAGCTCAGATCGAAGCCAATCTCGAATTTTTAATCAAGGGCAATCATTTCGGGAAAAACACTGGTGCTAATACAGCTTTACTTAATAGAAAACTATCTTCTATGATTCGTAAATCGAAGACACTGTTTAAGCAATTAAATATTCGACGTCATGATGGAGCCATAAGTGGACTTAGTCTTTTCAGTAGCCGTGATGAACAAGGTGCCGAAAAACGCAAAACTTTTCAAGAACTCGGCCACGAAATATTTTTTCCCATGGCAATGGATTATGCTCTAGAACCAAATGCTAAGAAAAAACAAGATTTAATTGACCTCTTCGACTACTATAGCGACCAAGGTTTTTCTTATGGTTCTTCTCTAGGAACAACTGACCATATCATTCGTCTTAATGCTTATGCTAATAGTGTTTTTCTGATGAGGGATGTTCTCGCTGAGCAGCAAACTCTCGATGAAAAACAAAAAACATTAGAATGGCACACGCGCTTCGGCAAACTCAGTGGCTGGAATAAAAGCCAAGGGGAAAACTCCGACCTTATTCGTGGTGGACTTATCCCCAAACTCATTGCCGTATTGCTACTCGAAAACACTCAGCAAAAACATCGTAAAATGATCGCTCTCAAAGAGTATGTCGAGTGGGCTACCATGGATGCGCCTGGTTATATTGACACGATTAAACCCGATGGCAGTATCTTTCACCACCGAGGGGCATATCAAAATAGTTATGGTGTTCAAGCGCTGACAAGTTTTGCCTTGTTTAATCATCTTTTAAAAGGAACTTCATACGAACTCTCTAGAGTTTCTCAGAAGCAAGTAAGGAAAGCCTTAAAAGCTCAAATCAACTTTGCCGCTGACTTTGAGCTTCACCCAGGGATCTGTGGCCGCTTCCCCTACACTAATAATGGTTTAAGTCGGATGATGGTCCAGGCCTTTGCTTTCATGGCTTTAAATGGCGACGAAATCTGTGATCAAGAAATGGCTAATACTTTTGCGAAGATTTATCACAAGGCCGAATTTGATGATAGCGATAGCTACCACTTCCCTAGTTTAACCTACTATGGTACCTTTGGTACTCTCGAGCGCATGGAAATACTTGCGGATTCAATTGAGAAAAAAGAATCAAATCGTATTGGAGCCAATGGATTCTACGCCTTCCCGTATGCGGGCTTCGCAAATCATAAACGCAGTAATTTCGCCGCTTCCGTCAAGGGTTTTAGTAAGTATGTTTGGGATTTCGAATCAGGTCATAAAGGCGCTAATCCTTTCGGACGTTATGCTTCTTTCGGAGCACTAAAACTTTTCACTGGAACAGATAAAAAAGGTCTTCTCAGCCTCAAGGCTTCTGCCATGGATCTCAATAAATTTAATTGGTCCTACATGCCTGGTGCCACCACCAAAGAACTCCCTATTGAGAAAGCCGCTTACTTTGTTCAAGCTCATCCTATTTATGCTGAGGGTAAGCACCGCAACTATACAGAGCAAACTTTCTGCGGAGCTACCACACTAGGAGCTAATGGTATCTTTTCACTTGATTTGCTTGATACGGTTCCCGCTGATGGCGATGAAGCTCTTTTCGAAAAAGGCTTCAGTGCTAAAAAATCCTATTTCTTTTTTGATAATCAAATCATCTGCTTAGGCAGTGGAATTAATAGCTCAGATTCAAGGTACAATACCATCACTACCCTATTTCAAAATGTATTAAGTAGTGAGGTCCCTGTAAGTGCTTCTTTGAATGGGAAAATCATAAAAGAAAATTCAAAGGGCCACGGTGCCATCCTCAGGGATACTCAAGAGAATTTTTATATCGTCCCTCAGCAATACACAGTGAAAACTAACTTGGGTCAACAGCAAGCTGTTGCTAAAGAACACTTTCGTTCAAAATCCTTCGCAGCGGTACAAGAACACCCCGCAGTGAAATCTTGGATCGACCATGGCAAGGCACCCAACAATGCAAATTATGAGTATTCGATCTTAGTCAAAAGTAATTCTAAACAAGCAAATAAAATTGCCCAGAAACCTAATTATAAAATCCTCCAAAAAGATGCCATAGCTCACATTTTGAAATTTGGACAAAACACCACTGCTTATGCTCTGTTTCAAGCGAACCAGACTGTGGCAGGTCCCTTATTACGTTCAGACACACCGGTGCTTTTTATGGCGCAAGAAAGTGGTGATGAGCTCTTGATTAGTTTAACTGATCCTGACTTACGTTTAGCAAAATGGAATCATAACATGAGTCACATGCCCTTGGATATCACCAATACTCCTGCAGCAGAACATTTTGTCCATTTTGAAGTCCGTGGTTTATGGCAAGTTGCTGCACATGCTGACATCAAAAAAGTTGAACTTAAAGGAGCGAACACTTTAATTACTCTCAGAGTTAAACATGGTCTAAGTAGAGAATTATCATTAAGTCCCATTGCGGATAAACGACAAGTTTCAAAATAATTAGACTAAAAAATACTCTGTCCACAGGCAGAGTATTTTTATGAGTTTTCTTCGCCCAATACATCAATGATTATCAATATGAGTCCGTATACATGAAACCATTAAGATACCTATTTTTATTTAGTCTTCTAATATGCCTTAATTCTTGCCAAACAAATACGGAATCGGCAAAGGCTAATAATTCAAAAAAAACTTATTCCCATCAAGAGAAGCTGCAATGGCTTCAACAACTCGAACAAAGAATGATTCACAAGCACAGTGGTGGCGGTGAGTTTACCGTTTCCAAAGCGAGTGCGGGTCATGAAATTTATGCCGACTCAGTGAAACAGGCTAAAAAACTGGCTCAAAAGGCTTTGAAAAACTACCCTAATTATAAAATCGAATTGAATGACTCAGGCTCCGTCATCAAGGGTAACGATTGGCAAAAGCTCAATTTTGATCAATTAATAGAGGACTTCTATGGCTTGGGTTTAGCACTTCACTTTTATCCTAAGCAGGAGAATCAAAGCAAAGTTCGTAGCTTCCTGAAATGGCTTCGTTGGACCGATCTTAAGAGCTCAGAACTTGATCGCAAACAGGAGTACTACCTCGGAGGCCTCGGTAGAGCCTTTTTCCTCTGTAACTCAGTTATGGATAAACAAGATCGCGATTTTGCTCTAGACTTCCTCTTTGGGAAAGTTTCAGATCCCGGCAAAGCTGGCGTTGCTAAGGCTTTGTACATTGCTGAACATGGCCCGCTCGACAAAGAAATTGGCTACCGCCAAAATGACGTCTTACGTGGACGAAGCGAATCATTACTCTGTGCGGTCTTTCTTCTTCCCGATAATACCGCAGAAGAAAAAGCTCATAAATTAGCCTCTTTCGAAATGTCCCACAAAGCACTTTTACTCGGGCTCACTCCCTCCAAAGGCGTTTATGGTTTTCTCAAGCCCGATTTTACCGCCAGCCACCATATGTATAACTACGTATCAGCTTATACACCTCAGGGTCTTTCCTCATTGGCAGCCATGGCGAGTTTTATGAGAAATTCTCCCTGGCAATTCAGTGATGATCAATTGAAGTACTTGAGAGGCGCCGCCCGTGAATTGCATTTTTACGCTCATCACGATTCTGTCCCCCTGGGTCTCACCGGTCGCATGTTTAGTAATGACATGTTGGCTCAAAGCTACTCGCTACTTCCCTTAGCCTCCATCGCCGGCCAAGAAGACGATTTGGCTCTACTACAAACTTTTTGCAATACCTACCGCAAGGCTATTGGTACTCAGTATTCGCCCCTCAGTCGCTTAAATCAACAAGGCTTTCCAGCTTACGCATCTGCCTACGCTCAAACCCTGGATAAAGTAAAAAAACTCCAGCTAAAACCGAAAACTTTTGAGAAAGTAAGCTCCTATCCCTATAGCCCATCCATGGCCATGCAAAAGAATAACTGGACGGCTTTTGCTAAAGGCATGAGCAAATGGTGGTGGTCTTACGAAGGTGGAATAACGGCCTCCAACCCGCAGGCGGTTTATGGGATCTATAAGAGTCACGGTTCCTTAGAAATCACCTATCGTAACCCTGTAGATCCCACAGGTGGTAAAACACTCAATCCCTCGATTCGCAAGGGTATGGATATGGCGCACCTTCCCGGGATCACCGCACCTGCTAGAAGCAGTGACGATATGATCAATGATGTCATTGGCTCACGTTTAAAAATCAATTCGACTTCGGTTGGCGGTGCTAGCCTCAGCGATAAGTTTGGACTCTTCATGTTTGATTTAAAAAACACACCTAAGGAAATGAAAGATCCCGGTTTTACGGCCAAGAAGAGTTACTTCTTCCTCGGTGATAAAATTGTTTTGCTCGGCACGGGAATTAATTCTGATTCAGATAAATATCCCATTCACACCACGCTCTTTCAAAATCACCTCAATCAAGAAGAACCTGAAAAAAGTCCCATCGTCGATCACTTGGCCCAGAAAATCACTGCTGTTCCTTACTCTAATAAGCTAGCGAACTCATCCACTAGCCTGTTGATCGATGCCGATGGCACTGCTTATTACCTACCCGCAGGACAAGACATCCAACTTGAACGCAAGAACGTAAACTGGGCTCCCATGAGCATGCTACCCAAGGACAGAAGTAAAAAGGGCATTCTAGTTCGCCAAAAAGCCGCCTTGGCACTCAAGAAGGAAAGCTCTTATCGCGCCCTAGCCTGGATCGACCATGGTCATCACCCTCAAAATGCCTCCTATGAATACGCCGTATTACCCGCTACGAATTTCACTGATCTTAAGGAATTTCAGCAAAAACAGGATGAAAAATTAATCTACGAGTTCAAAGAAAAATCAGCTGGCGCTCATATCCTTCACGATAAAGAAAATCAGCTCTGGGCCTACGCACTCTATAACGACTTTCAAGCCGGTGACAAAGGGCCACTCAAACAAGTCAATATTCATCAAGCCTTACCCCATGAACATGAAAAAGTGGATGCTCACCCCGGCTACGCTATCCTCATCAAAGATAAGTTTCCAAAGCAAATGGATTTAGCACTCAGCTTTCTCGACCTACGCTTACGACAAGCTTATGATACAGGACTCGGCATCAAGAAAAAAGGCGCAATTTTTTACGGTAGTGCTCCTGTCATTGTCAAAGTTCTTATTCAGGGAAAATGGTCTTTAGATTCAGTGACTGCAGATGTAACGATCACTCACACCGAAGACAAAACCCAGATCCTAATACAATGCCAAGATGGCCTCTCTCGCAATTTAAAGCTCATACAAGAGTAGATTCATCTTACCCAGGGTGCGCCAAGCACCAGCTTGGCTAATATCCCTATAAAAACCTCCGGCGGATAAAAATATATGGGGCTCCGCACCATTCGCCGGGTCAAGGGCTGGCAAGTCCTTGGTGGGAGTGTGAGGGACTCGTCCCTCATTTAGTCAAACTTGGGGCGGAGCCCCAGTATAAATACCTCCGGTGGCCGATGAGTCCTCTGGTCCATACTAAAAAAGGTAGAAGCACGTATAAAAACCCCTTAAGTTCCCTACCACTAGGAAGGACCCTCTCATACGGGTGTCATCATGACCTTATTTTATACTTCATCATAAAATCATTTTTATTATCAGTTCCCTGATACATCTATTCTTAAGCTTCGGTATCCCCTAGCAGCCTTTCGGACTTTGAGCTTCGCAGCGAAAAACGAGCTAAACAAAGTCGGTTATTATCCGAAATGAGGAGAATATCGAGCATATTTAACGATTTCCGGGTGATAATCCGTCGAAGTATCGCTGTTTTGCAGTCGAACGGAGAGAAGTCCGACAGGCTGCTAATATATAAATTATTTGTGTTTGGTTTTCACCAAATAAAACTATAGATTATTGAATAGGTAAGCCATATGAAAAAAATAAACAAAAAATTCACGCTCATTGAGCTCTTAGTCCTTATTGCCATAATTGGCATCCTCGCCTCGTTTCTGCTTCCGGTTTTAAGTAAAGCGAGAAAAACGAGTCGTATGACGGTCTGTATATCTCAGTACAAACAAATTGGCTTAGGCATGTTCCAATATGTTACGGATTCCAATGATATCTTGCCAGGTGACCTGCGCTACGGCAGCAATGCTCAATATAGAGATGATTCGGATAAGCTCTCTGGTCGCTTAGCCATTTATATGGGAGAAGCTGCGCCCTCTAATACCTATGTGAATAATGCTTCATTCCTTTGCCCGAGTTTCACGAAAACCCTTACTGGCGTAAGTGAAGGTGTTGCTATTCAAGGAAGAACTGCGGGAACTTATACCGATACAGATGGTAGCTCACGTCAATATTTCGGCTATACAAACTCCTATTCATCCGTAAGTCTTAACTCCGTTCTAGAACCGTCTTCAACAGTTGCACATTTTGAAACAGATGATGTCTATGAGCCAGGGAAAGCTGGAGGCAATATTTCTGTCGATGTAAGACATGGTTACAAAGGCTTTGGTGCTTTAAGGGTACAACTCTACTTTGATGGTCGTGTCAAAGTCTTGGTTCAGCGGCTCGAACTTTAGTAGAACCTAAACCCGTACTCGGGGTTTAAAACAATTATTCTAGAGCAAGCTCCCACTGAGTTTTTAGCTTCCATAATTTTAGCCCAACTCGTGATTTAAACGACGAATTTCACGGTAGAGTTTTTCTTGAATCCTCTTGCGATAGACATAAACTGTATTGCGTTTTATTCCCAATTGCTCACCAATGACATCGCATTCCTTACCCTCGGATAATAATCGATAAACTTCTTGGGCATTTTCCTCAAAGTTTTCTTTTACATTATCCCATGCCAGGCGACAGATATAAACTTCCCATTCCTCGTCAGCAATTCGCTCTATTTCAGATTTTGAAAAATCTCGATCTAAATCAGGTAGGGATTCATTTGATTCTTGAATACTTTCAAGCGACTCCTGTTTGAAGGCCTTTGAGGCAATATAGTTTCTGACCATATTGACTGTAACCGTACGTAACCATCCCCGAAAATAGCCTTTATCAGGATCGTAATCGAACTTAGGAAGATTCTTCCAAATTTTGATCATGATCAACTGAGTAATTTCTTTCGCATCATCGTGCTGCATATTTAAGCCCTTCGTAATCATATAGATATAGGGCCTATAATATTCATTAAACTCTTCCCATGACTGATCGTCATGTTGATTTTTAACACGCTGCAAAAGGGTTACGTTGGTGATCCAATCAGACATCATATTCTCCTTGAAAGATAAAAAAATATAGACTACGCTCAAATAAGATCAAGCTTAATCTAACTCTCTTATCACTCAATATATACTCGAATCCACGCTGAATTAATTTTTATAAATATTTAGTCATCTAGGTCATTGATATCTTGTTTAATTACTGCAAAGATATAATCTTTGTAAATCCCCGAAAATCTCACTTGTGATTGTTCGTAGTCGTCGCTATCAAAACTCACCGAAGTGATGAGGAAGTTTCTCTAATTGATCTTTAGCGGGCAGCTTTGGGTAGTGAATCCACGACTTCCTCGAGTCGCTTGCCATTTTCAATCACTAAGGAGCTCCCGGCAAGTTGATGACTCATGTATTTGCCATTGAGTTCAAAAGCTTGGCCATGTGCGGAAAGCGCACTTGATTTGGAGTCATTGATGAGCTGTAAATTCGCAGGCTTTTCCGCATCGAGTTCTGCTTTAATAAGCCAATTATTTAACTTCCATTGATTACTGGAGATTACTTGCGGTGTGACTAATTCAAAGCCCTTAGGTCCCGCTTGAATGATCGCCATAAAACGAATCTTTTCTTGCTTTGATTTATTTCTTGCTACCACTCGATATTGCTTTTCAAAATGCGGCGTGCCCTTTGTATTCGCAAGATAATCAACTGAAGCCACCGGCTGATGCCTAGCGACATTAATCTTGAAATCAACTCCTGAGTAAACATCCACCTGGCTTTTCATAGTTTCTTGATCAACACGAACTGAAGTTGCACCATAAGGTTTTATTGGTACACCTCGGGAATTTAGGAGCCAGCTCCACTCAGCCGCATGATCCGCTTCTAGTTCATCATAAATAACATAGAGTCCAACACCTAAGGACACAACATGACGACGGAAGCGTTTTAAGCCGTGATCGACATAATCCGCGACTTCCGGATTTAAAATCTTTACCATACGATTCGAACTACCCTTGTATGCATTACTTGCATCACCAAGTGAATAGCTGAGTTTATTTCCGCCAATAAAGCGTGCTATCCAGCCATAAGCTACGCCACCGCGCAATTGCTCTTTACCATCGATAAGAACCGAGTTTGAGCCCGAGGTTTTACCATAGAAGTCATCCACGTTGCGGTAACCCGTTGCATAAAACAATTTTTTCCCCGCCACAGCTAAATTAAAACTATTATTAGCTGAAAAAGCATGATTACACACCGAACCAAAAGGACCCGATTTAAAGTAGAGTGAATTTCCTTTGGAGACATCCTTTAGATTATCGTGAGCCGCCACAATTCCCACTTCTTTGAAGCACCTAGAGTTTAAAAAATCCATTGACTCATTCACTTTTAAAGCTGCTGTATTCTTTAGTTTATCAACTTTGATCTGCCAATCGAGGTAATCACCATTGCCGCGATAAACTTTTTGCTTCAATGATTTGTTTTGATTCAGCGCTTGCTTCACATACCAAGCGGCCTGAGGCATAGTCTCTGATTTCGCTAAATAACCCAGAATTTTAAGTTGTATCGATTTTGCTGTGCCGGAATACTTTTCATAGCTATCTGCAAATCCCGGCATGGTGCCTTTTGCGGGAATTGCGTACAGCATGTACCAGGCGTTATTTTTAAACCAGGGATTCTCGAGATAGTTGTAGCTCGTCATTTTGGACAAGACGATCGAATTGACTAAAAGACTAAACTGATTCGCCGACATATAACTCGTTCCATTGGCCCAGGCACCATCTGATTTATCACTCAAAGCTGGAGCCCGCGCGATAAAGATGCCATAGGCATATTCGAGCCACTTCTTGGCCTCGGGTACATCATGGACTATAGCCACTGAGGACAATAAAAAATACATGTGAATTTGCTGCCAGACGTGTCCACTATTGGTAATATTTTCTAAGCCATTGACCCACTCATTATACAAACTTTCAGCTCGTACAGAAATAGCTTTTTGTAAAATCTTCTTTTGGTCGTCGGTGAGTAAAGCATAACAAGAATCATAAACCAAAGCCATATTGCGCATATGACGACCATCCGCAAAGTGACTAAAACCCGCGGGACCATGATGATCAAAGCTCGCAGTGCGCAAGCCCCAGGCAACGGCACTACGACCGAACTTCTTATCTCCAGTCAATAACCAGGCATGCACCACCTGCCCTATCTCATCGCTCATTTTATTAGCTAAGTCTTTTGAACTATTCACCTTCATCACATATTGACCTCTTTCGCTGAGCCCGATTAATTTTTTAGGATCAACTGCAGCATCCTTTTCTTCAGGAAGCGACTTTTTTACAATCTTCTTAGCCTTAGTAAGGTAACTGGCTACACGATCGGGGTGTTGCTTATAAAGTGACTGTATTTTTTGTAATTCAGAACTTTGATCTAAGAGCCTTGGGTGTTCCTTGGGTATACCTGATAAGAGCTCTTCAAAACTTGCCTTTGCATAACTTGCACTCTGCTCCGCAATTGTAAATTCATGAACCGGAGACCACTTATAATCGCCCCCCTTGATCGATGTGCCATACTGCCAATACCACTTACCTGCTGCCAAGGGTTTAAGTTGATTATAAAAAGCCCAGCCCTTAGCTTTTGATATGGATCCCTCTGGAAAATGTTTTGATTGAGAGAGTTTAAATGCGTACTTAACATCATGCTTACGTGTCGGATAAAGGGCACCCGCAATATTTTCAAATTCCACATCATTTTCATAATTTGCGGGCCATAAAAAACTCGGGGTATTCTCGCTAATCAACACACCATCGCTCGGACTTATGCTAGTGCGCTGAAGTGGGTGTATGGCATCTTTACTTAATTTAATTTCGCCTGGTAATTCTGCTCTAAGCACTTGAGGCGCACTTAAAAACATAGCCGTAGCCATTAATATTGAGCTTTTTATTTTTGTATTTATCATAGATGAATCCTCATTATTATTTATAGGGAATACCGCTGATATTGAACTAATGTGACAGCACAAAAAAAAAATCCCCTCAAGATTAAGCTTGAGAGGATTATACTATTTTGTATTTATGTCTATTCCGGTGACTCACAGATAATTAATTAAAAACCTTCTGTGCTTCCGTAAGCGAACTCGACTTGATCTATATTTTCGTACAATCCTTAGTTAAAAGATGTATGTAGTACACTCTTTAGAGTGCCGAAATTAAGGACTAATTATCATTTTAAATGCAAGCTTGAACTACATACATTCCTAATGGTGAACACTACCAAACTCACCGAAGTGATGCGGTAAATCATTGATATGTGACTCGAGCTTTTTCTTTAGCTCTTCAAGGCGTTTTTTATTTTCGGGATTCATAATGATATTCTTTTGCTCAAATACATCCTCACCTAAATTATATAATTGATCGGCATCGAAATAATAAGGGAAATCTTGATCTGCATTGAAGCGTATACCCATGCCGCTAGCCGCATTGGTCGTACGACCCGACCAACCCACATGGCGACGCGCACCGGATTTCTGAGTCTCTAATTGATCTTCTTCCATTTTATCCAAAACCCACTGGGGTGGGCGATTGGCCATATATTTCCAGTCTTTGTGGACAATCGCACGGCTATAGGAGGTCTCCAAAAGGATACTCTCTCTCCAGTCCTCAAGTTTTTCTCCCTTTAACATAGGCAAAAAACTCTGACCATCACAAAGACTTCCCTTCGGACTCTGGCCCTTGGCCAAATCCAAAAGCGTTGGCAAGATATCGATATTTGAAAATATCCCTTCTTCTACCACACCCTTATTGACCATTTTAGGCCAGTGAATAATTGCCGGAGCACGATGCCCCTCATAGGTGGTTAATTTTCCGCGTGATTGATGATCAGAAACAAAAAGCACCATGGTATTATCGGCGAGGCCAGATTTTTTTAGCTTAGTCAAAATGGCGCCAACGCTATCATCTATCCACGTTGCCATCGCATTTTGTCGTGGTAAGCATGCTTTATCAATCCTTTGTAAAACACTTTCTCGTGATGGCATGCCCTTGGGTTTTTCTTTCAGCATTCCCGCTGGTGTCGCTCGCCAATCTTTCTCCATCCAGTCCTCAAAATACTGGCCATGGGGAGCGGTGATTGAGAAATACAGAAAAAAAGGATTATCCTTATTATCTTCTATGTAATTCAAGGCCCCTTCAGTCAACCATTCCAAATTATGCACTTTCATGTGCTTAGGCATGGGCAACTCACCATAATTGGCATAATAAAGGCGATCAACCACATCAAAGCCAGAGATTCTTTTCACACGTCGCTGCATAATCCCATAAATGCGTTCGAGCTCATCTTGTACTTCACCTGAACCATAATCAGCCGTCAGAGGAAAATACGACCCCACCAATTGATGAGGTAGTAATTTCTTACTTTTCTCACTATTGAGGTGATGTCCTTTGAAGCCTTTCTCAAAATCAATTTCTGCAATATCATAATTACTAAGATGCCACTTGCCGACCAAAGCCGTTTTATAACCTGCTGACTTCAAATCCTTAGCCAAATTATTTTCTAATGGGTCCATATTGGCATTCCAAGCAATCAAAGGGACCGAACCCGGTGGATTATCCTTTAAGAGCAAAGGCGCACGAGAAGCATACCTTCCCGTTAATAATGAATAACGACTCGGCGTACAGGTAGAAGAAGTAAGATAAAAGCGATTAAAGGTCACACCCTCTTCAGCCAAAGACGCAATGTGCGGGGTCAAGACTTGAGCATTTTTATGATAGGGCATTTCACCAACTTTTAGAAAACGCCCATTTTGATTCGCTGTAATTGGATTTAATTCTTTTAGATTGCCCGTTTCTTTGGCTCCCGTATAAGAAGGAAATTTTTGCTGATCATAAACCGACACTTGATCAAAATCTAAGTCGTCAACATAAATTAAAACTATATTGGGCTTTGAGTTCCCAAGGAGACTCACCGAAAAAATCATGACTAAGGCATGGAGTGAAAAGAATTTATTCATTAGCAACACCCTTTATTTATCACTTAAATTACTGACTTGCATGCTACCGTTTTTTTCTTTTTTCTCATCCTTAGCAAGGACCAAGTCAAAATTCCTTAAGGTGATATCACCTTCAAACGCTCCCAAGCGATAAACGATTTCGCTGATGTAAGCACGAGGTGTTTCTTTATCTACGGTGAAGTGACAAGTGATTTTTTTCCATTCGCCATCTTCGGGTTTATAAATTTTACCCAAGCCCTGAATAATGGTATTATTTAATCGCTTTGCTTTTGATCGTTTCCCATCGTAATTATCATAACCCACTTGAGCTCTGAGTTGCATTTGACCTTCACCTTCCATTTTCGCTTCAAAGGTCAATTTATAGCTCTGTTTATATTTAATTTTTACCGCTGTTCTTAAAGCCATGTAGGTGGGTTCAGAGCTATGTTTAGTTGATATCTTAAACTCACCCTTTCTTATCTCTGGCGTGACGTATTTGAATTCAGTCTTTTTCCCGAAGTACCAATACTTCTCAAACTTCTTCATTTTGTCATCTTTGATCAGATTAGATCCCCCCAAAAGGCTGAAAGATAATAGTAAAAATAAGACGATTAATTTATTCATTTTCGTTCTCCAATTTAGTTATTTTTATATTGCTATATTTACCGCCTGCACAAACCATCACGCGAAAGCCTGCGTGACCTGCACTCAAAGGCTTTTTATCCTTATAAGTAAGTACCAATTTATTATTGACAAAATATCGCACCGTATCATGCTTCCTTTCAATCAAGTGAGTGGATTTAACAAAGGGTTTATCCGATGCTGGATCAAGGCCCTTGGCTACCATATTTCGCCCTGGTGCTCGACGCATATTCGCCGTCTTTCTATGGGGTGCAAAAAAGGAGATCCGGTACTGCTGCATATCACTCCACATGATTTCTTGGGCCAAGCCATGACGAGCTTTTTGAGGATTAAAGATGTCTTTTTTTCCTGGAATAGAAGCACAAAACATAATCATGTGAAGCGCACTCGGTGAGAGCGTTTCAAAATCAAAACTGATGGAAAAATTCTCCGGTAATTTCTGCTTAAGCCAAAAGTTAAAATGCCCACCGCGAAATTCCTGATTTCCCTTTTCTCCTTTGATATAATACTGAGTAAGATCACTCACATATTGACTCATGAAGTCCTTGGCATAAGCCTCGTAATCAGGGAAATAATTATGCGCTTTAAGTTCCCCTGACTTAATCACCTGCTGCATTTCTTTAAATACTAAAGGTTTCAAGATCAGTGAATCACCCTCTACTACGGCATTGCCGGGGCCCTCTATAAGCCAATCATTCAAATCCGGAATGGCTTTATCATAAATCACTTCGCCTGCGTGAATCGACATAAGTGTATAAAAAAACAGCGTCAAATATTTCATCATTATATACCGCCCCCTACCAAAGCTTTTTTCGACGTATTATCTGGCCCTTTATTCAGAGATTTAAGCTGAATAATACGGCGAATAAAGTTACTGGGCTGATCTATCGTCTTTTTTCTAAGTTCAGCTTCTAAGGTGACGTTTTGATTCACATATTTCCTCATATCCACTGCATGAGTTCTTTTGGCAATGTGGACTTTTTCTTCATCGTTAATTTGTAGATAATAGGCAAAGCTATGGTCTTCATATAAGCGCACTTTTAGTACACCGCTTAATTGTGCTGTTTCAGCTGCAAAGGCACTTACACTTACGAATATTATTAATGTTATAATCAGTTTCATTTTAAGTCCTAGTTAAATTCACTTATGTGGGAATACCGTAGAAATACTTGAAATGTGACAAGGCTCCATCAATTAAATAAATCATTTTTATTGATTTCAAAATAAATACTTGCCTTTGTCACATCTAGCCAATTCATCTGGTATATCCTTATAAAGCTCAATTTAATTAGGAATACTTCATGTTGCGATTCTCAATCTTTTTACTTCTTCCCCTTTTAAGTATCCTCGCAGATACTAAGCCCAATATTCTTATAATCATGAACGATCAGCATCATGGCGGTGTTCTGGGTTCAATGGGAGTCCAAGGCCTCAATACTCCCAATCTAGATAAATTATCTACTCGAGGTACATACTTTGACAAGGCCTATTGCACACAGCCGATATGTGTACCGTCACGTACAAGTATGATGACGGGGAAAATCCCTCATCAAATTGACGCTCAAGTCAATCGTGATAAGCTTGATTACGAATATGACTTCCCGGTCATGGGTGAAATCATGAGCCAAGCGGGTTATCGCACCGCATACATGGGAAAAACTCACCTCATAGGTGGTGCCGGCCGTGGCTTTGATCTCTATCGTCACACCAAAGCCCGTGCAGTTGATCACCTACTTGCTGACACCGCAATTGAGTTTATTCAGCAAGAAAGTCCTAAGCCTTTCTTTGTCCTTGCTTCATATCGCAATCCCCACGATATCTGCCAATGGGCTCGGGGTGATAAACTTCCCGAAGGAGAGATTGGCAGTCCCCCAGAAAATCTAGCTGAGCTCCCCGCCCTACCTCACAACTTTACTATCAGTGAAGATGAGCCCGATTGCATTCGCTATGTAAAAAGCCTTCATTGGAGAACTTATCCTACTCAGGACTGGGAAGAAAAACGCTGGCGTCAATATGTCTGGGCTTATCATCGCCTGATTGAAAAAGTTGATACTGAAATTGGCAAACTCAGTGAATTCATTGCTCAATCTAAATTTGCCAAAAATACCGTGGTCATTTTTCTCTCTGACCATGGTGATGGTTGTGCCTGTCATCAATGGAATCAAAAATCCGTACTCTACGAAGAATCCGTACGAGTCCCTTTTATTATTGTAGATCCTGCTTCTTCAAATAAAAAAAACATTGATAAAGAGGCGCTTATTTCTACAGGCCTCGACCTTATCCCCACCCTCTGTGATTACGCGGGCATCAAGCCACCAAATGATTTAATCGGCCAATCGCTCAAACCACTTATGTATGATAAAAAGCTAGGGCGTGAGTATGTCGTCAGTGAAACAGAATTTGCCAATTATGATGTATCCTATAATATCAAAGGCCGCATGCTCAGAACAGATCGCTACAAATACGTCGCCTATGACGTCGGCAATAAAAAAGAGCAGTTCTTTGATCTCAAAAAAGACCCAGGGGAAATGAATAACCTGATCAAATCAAAAGCCCATCTACTAGAAATTCTTCGACATCGAAAATTGCTAAAAGAATGGTGTGACTTAAGCGAAGACAACTTTCTCATTCCCGAACTAACAAAAAAATCACACTAAAGTCTTTTAATTCTTAACTTTCATATCCTTTAAAATTTTTAGCCATCAATATTATTTCATGCGGAGCTCAATATGACTTTTAAAAACTTATATATATCAACTATGGCCCTATCTGGCTTACTGTTCTTTTCCTGTTCTCATGCCAAAAAAAAGAGCAGCGAACTTACAGAGCCAAAGACCACTAATAATGACTTTCAACTAAGCTACTCATTCTTAAATCTAGAAGATAGCCCCAATGGTATTGCCGCTCTAAAATCTGAAGCTCAAATAAAGCAAATTTTAGCTGGCTACTTCGATATTAAAGTCGGTAGTTCTAAGGGCACTCAAATTAGTGGACGAATCAATTATAGAAATAACTTCCAAGCTCCAGGCAAAGTCATTTCCCCTGAAATTAAATTTCAACTCACTAAAGGTCAAGAGACTCTAGCTCTCAATAATTACCGCGATCAATATGGCCGTCTTTTTGGTCAAATCAGTCTTAAGCAAGATTGCCTTTTAAAAGATGGTGACAGCCTTGCTTTTTCAGTTGAACTTTACGATGGTGACTCACTCATCGAAACGAAAGACTGTCAATTACATATCGTGCTAGAGACCCTGTGGTCCAAGTATATGAAAAAGACCGAAGCCTTAGTTCATCACAATACTCGCCTTGCGGCTCGCTATAAACTCAAAGGCAAGATTCACAAGCCGCTATTTGTAGATCTCGAAAAAAACCAAGGCCGTTTTTCCGACCTCAATTTTTATGATCTCAAAACTCCCGAGCAACGCCTCGAGGCTTTTGATCGCAAAGCGTATAGCAAAGTATTAGTCACTGCAGCCGAACGCTTAGCAGGCTTAGCACTCAACAATAGTCGTGAAAAAGACACAAAACTTCGGCGAGAAAGAGCCAAATTACTTGCCCAAGCTATTGCCGAATACTCACGAGCTTTCCCCTTGGATAACTTCTATACTTATACGAACTTACCTCATAATGACATTACTCATCAATGGCGTTTTGGTGATCCCTTAATTGGCGCTTCTATTTTAATCCTACCAGATTTGCTAAATGATTTAGCTAATGACAAAGTTTTACGCGAAAATCTCGAGGCAATGAATAATTTTCACCTCTTCTCTTCTTTCTCTTTAACTGAAAAATACCGTGACCCCAATAATCAGCGTTATTATTTAAAGCAGCCCGGCACCTTACGTAAATCTAGCGGTATTTGGGCAGATGCTAATCGCCATCACCGTATGCGCACATGGATTTGCCAAGTGGCTTTGCAAATGGACTATAATCAACCGCTCACCTATTTACCCTACTGGTACTTCCCTTACAAAGAATGGGGTCAACAAGCGACCAATATTTTACCTGAATGGGAACCCCGCGGTTCATTTACTGACCTCAAAGTTTGGGCGGATACCAATGGTCGACTCACATGTCTTTTTAATCATTCTGGTCTCAAACCCGATGGCTCCATTTCACATCATACGGGAACCAGACAAGATATGGCTCATTATGCCTATGGTTATGAATGGCAGAGTATCGGTTTAAGTGAAGTGGCCAATATGCTCAAGGGTAGTGCTTTTGAAGTGGGGCTGGCTCCCTTTCAGGCCTCCACAGATTTTTTCCTTTATAACTACCCCAAAATGATTTATAAAGGCGGCATTGATTACCAAGTCACTGGTCGTTCACACTACTCTTCAAAAATAGGTCAATTTGGTCGAGAAATCTTCATCCCCGGAGTTCAACAAGTACTTGATACCCAGGGTCAAAATAAAAGCTCTAATTCCGCTAAATTACAAAACTATGTCGAGCAATTAAAAGATGACTCAGCAGAACTATCGGGCAATTTCTCCTATTGGGTTAACGACTACATGATTCACCGTCAAGGCGGAGAAAAACCTTACTTCATGTCCGTTAAAACCCAATCGGCTCGTGCCTGTGGCGCCGAAGGCTTCAAAGGCAATGGTGATTATGGTTTTCATAATGGCTCCGGCATTTTCCAAATTAAAGTAAGCGGACGTGAATACGATAAAGCCCGTTATGCCATGGACTGGCATGCCATGCCTGGCTTAACCGAAGAATTTCGCGATGATCGCATTCCTTTAAGTTCAGAGAAAAAAGCCTATAGCAAGGAAACTTACTGTGCCTCATTGAGCGATAATTTGACGGGACTTTCAGCCTTTCGCTATAGCCGTACGGATCCCTATTCTTCCGCAGCTGCCAACAAAGCTTACTTCTTTGAAAGTGACCAAGTTCATTTTTTAGGAAACTCCATTATTCGTACTAAGCAAGGACAAGGGAAATCCATCTATACAAGTATTGAGCAAGTCGAATGGCTACAGGATCTCCATTGTAGTTTTAATGGGAAAAAGTCCACAATCAAGCAAGGAATCACTTATGATGAATCATTGACGCTCAATCAGCCTTCTTGGCTTTATCACAAAGGAATTGGCTACTTCATCTTCCCAAAAAATGATCAGCAAATCACTTTAAAAGCAGGCTCGGCAATTAATCGCTCCGATAAGAAATCAAAGATTAAACAAGACATTTTCCTCTTGGCCTTCGATCATGGCAAGGACCCAAAACAAGAAAGCTATAACTACTCAATTGTCCCCCACCTCACACTCGCCGAAATGGATAGTAAACTCAAGCAATTACGGCTCACCAAGCGCAAAAATAATGATGACGTACAAGTTATATACAATCGTGAACAACAAATTTTCCAAGCCGCCTTTCTCAAAGCAGGCGAAGTGGAAATTGACGATTTGAAAATTTCCGTTGATCAGCCCGCACTCGTACAAATCAAAAAAATCAATCATCAATGGCATATCTCACTCTCGGATCCCCATCACGATTATGAACTAAAAGAAATTACACTTACGATCAACAAAAACTTGGTCGAGGGTACGCAAAATTATCTGACTTATGGTCCCGAACAAAAGGCCGTGCCATGCCAACAAGTCATTATTAGCAATAATAAAACTGGCCAGAGTCAACTAAGATTCTTACTAGCCGACGAAAGTGACGCAGAGGCCTACGCCCTGCGCCACGAACTCTACGCTGCAATGCCAATCAACATCATTGTCAAAGAAAAGTAGTCCCTACTGGGTACAGCAAACACCCGCCCTGGGTACGTCGAGCACTAAATCGTCCTTAACTTTTGCTAACAAGCAATCTTGCCTTTAAATTATCTCTATTATTCAGTAATAAGCTAAATAAACCTAATCCCCTCCACTAGCCTTGCTCTTGCCGTTAGGCAAGCACGCATGTATTGTGGGCTTTTTTTTTTATCCTAATTCAAAGGTGGTGATAGCAAAGATTTTCTCATGGGATATTGCTGGAAGGTCTCGCTGGTACATACGCATCGTGGCAAAGATTTCTTCCATAGCAAAATCTTTTACTAAATTCATTGCAGGTAAATTATTACCAGGTACATCCAAGATGATTTTCTGGCCCTCTATATCATCTTGAATTGCAAGAAAAATTTCTTTGGCTATTTCTTCATTATCAGCAAAGAGTGGTCCTACTTTATATCCTTCTACACACTTACGGCGAACGGCATAACCGAGTAATAGATCTCTCTCAAAATAAAGCAATACTCGGGCATTTTCTTGATAAATCCAAGATCTTAAGAAGTGCTGTCTTGCTGCGGGAAAACATTGGCGGTCATAGCTCAAAACTTCTTGCAGGTCACTTTCCTTAAACTCACGAACAAAGGGGTTTTTAGCTCTATTTCTTTTTGCCAAGACCGTAAAGCGATGATTCATGTAATAAGGTTTATAGCCCACACTCTGATAAACCTCGACATTTTCGAGGACGCCATCAATACCAATATTGCGATCTTCGCAATAGGCTAAGCGTGCCTTAGTTAACGCTAGGCCAAAACCTTTGCCTCGATGCTCAGGGGCGACAATATAGAGTCCGCAAAATGCATAGTTCTCATCATAGCAAACGGCACTTCCTACTGCCACAATTTCTCCCTCATATTCCCCCACAAAAAAACCTTCGGGATCGGCATCATAAAAGATTTGTGCATCGTTCAAACCCGGATTCCAGCCTTCTTTAGCGGCCCAGTTTAAAGCGATCTCTACTTCAGATTTTCTCATTTTCCTGATAGTATACTTATTCATTGATTAATACGCCTTTTTTCTTTAAGGTGGCGATATGTCTCTTGTCATGGGGTGTGGTAAATTTAGCTTCATCCAAAGTAAGTGATTTAAGTTCTTCTTTGGTGGTTAAGACACTGAGGGCTAAAACTTTTAAACCCTTCATTCTTAAGTTTTCCAAATGAATATCCTCCAAAACCTTGAGATCATGAACCATGGTATTGGATATATCTAAGTACTCAATATTCATTCCTCGCAAGGGTTCTAGTTCACTGACCATGGTATTATTCAGTTCTAGGCGGTTAATCTCTTTTAAGTTTCTAAGGGCACTCAAATCTCTGACATAGCTATTATTCAAAACTAATTCTTGTATAGGTAAATTTGCAAAGAGTGCCAGTCGAGTAAAATGCCCATCCGCTTTAAAAATGATTTCATTCTCTTTTAAACTCAATTCATAATCGTCAAGTTCAGGAGCTAAAACCTCTAATAAACGGTGGATAAAAGGTAAATGACTTTGAATATCTTGCCTCATACCATTGCGACGATAGCAAATATCTATTGCTATCCCTGGATGATGATACTTCAAAACCACCTCTAGCATTTTTAAGATTAGATCATCGCCTTTAAGTTCTGTCTTTAGCAATAAGGCATCACAGATCTGAAGGTAGCGGTTCGTATCATCCTGACATTCGAGTGCGTATTTCCTCGCCTCCGCTAAGTCACCATGAACTAAATAATAATGAGC
This sequence comes from Lentisphaera profundi, assembly GCF_028728065.1. Taxonomy (GTDB): domain Bacteria; phylum Verrucomicrobiota; class Lentisphaeria; order Lentisphaerales; family Lentisphaeraceae; genus Lentisphaera; species Lentisphaera profundi. Next base: position 1,372,795 of record NZ_CP117811.1, on the reverse strand, counting down.
CATCAATACATTGGCCGCGAAGTTATCCTTATAAGTCAAGGATTGTAAGGCATTCTTTTTGGCCTCTTCAAAATCAAATTCTTTAAAGGCTTCATTTGCTAAATCATTGTAATGAGTGACGGCCTTTTTAGATATTTCTATGCGCTGCATTTCTTCTTTTTTAACTTTTACGGTAAAGACTGCACTGATGCAAAAAATAAGCGTTATTGAAATCATTGAGAGTATCGAAATTGTTTTATGCCTCTTGAGCAAAAGTAAAGATTTACCAAAAAAACTAGGACTTTCAGCTAGCGTGGGACGATACACTTGAAAAGCCTCTAAATCCTCGACCATTAATTGTACTGATTCGTAGCGATTTCGTTTTTCATTTGCCATTGCTTTTCGGCAAATGGCTCTAAGTGCGGATGGATGACGAAAACTTATATTGGCTTGACGTATGGACCTTGCTTGACCAAGTAAAGTATTCTTCAGCATGATATCCACTGTAGGACCTGCAAAGGGTAATTCATAAGTTAAAATTTGATAGAGTATGACTCCTAGGGCAAAGACATCACTTTGAACGTTAGGTTGCTCTCCATTTATTTGTTCCGGTGATAAATAGCCTGGTGTGCCTTTGAGCACACCTTCAATACTTTCATCCATTGCATCGATATATTGCGCCAATCCCCAATCGCAAACCTGAACCACCCCATAGGGATTAATAAGCACATTCTCCGGTTTTAAATCTAGGTGTACGATTCCTTTTGAATGTGCGAAAGAAATAGCCTCACATATACGATTAAATATCGCTAATAATCGGCTCAAGGGATAGTCTTTTCGAGCTTGTGGATCGCCGTCTTTAAGTTTTTTTAGTATGACTCCAAAATTATCTCCACGAATATATTTCATCGTATAGAAAGGGATATCATCCTCTCCCACACCAATTTCGTGAATCGGCAATACACTGGGGTGAGCTACCTGAGCGGTAATGCGAGCTTCGCGAATGAAGGCACTCAAAGATTCGATATCTCGTTTTTCTTGACGAGGAATGGCCATGGCAATGGGCCGCGCTGTCATTTTATCTTCTTTAACAAAGATATCTTTCATTCCACCTTCATCGAGCTTGGTGCCTGCGGTGAATTTGCCTTCATTCTGTAATTCTTTGAGTTCTTCAATCAACTCTAAACCACTTTGCTTGGGCTCAGCTATAGCGTCTTTAAAAAAGCCGCGTAAAATATTGGGGTTTTCGTTTATTGACATAATAGCAAAAGTATTAATTGGAGATGCTCCAATTAACACTTTAGAACTTAATTATCAATAACTGCTATTGATGATGAATGAGATAATCACTTCAAAATTCTTGGGACTCGCTCAAAATCCTCAATTATGTTCGAGTTATTTCCATTTTTTAGTTCACTAGATTCACGATTATTATCACTATCAAAGTACAAATTCTGCTGAGGGTTTTTGATTTTTAGACCCGCTTTTTTTCTTAGATCTAAATTTGCATCAACTTTCCATTTTCCAATTAAAAGTGATCCTTCAGCGACTTGTTTGATTTCTTGGATCTCATCAAATTGCATGACTATGATCACGACGAGTCTTTTGATTAAATTAAATCTTCTCTTTCTATTCATTTTTGTCAGTGATCTGTTCTAGAGTTTTCTTGGGAATATTACAGTATTATTGAATATTTGGTATTAAGTTATAAAAAAGGTCATTTTTGGTGTCACAGATAAAAGAAATCTCTGGTATACCCAAGAAACAGGAGATTACGATCAAGAAATTTACATTGATAGAACTACTCGTAGTAATTGCAGTGATAGCAATCCTAGCTTCGCTTTTGTTACCAGCATTGAGTAAAGCGAGAAAGAAAGCTCGTACGATTGTATGTACAAATTCAGAGAAACAAATAGGTCTCGCTCTGCAGATGTATACTGAAGATAATAAGGGCTATTATCCCTTTGCAGATGATCGCAGTGCTAGTCAATATGCTTATGATGACCTCATCTCGGACTACATGGGTTTTACTTGGGCGGATATCGACAAAAGTAAGAATGAAATACCTACGGCAGATTATAGCTTAGCAAACAACCCCTTTCTTTGCCCCAATGATGATATCCCATCACGCAGCACTGTACGCTATCGTAGAACATATAGCCTTAATCGTGGACGTGTCGGAGGGAGTCGTTTTTACAATGGCATTGCTTGGGTTGTGGGTGTCGAAAATGAAGCTTATGGTGATCATTCAGGAGGTTCTGTAAAAATAACTGATGTGGAAGATCATGCCAATACCATTGCACTCACGGAAGAACCCTATGATCTCAACGCAGTCGGTCGTTGTAATAATCGAGACGTGATTGATGCTCCAGATGAGCAAGATCTCTACATTAAAAATTTACACCGAGCCTTTCGCTATAACTACCTATTTACCGATGGCCATGTCAATACTCTGTATCACATGTCCACTATTGGTAACGGGACTTTTAACGAACCTTTAGGTATGTGGACACGCTACTCGGGAGATTAAATCGAAAATAAATAAATAATTTGTCACATTGCATGCAAAGAAGCGGTACTCCCATAAGAGTACTTCTTATAATAATTTCGGATTGATGTAATGGATTCACCAAAAACTCCTCCACATTTAGATAAGCATACACCAGAAATCAATATTCATTGTGAGCAATGTAATCAACATTTAGTCTTGGAAAACCCTCAAGATTTTGAACAACTTTTCTGCCCCGGATGTGAGCAAGATTTAACGAGCTATTTACAATCAAGCATCCCGAAAGCTATAATTGATACAAGTCCGGAAAGCTACCACCCTAGCCCAAATACTAATGGCCCTAAATCTCCAGACAAAACAAACTCTGATTCAGAGCTGAGCGCTGATCCCGTTAATTCAAAGCCACTTGTCCCTACTATCTCCGCAGATCAGAATACTCAAGATAACTCTTCTGTGTCAGCAGTTGAACTCACACTTTGTTGCGACTCATGCCAGCAAAAATTAATTTTAGAAAACCCCGATCAATTTGATCAAATCATTTGTCCTGGATGTAATAAGGACATTACTGATCAGAAACCTTTAACAATCATACGTAGTTCCTTCAACGCATCACTAAAACAAGGTATTACTCGTTCTAAGCAAGAAGTAAAACCCAGCTTGGATCTTCCCAAAGAAGTTCCTAAGCAAAAAGCTCCTAAAGCAAGAAAAGTATCAAAAAAACAGCTCCCTAGAAAGAAGAGTAAAGGCCTCTCAGTTTCTAAATCTACTGTCAACAAAATTCCACGCCCGAAAAAACAGAAAAAAGCAAACTTAGTGCCCTTAGCACTCGTTTGCTCTATACTCTTAGCTGGCTTGATTTATAAATCCGCTGAGATAAGAAAAATGTTTGATCCCGCAATGAATAAAAAGCAACCGAGTAAAAGTATTGCTGCGCCCAAAAGTGAAACACCCATTTTAGTTGCCACAAAGCCAGTGCTAGTGCCCATCACGGAAGCCATCGTATTCATAAAAGATGAGGGCATACTAGAACCCGCGGCACTTGTCATTATTGATGAAATGAAAGTTCCCGATTCTGCCTTACTCAATAAAGTAGAGATCAAGACTTTAATTGGGAAACTAAAAACTCATTGTTATGAATGCCATGGTAACGACCTTCATGAGGAGGAATTAAATTTTGAAACCCTCAAGAGCGCTGAAGATTACTATAAAAAATATAATATTTTCAAACAATCTTTATCCTTTATTCGCGCTTCTGAAATGCCTCCACCCGAAGATGGCGAAATCGCCCCTCGAGAAAGAGAAGAATTTGCCGAGCTCGTGCAGAAGCTTCTTTTTACAATTGAAACTCGTTCGAGAAAAATCAGTAAAAAGCAAAAGATTCAGCGTCTCAATTCAAAAAATTATAATACTACCGTAAAAGCTGTCACGGGTTTGGAGTTCGATTTCTCGAGTAAATTCCAAATCGATAATACCAATGATATTTCAATTGTTTCTTTTGAGAAGTTTTTAGCCTCCGCAGAATTCATTTCACGTTATGCTGCTTACGACTTAGAACAGGGGTTTTATTTCAATGAAAAACCTCTTCTCAAACAGCCTAAAAATATTCTTATTAAACGACTTAAAGCCATTCAATATAAGTACTTACTCAATCACTACTTCAAGGATTTTAAAGAGCAAGAAGCCCTGCGACGCTCAATGAGTGCTTTAGCTGAGTTTTTACGCGATGGAAAAAAGCAAAGCGCCAAACTAAATGAAATTTCTTCAAAGCATAAAATATCAGCAATTTTTGTTCAACAGACAGCGACTTTCCTTAAAAAACATGGCCTTGATACGACTATTTCTAAAGGATTAAAAGATTGGAAAAAACTCTCCATAAAAAAATACCCAAATGATTTAATAGAGCCCGCGATTGATAGCTTCATCAAACATTGGAAAGCGGCGAATGAAGATCTCGACACTAATAGAAAACTCTCTAATCTAAAGCGTAAGCAGTATCAAAAATTTAATCAACTTATTGCTGCTATCTTTGTTCTTCCAAATGAATTAATCCAAGAAAATCTGAGTGTAGAAAACAGAGAAAAATACACCCAAGTGGAAGAACTTATTCACTTTATTGAATATAAAAAAATCAGCCCACAACTTACAGCCTTAATGAAACGACAAAGTGAAGCCTTTTTAAAGAAACTGCTGCGACGCCCAGCTGAAGAGACTGAGATAAACTCATTTCTCAACTCATTCCTCCAACTCACGCATCAGCATGGCAGTGATAATGCCGTACAATTGATGATGACTCAGAGTTTTTTGCGGACGGAATTCCTTTTTCGCTTTGAGAAAAAAACACCCGAGTTCAAAAAACTCTCTGCTTTTGAACTCGCTAATCGGCTCTCCTACCTCATTTGGAATCAGCCGCCCGATCAAGAGCTCTATGATTTGGCTTCTTCTGGACAAATATTTGATCGTCAAGTTCTCATAGAGCAAGTACAAAGCATGCTCCGAGACAAGCGCTCACAAGCCATGCTCAAGGCCTTTTTGAATAAGTGGTTAGAAGTGGATGCCTTGCGGGACATGGCTGAAGAGGATCCGATTTACGAGGATATGTATAAAGAGATCATTACTTACTTTGATTACATCATAAAGAATGACCTCAACCTGCAACATTTACTGAGTTCTGACTTCACCTTCCTAAATGATCACATGGCTGAATTCTATAATATAAAAACAGATGTGGGCTATGTATTCCGTAAACGATCACTCGAAACTGATCAACGTGGAGGAATTATCGGCATGGCCGGTTTCATGGCTCTTAGTTCTGCGGGAGAGCGTACGAATCCTATTTTAAGAGGCAACTTCATCTTAAGCTCTATTTTAGGAACACCCACACCGCCTCCGCCTCCCGATGCGGGCATACTACCCTCTGCTAGTGAAACAAAAGATATGAGTTTGCGCGAAGTCTTAGTTGAACATCGTAGAAACCCCAATTGCAAAGGCTGTCATTCGCTGATCGATCCACTTGGCTTCCCATTGGAAAATTATGATCATATGGGTCGATGGAGGGATAATGTCGATAATATGGCCACTCTCAATAATGGCAAAGAAATTCGCGGACCTCAACAACTGCGCCGTTACTTAGTTAAAAATCGCGATCACTTTTATCGCAAAGTTTCTTCCGCATTCCTTTCTTACGCTATGAACCGCGAGCTCAATCACTATGATTTTTATCTAGTGAATAAATGTCATAGCAATATGCGCAATAACGACAACCGCTTTTCCGCTATTGTGGCCACCATAATTCTCAGTGATCAATTCCAATATAAATTCTAGGAGAGAAGATGAATAGACGTACATTATTAAAGGGAATTGGTGGAGCTTTTATGACTCTGCCTTGGTTAGAGCTCAATGCCTCAGTCATGCAAAAAAATAATCAACGTCTCGCTTGGATATTCATGCCCAATGGTTATATCCCGGATCGTTTCAAGCCCACAGAAGATGGCAAAGATTACACTCTTCCCACGTGTTTAGAGCCCCTAAAAGATTTACGCAGTCAATTTTCTATTTACTCAGGTTTGGCGCTTCAAGGGAATAAAGGTGGTGGTCATAAAAATTGCGCCTCCCTATTAACAGATGGAACCCGCTCACGAGATGAGATTGCCCTACAAGCTGGTTTTAGCGAAAATTCCGAAGACATAATTTCAGCCGACCAACTCGCCGCTCGCTACCTCGGCGCCAATAGTTTTATTGACTCCATGCACTTTAGTAGTACCTCAAACGTCTCAAATCGTAGTCCTGATTCTGTCGGTGATCACCCAGAATACTTTAAGTATATATCTTGGAAATCTTCGAAAGAATATATTGTTCAAGACCGTGATCCCTACATGGCATTTAAAAGACTCTATGGAAGTACGAGTGCTTCTCGAGTTAGTGAAAATCAAATGAAGAGTGTTTTGGATCTCACTCGATCCGATTTAAAACGCTTGGTGAAATATGCTGGGCGCGAAGACCGCAGTCGGCTCGATCAATATTTTACTTCCATTCGAACACTAGAGAAGCGAATGGAAAAAATGAATAAGGATTCAGGCTATAGCAAAACTATTCCCGCAGATTACAGAAAACCCGAAGAAGACTTTGCCATGGGCTTAGGACAAAGCTGGCGTAATACAAACTACTTTGATGAACTCCAGCAGATGTATTGCGACCTCTTCGTCCTCGCCTTTCAAACACGACGAACCAATGTCATTACATATATGTTTGCTCAGGAAGCCACCAGACAAAGCTATAGTTTTCTTGAATCGGGAATTCACCATCATCATGGTGCATCTCATTATGGCACATCAGCCAAACATACCGATTCCTTTACAAAAATCATCCAGTATCAAGTCGGTCTCTACGCACAAATCCTTGAGCGTTTAAGTAATATCAAAGAGGGTGATAAATCCATCCTCGATAATAGTCAAATAATGCTCACTGCCTGTATCGGTGATGGACAAAACCACAAAGGCTATGATCTCCCCTGTATCATTGCCGGTAAAGGTGGAGGCAAACATAAAACAGGCCTTCACCTCAAGTCGAATATTGCTGAACGTAAACCATTGAGTTCTGCACATCTTGCCATGCTGCAAGCGGCGGGAATTAATGCACCTAGTTTTGGCTATGCAAACGAAGCACTTTTTTGATTTTTATCCGCCCGCAGTAGAAGCCAGGCCTGATCTCTTATTTAGTGATTCTTATCCATACTTTCGAAAAGTTCTGGGGTCCTTACAATTGACCACGAGTCACCACAATCACTTGTGCGTATTAGTACGGGATCATGAGCTGAAACGGCATCATTCTCACCTGTGCCGCCCCACTTGGATATGTATTGCTCCTTTTCCATTTTGGTCAAATTATGAGCATAATACATATAAGTTAGATAAGGCATGCCGTGCCTATCAATAGAGATTTTATGATACCAATTACTGTAAGCCATATGTGAAGGACGTACTAGATCTTTGCGTTTTTCCCACAGGCCATTTTTCTTTTTCCTGAGGTAAACCAAGGCGTAATCTAAATGCTCTGGATAGCCTTGCATGATTCGTTCAGATCCAACATCACTTTTTACCCAGTGACTATTTCGCCCACGTACAACTAAGTGAAGGGTATCATCTTTATCAATAGTGAAACCTGGATAAGTAATCCCATTGCGACTCCAAGAGTTATCCCCATTTCCGGCAACATATACCGCTTCTTGCCACGATGAGATATCAGCCGGATTTTTTGATACACAGTGAACCATTGAATGCCAATGAGTGCCTAGCAGCACATGAATATGAGCTTTGGAATCCGCTAGGATTACTGGACTATTATGACCATCTACTCGATGTCCGCCAACGCCTAGAAATACGGGGCCTTCAATTTTGCCGCTTTTATGATCGTAACTAACAATATATTGTGGTGTTCCTGCTATCGTAGCATGAGCGATCGTCGAGTAATAAGTGATATATGTTTTACCCTCAAGGCTAATCGAACTATTGCCTGCACCAGCCATGGTTCCATGCAAGCCAATCTGCTTTCCTACAGGTATTTTCACGCTATGAGTAAGGGAAATCTTACCATTTTTCTTTTGGGGAATAAGAAGGAGAATCTCACTCTTGGAGCGCGCTGGCGCCACTAATACAGGAGGCTTGGCGCTAAGATTATGGGTCTGATAGGATTCTATTCTCCAATCACCATGCTCAGCAGGTTCTATAACTTGCCAGCTCTTCATTTCATCAGCTGAATAGAGTAAGAACATGTAGGATTTTTTATTCGCAAGGCATTTTATCATGGTATAAGCATGACCATCAAGATCAAATTCCACACGCTGATAGGATCTATTCCCAGTATGAATCTCGAGTTTTTGTGATGCTTTAAGCTTCAGGTATTCTCTCACTGCCTCCACATGAGATTCAGTGGTATACCAGCGACCATCATTGCCTAGGTATTGAATGAAGTTTTTTTCTTTATAGGAACGTTGACCAAGCGGTGTATGATATTCACCTAGTTCGCCTTCTAAGCCAAAACGCATTACTGGCCGATTGGCTTTAGTGAAAGTCACCGACGCAGGCATAAATCGCGGATTGTAGCCGAATAAAGAGCTTTCGCGACTAAAGACTTGTGGATACTCCACTGGCATCTTCACTTCCTTTTCTAGCTCAACTTGTTGTGTATCCCAGGGAGATATAATTCCTGAGGAATAAGAAATCGGAGTATAAGATTTATTTGTACAAGAATTCAGCAGCAATAATAAGGTGAAAGCTAAAGTCGATATAATAATTTTTTGTTTCATTATGAGTTCTCTTGGGGTTTTTGAAAGTATTAGCTGAATCTGTGATCTGGCTTTTGTAGAATTCCGTAGGGCTTTCAAGTTCATTGACTTAATGTAGCTCACGGATTCAGGTATTAGTTAAGGACAGACGAGACCTCAGAATTTAATAAGGTCAAAATAGAATTTTTGCACATTCTAAACTTCCTTAAGTTGTTGTGGATTTTAAAATGCCTATATTTTATATATACAGATGACTTTTGAATAATGTGACATTTTTGTCCGCTGACTTATCATAAAAATTCAACATAAATAACAAGTCATAATTTTCACACTTTCTATACCACGCGCTCATTTCGCAAAAATGAGTGAAATTTGTAGAAGCAATTGTCACATTATTCAAAAATCATATGTAATACCTATTAAATCAATTAAGAGGTTCTACATGCTCAGTATATATGACTACATAGTGATTGGCTTTTATTTTGCCTTCATCATGTCCTTAGGTTACGTTTTTAAACGCTTCAATGGCTCAAGTGCCGATTACTTTGCGGGTGGTTCACGCATGTCTTGGTGGTTAGTCGGACTCTCGGCTTTTGTTGCAAATTTTAGTTGCTGGACCTTCACCGGCGCCGCTGGCTTAGCCTATGAATACGGCTTCATTGTCTTTGTCATCTACATATGTGATGTTGTCGGTTATATTTTGGGATACAGCTTTTTTGCTAAAAGATACCGCCAGATGCGCTTAGTCACTGCCATGGATGCGGTTCGCGCTCGCTTTGGTAAAGCTTCTGAACAAATTTTCACCTGGATTCAAGTTCCGATTCAAGTTATTACTGCAGGGGTTTGGCTTGTTGGTTTATCTATTATTCTTTCCTCCGTGTTCAATCTTCCCCAAGCACCAGTGGTTATCGCTACAGGAATTGTTGTTCTCGTGATGTCACTCTTTGGTGGTAGCTGGGCCGTAAATGCCAGTGATTTCATCCAGGGTCTGCTCTTAGTCAGTATTAGTGTCGCCGCTGGTGTCCTATGTTTAACAGAGATTGGCAGTATCAGTGCTTTCATTGATCAAATACCTAAGCAAAACATGGAAGTCATACACCCAACCGGACACAAGTATGATTGGATTTGGATTTTAGCTATGATTGGCGTCGCGATTATCAACCGCAATAATATCGTTCAAGCGGCTAAGTATATTGCTGTAAAAGATGGTAAGGATGCTAAAAAAGCGGCGGCGATCCCCTTATTCTTATACATCCTGCTTCCTGTATTTTGGTTTATTCCCCCGCTCTGTGCAAATACCATTGCACCTGGTTTCATTGATCAATTCAGCAATGTCAACAACCCCTCGGAAGTCGCCTATATTGCGACTTGTCTTAAAGTTTTACCTCAAGGCATGATTGGCCTCTTAGTTGCAGGCTTATTTGCTGCGACCATGTCCTCCATGGATACTGGACTCAACCGCAATGCCGGTTTTTTAACAAAAAACTTTTATGCAAAAATCATTAGGCCTGAAGCCAATGATAAAGAATTACTTCGCGTCGGTCAAATTTTCACTGCTCTTATGGGCATAACTGTTATCATTGTTGCCATGATCTTTATTAACATGGGAAAAATCAGTCTTTTTGATGTCGTGCTCACGATTGCAGCAATGTTATCCATTCCGGTATTTGTGCCTTTATTCTTGGGTATTTTATTCAAAGGCCAACCCAAGTGGGCTGATTGGAGCACTGTTTTACTGGGTTTCATTATCTCGGCTCTTATCTATAAAGGATCGGATAGTGAGCTCGCCATGAGCCTCTTTCAAAGCATCAATGCAGAAGATTTTTTAATTTACATGCGTGAACACAAAATGACTTTTAATGTTTTTGTTAATATTCCTGTGAGTACACTTTGGTTCCTTTCTACTAAGTACATACCCCACAAAAAAGACGCTGCATACGATGCCAATGTCGAGGCTTTCTTTACGCAAATGAACAAGGAAGTTGACTTCGAAAAAGAAATTGGTCATGCCAATGACAAAGATCAGGCAAAAGTTCTAGGATGGCTTTCCTGCGTCTATGGTGCTTTTGTTCTTATCCTTCTTTTTATACCGAATAGCATGTCCGCTCGTTGGGCATTATTTGGCTGTGGTGGCTTTATGATGAGTGTTGGCTTAGCTTTAATCGCTTATAGCCGAAAAAGTGTTTCAGAAGCTGCTATCCCGATCGCAAAGATTGAAATGGATTAAATCCGAAATTTCATCATTCTAATCACGTTCCGCATTTACTAATATCTTCTTTAGTCGCACACACTTTGCGGAACGTGATTTTTTTTCGTTTTTACACTACACTAGGATGAAGTATACAGTAAAAACCTATGAATATATTATTTCACTAATAGACAAAAATGTTGTGCACCTTATTTGACTTTAACTAGGCATAGGGAGTTTACCCCAAAATGTAGACAATAAGTGTGTAAGTGACCTTTAATCTGAAAACTAGAAATAAGGAAACACGACTATCAGTAATAAAAGATCAAAAGTCTCAAAAGGTTTCCAAGAAGAAGATTTCCATTGTAATCATAAAAGAGTTACAAGACTTATGAAAGATAATAATATTCGCTCCAAAACAGTGAAGAAATTTAAAATAACAACTGATTCAAATCATGAATATCTAATTTTCGGCTAGATACATCTACACCGATAATTGGCATTAATTTCTACGGTTTTTTTCTGTTACTTTCACACTAAACCCACTTAGCTTTGTTCTGTTACAAGTTAGAAAAAGAGATGCTTTCGGTGGTCACTCCTTTCCATTTTTGCTCATCCTTGGGAGGGAATATATGGCTCAAGCTTATCTTACTGGAATTTTAAAATTCTTTAATAGTATGTGCAAGGGATTTCGGTTGTTATACTATAAAAAAGTACAAAAATAACATAAATGTCGTGGGATTAAAAGTTTATTAGTACTTATAATAATATTCATTTTATCTCTCATTTTCATTAATAAAGACGTAGATAAAGACTATAAAAGTTATGGTTATGTGTTCATGACAATAAGTTTAATAAAAAGGTTGCAAAACCACCTAAAAAGGGATCAACTTCCTGCTTAGATGATTGTCTGGGGGACATGATGTCGCAGGTTCAAATCCTGCCGTTCCGACTCTAGTAATGAAGCACTTACAGCAATGTAAGTGCTTTTTTCTACTCAAAAAAAAGCTTGCAAAACTCAATCCTAAATTATGAGTGTCTTCTAAAATGAATTTTTCTTCTCTAATTACACCTTTCCATTCTTATTATGGCTAAATACGGAAAAGGGTCTAAAGTTCCGATCAATATTTTCGAAGCGGTAACTATTTAAATATGGTAGCTTATTAGCTATTTAATTACTACCTTATAAATGAACGTATCAAAGCTTATCAATAGGACTCGTAACATTGAGTTTATGAACGCCCATAACATGTGTATAAATCTGTGTTGTACTGACATCACTATGGCCAAGTAACTCTTGCAGCACACGTATATCATAACCATCTTCTAGAATATGCGTCGCGAAACTATGCCTCAGAGTATGAATTGTTCCGGCCTTCACAATTCCAGCTTTGCGCAAAGCTTGCTTATAGGGTCCCTAACATATTTACTCGAGACGTTACACTAAAAAACATCAACAGAACCTTGCGTTAACTAATGTTAAAGACTATAGTTCTAAAGACCAAAAAAGAAATGGGATTATATTTGAGACTAATATTGACTAAGCCTGTAAAGAAATGGCTTGATAAAGAGAAGGACATACAGCAAGAAGATTTAATCATCGCTTCAAATGAAGTAATTAAAGGTGTATTTGAAGCCAACCTTGGTGGAAACCTTTACAAGAAACGTATCTCGAATAATTCTAATCAAGGTAAATCGGGTGGTTCAAGGCTTATCGTTGGTTACAAACAAGGTAATAACTTTTATGTCTTATTCGTATTCAATAAAAATGAATCCGATAACATAACTACCAAAGAGAAACAAATCTTTAAAGGAATGGCTAAACAGTATTTAAAATGGAACAACAACGAATTAGACATCGCTATCACAGCGAAGATTTTATTTGAAGTCGAACTAGAAGAACAAAGAGGTGAAGATAATGAGTAGAATAGCAAAAGAAGCTAGAGAAGAAACAGAAGAACTCTTCAATCTAGGATTAGTATCACAAGATGACTATGATGAAATGATGAAATTAACTGCAAGGGATATTGCAATACCTGCACCAATTAACTACACAGGTAAACAAATTATTCGTATTAGAAAAAAACTTCATTGTTCACAAAAAGTATTTGCGGATATAGTTGGTGTGACATCCGATACAATTAGTAAATGGGAACGAGATGCAAGACATCCAGAAAAGGTTGCTTGCCGTCTTTTGCATGTTATTGACAAGGAAGGCCTCGAAGCTATTCGATAGTTCTAGAGCTTAAAATATGTTTAATCTAGCGGTCGATCAATAAAATCAAATACAGAACCATGAGCTACAGTGAAGATTCTCGCTTAGGTTCAAATCTCACTAATCTCGGTCGTTATACTATAAAAAAGTACAAAAATAACATAAATGTCGTGGGATTAAAAGTTTATTAGTACTTATAATAATATTCATTTTATCTCTCATTTTCATTAATCAAGACGTAGATGAAGACTACAAAAATTATGGTTATGTTTTCATGACAATAATTTCAACAAAAAGGTTGCGAAACCACTCTTAAAGGGATCATTTTTATGCTTAGGTGATTGTCTGGGGGACATGATGTCGCAGGTTCAAATCCTGTCGTTCCGACTCTAGTAATCAAGCACTTACAGCAATGTAAGTGCTTTTTTTTGCTTTGATTAAGTCGATTCCATTTTTAGATCAGTCTATTACTCATCTTTACTTTGTACTAAGCTATCGTATTTTCATTGATCTTAATTATTTCCCTCCGAGTAAAACTATGTCCCCGAAAGCTCCTTTGAAAGTTTGTCTTGTGCAAATGAATTCCTGCTCTGATTTAAATAAAAATTTACTTGAATGCGAAGCAAGAATAAAACATGCGGCGGCCAATGACTGTGATCTAATTATCTTCCCTGAGTGTGTACTTCTTTGGGCAAAGACTGAGATTACTCATCGTGAAGCAAAAGATCGTCAGGGCTGGATTGATTTACTCTCTCCGATTTCGCCGAAATATAAGATTGCCATTATTTGGGGTGGCCTCGGCGAAAGAGCTGGAGAAGATGTTTTCAATAGCTCCTTTATTTTTGATTGTGAAGGTGAGCTCATTAATGTCTATAGAAAAACACACCTTTTCCAAATTTTTTCATCCCAGCAAAAATCAATGGATGAAACAAAGATCTATCAGCACGGAGATACGGGCCCTATTATTGTGGAGATTTCGGGCTGGAGTATCGGCATCAGTATTTGTTATGATTTACGCTTCCCCGAGTTTGTGAGGAATTATGCAGGTTGTGATTTAATTATCAATACGGCGGCATTTACAAAAAGAACGGGCAAAGCTCACTGGGAAGTTCTCATGCGAGCTCGAGCCATAGAGAATCAATCTTATGTCATCGGTTCAGCGCAATGTGGTGTCAATCAGCTGACTTCAATGGAAGCTTATGGGCATTCATTGCTTATTGATCCTTGGGGAGAGCTTATTCAAGACTTAGGTGAAGAGCCTTCTTGTGAAATTTTCACTCTTGATTATAAGAGGATTATTGATACGAGAGAACAGATCCCTTCGCTCTACACAAGCTTTCCTGGACTTAGACCGATTCAAGTAGAAAAATCATAGTGGCAAATTGTACCGTCACAGCTGTGGCACAGTGAGCCAAGCTGGCACGCCTGCTTTTGGCTCCATCATAAATACCATAGAGCGATATTTATAAACTGTTAATCTACATGTATTTAAATACCATTATATATATTTGGCATGCCTTTTCCTTTAAGTGTGCACAGATCCAATAAATTAAATAAATAAAACTAACGGAGAAATATAATGGCTAAGATCCTCGGTATCGACCTCGGTACAACTAACTCATGTATGGCCGTCATGGAAAATGGCGAAGCTACAGTAATCCCCAACGCAGAAGGTCACAGAACGACTCCTTCAGTAGTTGCGTTCACTAAGAATGGCGAAGAACTTGTAGGTCAAACTGCAAAACGTCAGGCAGTGACTAACCCAACTAATACAATCTTTTCGGCTAAGCGTTTCATGGGCCGTAAATTTGCTGAAGTAAAGCACGAAACTGATCTCGTTCCTTACGGTGTTGTAGAAGCAAAGAATGGTGATGCACACATTAAAGTGGGTGATAAAGTTTACTCACCACCTGAAATCTCTGCAAAAATCATTGCTAAACTTAAGCGCGATGCAGAAGCTTACCTCGGTGAAACTCTCACTGAAGCAGTAATTACAGTTCCAGCTTATTTCAATGATGCACAGCGTCAAGCAACTAAAGATGCTGGCCGTATTGCTGGTGTTGATGTTAAACGTATTATCAACGAGCCAACTGCTGCTGCGCTTTCTTATGGTCTTGAAAAAGATAACGACCAAAGAATCTGTGTCTATGACCTTGGTGGCGGAACTTTCGATGTAACGATCCTCGAACTCGGTGACGGTGTTTTCGAAGTAGAAGCAACTAATGGTGATACTCACCTCGGTGGCGATGACTTTGATGAATCCATCATTAACTTACTCGTAGACGAATTCAAAAAAGAGAACGGCATTGACCTTCGTCAAGATGCTTTTGCACTTCAACGTCTCAAAGAAGAAGGCGAGAAAGCAAAATGTGAGCTTTCAACTGCTCAGTCAACTGACATCAACCTTCCTTTTATTACTGCAGATGCGACTGGACCAAAACATTTACAGTTCACACTCTCACGTGCGAAACTTGAAGATGTTACTGATAGCCTCGTAACTCGTTCAATCCTTCCTGTAGATGCCTGTTTAAAAGACGCTGGCGCAAGCATTGGTGACATCGATGAGATTATCATGGTTGGTGGTCAAACTCGTATGCCTAAAGTTATCGAAGCCGTTAAAAAGCGTTTTGGTAAAGATCTTCACCGTGGTGTGAATCCAGATGAATGTGTGGCACTTGGTGCGGCGATTCAAGGTGGTGTACTTACTGGTGATGTGAACGACGTTCTTCTTCTTGATGTAACGCCTCTTTCATTCGGTATCGAAACAATGGGTGGTGTTTTCACTGCACTGATCGAACGTAACACGACGATCCCAACTAAAAAGTCAGAGACTTTCTCAACCGCTGCTGACAATCAAACTGCTGTAGACATCGTTGTTTACCAGGGTGAGCGTCCAATGGCGACACAAAATAAGAAAATTGGTGATTTCCGTTTAGACGAAATCAAAGCCGCTCCTCGTGGAGTTCCTCAGGTCGAAGTTACTTTCGATATTGATGCCAATGGTATTCTTAAAGTTTCTGCGAAAGATAAAGAAACGGGTAAAGAGCAGCACATCACTATTAAAGCTGATTCAGGTTTAACTGAAGACGAAATCGAACGCATGGTTAACGATGCGAAAGATAACGAAGTTGCTGATAAAGAATTGCGCGAAAATATCGAAAGCAAAAACAAAGCAGAAGGTCTAACTTTCCAAGTTGAAAAGCAAATGACTGAACTCGGTGAAAAAATCCCTGCTGAAGTAAAAGAATCTTTCGATGCAGATATCAAAGAACTTCGCGAAGCTTGTGAAGCTAACGAGTACGACAAAATCAAAGAGCTCACGGAAAAATTCGAAGCTCGCTTACAAGAACTAAGTCAGTACATGGGTGATCCAGGTGCTGATGCAGGAGCCGCTGGTGCTGGTGCTGCTGCTGCCGGAGCCGCTGGCGCTGGCGCAGCTGGTGCTGATGCAGGTTCTGAAAAGAAAAAAGAAGACGACGACATTATTGACGCCGACTTCGTTTAAGTCATAATTTAGCTGACTCCAATGTGGAGTCAGCGTCCCTTTACAACCTAACAAAAACCTAATACGGAGAAAACCAACTATGAGCATTCAGCCTCTAGGTGATCGCGTTCTCGTTCAAGAGATCGAAGTGAAAGAAGTAAGCGTTGGCGGAATTATCCTCCCTGACTCTGCTAAAGAAAAACCACAAGAAGCCAAAGTTATTGCAATCGGCACAGGTGGTATTGATAGCAATGGCAAAGAAATCACTTTTCACGTTGCCGAAGGCGACACAGTTATTGTTTCCCAGTATGGCGGAACACCCGTAAAAGCTGATGGTCAGGAATATAAAATCCTCAACCAGAACGACATCCTCGCAATCGTAAAATAATTTTAGGAAAAGTTACAAATGGCTAAACAATTAATTTTCGACGAAAATGCTCGTCGCAAACTTCTCGCTGGCGTAGAGAAACTCTCTAGAGCCGTAAAAGTTACTCTCGGTCCAAAAGGCCGTAATGTTGTTATCGACAAAAGCTTTGGCTCACCTCATATCACAAAAGATGGTGTTTCTGTAGCAAAAGAAATCGAGCTCGAATGTCCTTATGAAAACATGGGCGCACAAATGGTTCGTGAAGTAGCCTCTAAAACTGCAGATCTTGCTGGTGACGGAACAACGACTGCTACAGTTCTTGCTGAAGCTATCTACCGTGAAGGCCTCAAAAACGTAACAGCTGGCGCTAACCCAATGAGCCTTAAACGTGGTATCGACAAAGCTGTCGCCGCTATGGTTAAAGAGCTTGCTAACATCAGCACGCCAATCGAAACTAACGAGCAAGTTAAGCAAATCGCTACTATCTCTGCTAATGGTGACGAAGAGATCGGTAATATCATTGCTGAAGCTATGGACAAAGTTGGTAAAGACGGAACTATCGCTGTTGAAGAGTCAAAAACTATCGAAACAACTCTTGATGTTGTTGATGGTATGCAATTCGACAAAGGTTACCTCTCACCTTATTTCTCAACTAACCTTGAGTCACGTGAAGCTGTTCTTGAAGATCCATTAATCCTTATCTTCGAAAAGAAAATCAGCAACCTCCAAGACATGCTCCCACTTCTCCAAGAAGTAAGCAAGACTGGCAAGCCTTTCCTTATTATTGCTGAAGACGTAGAGGGCGAAGCTCTTTCTACTCTCGTTATCAATAAGCTCCGTGGTACTCTTAATGTATGTGCTGTAAAAGCTCCTGGTTTTGGTGATCGTCGCAAAGCTATGCTCGAAGATATTGCTATTCTTACTGGTGGTAAATGCATCACTGAAGACCTCGGCATGAAGCTTGAAAACGTAACTATTGAAGACCTTGGTTCTGCTAAGCGCGTTATCGTAGACAAAGACAACTCTGTCATTGTTGATGGTAAAGGTGCACAAGCTGAGATCATGGGTCGTGTTAAACTTCTCAAAGCTCAAATCGAAGAGTCTACTTCTGAGTACGACAAAGAGAAACTCCAAGAGCGTCTTGCGAAGCTCGCTGGTGGCGTAGCCGTCATCAACGTTGGTGCTGCAACAGAAACTGAAATGAAAGAAAAGAAAGACCGTGTTGACGATGCACTTCATGCAACTCGCGCAGCAGTTGACGAAGGTATTGTTGCTGGTGGTGGTGTTGCTTACATCCGTACACAAGCAGCTGTTGCTGGTATTGAGCTCAAAGGCGACGAAGCCGTTGGCGCATCTATCATTGCACGTGCTTGCGAAGCTCCATTGCGTCAACTTGTTGACAATGCAGCTGGCGAAGCTTCAATTGTTATTGCTAAAGTACGTGAAGGCAAAGGTAACTACGGTTTCAACGTAGCTACTGACGAATATGTTGACATGCTTGACGCTGGTGTTATCGATCCTACGAAAGTAACACGTTCTGCATTACAACACGCTGGTTCTATCTCTGGTCTTCTCCTTACTACTGAGTGTCTTATTACTGACATCAAAGAAGAAGCTCCTGCAGGTGGTGGCGATCATCATGGCGGCGGAATGCCTGGTGGTATGGGCGGAATGCCCGGAATGATGTAATCAGTTTTAACTGATTGATCAAAAGGCGTCCTTTACGGGGCGCCTTTTTTATTTGTAGTTTTAGCATGCCTATCAAGCTCTGGCGAAGAATGGGCCATAATCGCCTCTGGCTATAGATTATAAAGACTCACGCCGAAAGAATAAACCGGCTGACTACCCCAGGTGATAGTCTCTTGCTCATGCAAAGCTTTCCACTACAACAGAACCCTTACAGCTAACTTAAGAAGATTAATTAAAGTTTTTACTGTAATTTAGTAACTTTATCTTATAAAATCATGTAGCTCGGTCCTATAGTACAAAAAACAATTTTGGGGACAACCATGTTTAAACAATTTTTCATTTGCAGTGCTCTTCTTATTTCGACTCTTAGCGCCAAAGACAGTAGCATTGCCGCCGATAGAGCTTCTATAAAAGAGTACAGTTCTGATACACGCAAGAAATTAAAAGCACTTGAACCTAAGGATGAATTCATTCTCAATATTGGTCAAAACATCGATCAGGATACCTTTGCCAAAATATGTTCAGATAGTCCTTGGACCACAGAACTCCGTACTGACTATGGCAACAAAAATCTTGATTCATTTGCGCCACTCGCAAAACTAAGTGAGTTGCGTATTTTTAAGGTCATGAAATGGGAGAAGTCTGAAGAAACGGCTATCGATCTAAGTCCTCTTTCTGAACTTATTGAAATGGAAGAAGCTAACTTCTATGCCACCAGAGTCACTAATACTCAGGCATTAAACAAGCTGACTAAGCTCAAGAAATTGAGTTTTTATATGAGTGCTATTGACGACCTTTCTTTCCTGGCAAATACCAAGGATTTAGAAGAACTTAGTCTCTACGGTTATAAGCACACTTTTAAAGACTATGCGTCTCTGGCATCCCTATCTAAACTCAAGAAACTTGATACTTACATGAATCCTCAGGCAACGGATAAAAACATGCAAGTCTTCAGTAACTTAACGGCCTTAGAAAACTTTAGTTCATCAAATAATAAATCTATCACCCACGTAGATTTCTTGAATAACACAAAAAACTTAAGAAAGTGAAACTTAAATGGTGTCGTAAATTGAAAAATCTCGATGCTCTTGAAAACTGCACCCAGCTTATCGAGCTTGATGTGAGTGATGCCTTGCTTTCGCATCTGTCTTTCTTAGAAAATAAAATCAAACTCCAGAAACTTAACATAGACGGTACAAAAGTCACTGATTTAACGCCTTTAAGTAGCTGTACACAATTACAGCATTTAAATATTTCCGAAACCGCTATAACGGACCTGGCTCCTTTAGCCTCTTGCCCTAACCTAAGTTCTTTAATTTTATCAAAAACAAAGATCAAAAATCTCACAGCTCTACATGAACTGAAGAAATTGCGTTCTGTAACTTATAGCCTCAATATCCCTAATGAAGAAATTGAAATTCTTAAGAAACTTTTACCTGAATGTAGCTTTAAGATCGATAATTAAGAATGAAATCAAAATCACTTCTGATTGCCCACCGTGGAGCGAGTGCGGACGCTAAAGAAAATACCCTAGAGGCATTTAAATTAGCTTTCGTACAAGGTGCCGATGGAATAGAAGCTGATTTTTTACTTACTACCGATCGCAAAATCATTGCTTTTCACGATTTAAATACTCAACGCTTACTGGGGACACAAAGTCGCACAAAATGCTTAAACCTTAGCGAAATCCGCAAATTGAGTTCTTATCACATTCCTGAATTAAAGGAAGTTTTAGCCTGCTTACCTAAAGGAAAAAAGCTCATTATTGAATTGAAGTGTGGTCGCCAAATCGAACAAGAACTCATGCAGATTTTGCGTGCCTCGCAAATTCCAATTGAAAATGTCACAGTCATTTCCTTTCGTTTACCCACATTAATTCGCCTCCGAGAACTTTGTCCTAAAATTGAAATATTATGGATCCGTAAGTTCCGTATGAGTCAAGGAATACGAAAGCCAAATCTCATTGAAATAAAAAAAATCATTGAGAAGTATAATTTTGATGGAATTAGTGCCAACGCCAGTCATATTGATCAAGAATTTATTCAAACGTTCAAACAAGGAAAAATTAATTGTTGGACGGTTGATTCCCCGAAGCGCTTCCAAGAACTTACTGAACTTGCTTGCCATTCCATTTCAAGTAATTGTCCTGGACTTATCCGCGAGCAATTAAAGGATTTAAAATGAATACGATTGACCCTGAATTAAACCAACGCCTTATCAGGTTAGAAACTCTAAGTAGTATGCAGGACGACCTCATTGAAACGCTCAATGAAGTGATTACTAATCAACAAATGGAGATTCAAGAGATCCAACATGAACTCAAACTCATGAAAGATAACGTTGAACAAGATCCCATTGATATGAACCAAAGGCCCCCGCACTACTAAGATAGATTTTGTAAAGGAACTTAGTTTTTAAGCCCAAGTAAGTCTCGCATTAAGTCGAGGTTCATGTCCTCCATTCTGTATTCCATCGCCAAACTAGTGCGACGCCTTAGTACATCTTCTAAAGTATTGACTTGCTCCTCTCTACCCATATAGACGAACTCAGCCTTCAAGTAGCCACTACCGGGATGAATTTCTGTCGCTAAATCTCGATCTTCTTTTATCAATTCCAAGATTTGGGATGCCGCACTACCATAGCGCCTCCATAAGTGATCTGGCGGCGTACTTAAGCCATCAAAACTATCCGGTAAATGCATTTTTTTTGCAGTTTTAATAAAGGCTTCTTTGCCCTCGTCCTCTCCATACCAAAGACCTTCTCGGTAAGGTGTATTCAAGATCGAACAAATAGCTACCCCTACTTCCTCTCCCACATTTAGACAATCAGTAATTTTTCCTCCTAAAATACTCAGGACCTGCTCATGCTTATTGATCTCGATCTTATGCTTTCGGGTGAGTTTGATCCAGTCTTCCCCCGTATCATCACCTTCAACAATAAGCGTGCGCACACCACAGCGCTCTGAAATAATATCTTTTAAACTGAGGTCCTTATAATCATTTAAATAAGAATTAATATTATCGAGAATAAACTGCCTATCTCCTTGGGTCACTTCGCATTGATGACTCTTTACACGAGTATCAGTGGTGCCAATACAACTGCGATTTCCCATCGGCAAAACAAAAAATAAGCGTCCATCTTTTGAAAAAAAGGTTAATACGCGATCCGACGGGCCAATTTTAGGGACAATTAAATGCACTCCTTTTGAAAATGCTAACTGATTATCTACTGCAATATCTTGCTTAAAAGCATTGATCTGTGGGCCGCAAGCATTCACCAATGATTTCGCTCGTATTTCTTGCTGCTCTCCCGTACGCATATCACATAAATGAATGTGCCATGCGCCTTCTTGAAATTTTACACTTTCTACTCGGGTATAATTAAAGCATTGGGCTCCTCGTTTTTGCGCATCTCGCACAAATTGATAAACAAAACGAGCATCATTATCGGGTAAATAGGCGTCAGCATAAGACACAGCTGCACTCAAACCTTCTTGTTTTAGCAAGGGTGCTTCGTGACGAACTTTATTAGCTTTTACATATCGAGGTTTAAAAGTTTTACATGAACCCATGAGCCAATAAAACCACGCACCTGCGTAAATCAATTTAGCTGAATAAGGGTTGCCTTTATAAAAACTAGTAAAATAAGAGATTTCTCTCACTCTATCGGGATAAGCTTGTAGTAAACGATTGCGTGATTCGCAGAGAGCTTTTACCAAGCTTAATTCACCTGACTGTAGATACTTTATCCCACCCCAAATCATATTGGAAGATGCTTGACTCGTCATCGAAGCATAATCACCCTGATCTACCAATGCTACTTTCAAACCTTGATAGGAAATGTTAGCCGCACTTACAGCACCATTAATTCCACCACCTATCACTAACACATCGTATTCTTTTTTTGACATAATCACCCATTATTTAAATTCAATATATGATGGCAAATCTTCAAAAAAAATCTTTATGATCGCTATATGATAAAATAATAATATGAATTTAGCTTCGAGTCATTTTTTCGTTTATACTTTTCTAGTGGACACTTTACCCCCTTTTCTTTACTTTTTTCATTTAATAGACAAATGCTAAAATTGATTATCAGCTAGCTAGATCTAACTTATTCAATATAATAATTTTAGGAGTTCAAAATGACAGAAGTTGTACCTGTACCTATTCTTAGTAACCTCAAGATCAGTAACATCGACCAAATCCTTCACCGTGACCTGATTGCTAATAGCAACGATAGCAGAGCTCTTGTAACTTTTGGTTTCAAACAAAATGGCCAAACTCACTTTATCGGTAGAAGAGAAGCTCTAGAGAATAACTGGACACTTGAATTTGTTGAAGGCCTTGCCTTACAAGCCTTAGACAAACGTGATGAACCCGAATGGGAACCCGTTGAAGTTAAGTACCAAGGCGAGACTCATACACTACTTAAGCGTGAAGGTGATGACCTAACAGCAAGCAGTATCTTACGCAAAAAGCTTCTTATTGAAATCCAAGAGCATTTTGGCACAAAATCTGTCGGTTTTGCCGTGCCAAATCGCAATACAATTATTGCTACCGCACTTCCTGAAGCTCTTTTACTTTACCTCAACGACGTCTACCATGCCTCTGATTCTAAAGGTTACGAAAAGGTTTCTAACATGGTCTACCTTGTACGCAATGGCAATGTTTTAGCAGCTGCTCCCATGCCTGCTGATGTTCCTGCTCCAAAAGCTTTAGCAGAACCTGCAGTTACAGGCAAGACCCAAAGTAAAATCACGACAGCTACTTCTGCAAGAATGAAAAAGCCTTCACGTGCTCGTTCACTAAAAGCAGGAAAGTCAAAAATGAAATCACCTGCCCCTAAAACAGGAAATTCGACTAAAGCTGGTAATGCTTCAACACCTGCTCCTGTAGATGAAGCTGCAGCAAGCCCTGCTCCGAAAAAACTTCGAACTGGTGGAGCACGTAAAAAAATCAGCATTAAGAAAAAACGTTAATGACTATGCGAGTCCATATCGGCACTCGCAATCTTGCTAAAGTCCAAGCACTCACAGAAGAACTCGAAGCTCAAAATATCCCAGCAAAGCTTATATCCATTGATGTGGACTCAGGAGTTAAAGCTCAACCCAGATGCTTGAAAGAAAGCTATGCGGGCGCCATTAATAGAGCTAAATCAGCTTGTAATGATGATGCTACTTTCTCTGTAGGTATTGAAGATGGATGCTATCATATAGAGGGTAAGCTGCTCAATATTTCTTGTGTTTGCCTATGGGATGGTAGTGAAACATTCTTTGCGAGTTCATCTTCTTTTCAGTTACCCCATGAAGTTCAAAAAGTTATTGAAAATGAACATTTGGAACTCTCTCAGGCCTTAGTCAAAACTGGTTTTACGTCCAATCCTGATATTGGCTCACTTGGTGGGGCTATTGGTCTCATTACTCAAGGCCAACTCATTAGGAAAACCTATACCCGCCAAGCCTTACTTAATTTATTCAGCTCTTGGAAATTACAAAATGATTTATCTTGATAACGCGGCATCAACTCCCCTCTTGCCCGAAATCAAAAACTTTTACTTCGAAGCCATCGAGAAATACTATGCCAACCCTCATGCGGGTCACACACTCTCTCGAGAATGCCTAAGAGTTGCAGAAACCGCTTGCTTAAAGATTTTAAAAGCTGCACAAGCATCTCCTATAGATTACCGTGTTATTTTCACTAGTGGTGGAACTGAAGCCAATAACTTGGCCCTGCTCGGAGTCGAACTCAAGGAAGGTGATGAAATCATCACTTGTGAAGCTGAGCATCCTTCCATTCTCAATGTGATCAAAGAACTGAAAAAAAAGTCTGTTATCATTCATTATTTAGCTCTGGACAAAACTGGTGCTCCCGATTTATCTAATCTAAGTCAAATCATCAATAAAAATACACGTCTCATTTCACTCACTCTGCTGCATAATGAAACCGGCGGTCTCCTCGATATAGATCGCTTGAGTGAGCTCACCTATGGCAGCTCAATCCATGTTCATATCGATGCGGTACAAGGATTTGGAAAAAGAGATATTGATATGGATGACTGGGGCATTAGCTCACTCTCATTTGCCGGACACAAATTTCATGGTCCAAATAGTAGTGGCGCACTTATTGTGAGTAATAAACATCTCCCGAATCCCCTACTCTACGGCGGTGGTCAACAAGAAGGTTTACGATCTGGTACTCTTGACGCAGCAGCTGCTGCGGCATTAGGTTTTGCCGCTGAATTCAATAAAAAAGAGAAAGTAAGACGTTATCAAAAAATTAATGAGCTCAATCTTTTGTGCCGTAAACTTTTATCAAATTTAAAACAAAAAAATAGTAATGACTGCGCTGTGAATATCATTTCATGTGCCAGTGCCTCTCCTTACGTTCTTTTGGCCAATTTTAAAAATATGCAAGGCGCTATTTTAATGCGAGCATTGGCAAGTAAAGGTATCATCTTAGGTACGGGTAGTGCCTGCTCAGCCGATAGTAAACAAATTAGTCCTGCCTTAAAAAGCCTTGGTCTAAATGATCAAAATGGCTTTGGAGTACTGCGCATTAGTATGGCTTGGCAAAACACAGAAAATGACATCATAAATTTCATAGAAGAACTACAAAAAATTATTATTGACTATTAAAGAGGAGATGAAATGAATAAGCTAGCTCATGTAGCCGTCTGCAATACTACCAAAGAGAGTTTTCATCAAATCAATCAATATTTAGACCATAGTTTAATTCACCTTTACCATTGTGAGGATATTGAAGAATTAAAAAAACTCGAGTCTGAGCATCTGCTCTCTCTAATTATCATCGATCACCACAAAAATATTGATCACCAAAGTTTTTGTTTAGAAGATATCTCGCAAAATTTAAAAACTCAAAATACCTTCATTATTTTACCTAAGTTTAATCCGGAAGAAATCCAAGCTTATTATAATCTCAATTGCAGTGACCTCATCTACCCACCCATTTGTAGTGAAGAATTTTCTTCTCGAGTCAAAAAATTACTGGCTCAAGAAGAAATTAATCGCAACCTAGAAAATGCCTTACAAATAAAATCTGAGTTTGCAGCGACCATGAGTCACGAAATACGGACTCCGCTCAATGGCATTATTGGGATTCTCAATATTTTACAAGAAACCAACATCAACACACGCCAGACTGAATTAGTTAACATTATTTGCCATTCCTCAGAGGCACTTCTTAACCTTGTAAATAATATCCTAGATTTTGCCAAACTTGAGGACCATCAGCTCACCTTACGCCCCGAAGCTTTCTCCCTATTCTCGCTCTGCTTACAAGTTATAGACCTTGCCAAAACTAGCTGTAATAAAGAAAAGCTTACTCTCTCTATCGATACCTGCCAAGAACTTAAAGAACTGATCCTCATGGGGGACAAAAATCGTTTGCGACAAATCATTTCCAACTTGGTCTCAAATGCCGTGAAGTTTACTGATCAAGGTCACATCAAACTCCAACTCAAGCTCGATGAGCTCAAGTGTGAACATGCAAAAATCACCATATCCGTTAGTGATACGGGAATAGGTATTAGCCCTGAGGAAAACGAACTGATTTTCTCTAAATTTGCCCAAGTGGATAATTCGCATTCTCGCAAAAACGAAGGCACGGGCTTAGGTATACCTATATCAGAAATGATTTTGCAATGCATGAATTCCAATCTCGAATTGAATTCCAACCCTGGAGAAGGCTCGACTTTTAGTTTTACTATTAGCCTACCAGTTACAAATAAAGCTCTTCTCAAAAAAGAAACATCCGACTTACATCTACCTGCACTTAGAATACTGATTGCCGAAGATAATTTAGTCAACCAAAGGGTCATGCACTCTTATCTAAACAGCGATAAACAACACTATATAAAGACTGCGGAGAATGGTTTTGAAGTTATTGAATTCCTGAAATCGGATCATTTTGATTTAATCCTCATGGATATTCAAATGCCTGGAATGGATGGCTTAGAAACTACCAAAGTTATTCGAGAAACAAAAGCCGCCTACCAACACGTTCCCATTATTGCGGTCACTGCAAATGCGATGGAAGGAGATCGCGAACGCTACCTGAAACTGGGTATCAATTCTTATCTCCCCAAGCCTTATTCGAAGCAACTTTTATTAAAAACCGTAAGTAAATTAATCCAAAAATCAGATGAAGTATCTCTGCTTAAAGAGCCTACTCATGCAGCA
The DNA here is from genome assembly GCF_028728065.1 of Lentisphaera profundi. Taxonomy (GTDB): domain Bacteria; phylum Verrucomicrobiota; class Lentisphaeria; order Lentisphaerales; family Lentisphaeraceae; genus Lentisphaera; species Lentisphaera profundi. The sequence goes on along the minus strand of NZ_CP117811.1, from coordinate 1,345,881 downwards.
TTTGAACTCATCGACTCAAGAATGTTACTCGATATCCACGAATCTTTAGGTGCAGAAGGTTTTCATAAGCTGATCGAGATCTACTTAAAAGAAGTTCAAGGAATGCTGAAAGAAATTAAAACGGCAGCTCTCGCCAAAGATCAAGAACAATTTATTCGCTACGCTCATAAGTACGCTGGCGGAGCTGCTAGTCTTGGTTTTAATACTGTACGAGAAATTTCTAAAAAAATGGAGACCCTCACCAGAGAAGGCCACTTTGACTTAGCTTTAGCGCTTCACGACAGCTTGGAACTCAATCATCAAAACACTCTCTTGACGCTCAATGATTTCGTTTTTGAATAAAAAACTAAAACTATAAGCCTTGACAGACGAGCTCAGGATTCAGCCTTTTTGTGCTAAGACTTAAAATTCCGAAAACGTAAAAAACTAAACTTATGCAACTATTTTCGATTTTTCCCTAAGCTTTTGTCTTTGTCGATTGTTTTTCTCTAAAATGAATTTATAATTATGGCGTTATTTTGACGTTATTTTACGTCATAAATTCTTTCATTGTTAACCCTTATTTATGAGAACCTATGTCGACTTTTTTCGAAGACTACTACAAGCATGTTGCTGAGCGTAAAACGCAAGGCATCCCCCCCTCGCACTAAGTGAAAAACAAGCAGAACAATTAGTTGCCCTCCTTCAAGATATCCCCTCAGGCAAAGGTGAAGAACTTTTAGATCTTCTCACTAACCGTATCAACCCTGGTGTTGACCCCGCAGCTCACGTTAAAGCTAATTTCCTTGTTGCTATTCTTAAAGGCGCTAGCTCTTGTGACGTCATTTCAAAAGCTGATGCCGTAAAACTTCTCGGTACAATGGTTGGTGGCTATAACCTCCAAGGCCTTATTGATACTGTTGCTAGTGAAGATGCTGAATTAGCGCCTCTTGCCGCTACTGGACTTAAAAACATGGTTCTATCAGTCAACTGTTTTGATGACATCAAAGCTCTTGCTGATAAAGGCAATACTACTGCTAAAGAAATTATTACTTCATGGGCAAATGGCGAATGGTTCACTAACTCGGAAGATGTTCCAGACTCAGTCAAGACTGTTATTTACAAAGTTGGTGGTGAGATCAATACAGATGACTTCTCTCCTGCAAAGTTTGCTTTCACTCGTGCTGATATCCCTCTCCACTCAACTTGTATGGGTGGTAGCCTCTTCCCTGAAGGTCCAGAGGCCATTTCAAAACTGAAAGAGCAAGACCTTCCTGTTTCTTTCGTTGGTGATGTTGTTGGTACTGGTTCTTCACGTAAATCTGCCTGTAATTCACTACTTTGGCATGTCGGTCAAGAGATTCCTTTTATACCTAATAAAAAACGCGGAGGAATCATCCTCGGCGATATCATTGCTCCAATTTTCTTCAATACTGCAGAAGATTCAGGTTCACTCCCTATTCAGTGTGATGTTTCCAAAATCAACACAGGCGATATCATCACTGTTCTTCCTAAAGAAGGTAAAATCCTTGCTGAAAATGGCTCAGAGATCACCTCTTTCGATATTAAGCCAAACACTATCCTCGATGAATATCGTGCCGGTGGACGTGTACCACTTATCATTGGTAAGCAGCTTACTGAACAAGCTCGTCTTGAACTAGGACTTAGCTCTATTCAAGAGTCTGGAATTTTCGTTAATCCTGACAATCCAGTACCAACTGCTGATCAAGGTTATACTCTCGCTCAAAAAATGGTCGGCGCAGCCTGTGATGTCGAAGGTATTCTTCCTGGCACAGCTTGCCTCCCAAAAATGACGACTGTTGGTTCACAAGATACTACCGGTCCAATGACAGCCTCTGAAATGACTGAGCTTGCTTGTCTTAAATTCAATTCTGACCTCGTTATGCAGTCTTTCTGCCATACGGCAGCTTACCCTAAACCTACAGATGTTCGTACTCACGCCACTCTCCCTGATTATATCTCTAATCGCGGTGGTGTATCACTTGCACCTGGTGACGGCGTTATTCACTCATGGCTCAACCGTCTTCTTATTCCAGACACTGTTGGTACTGGTGGTGACTCACATACGCGTTTCCCACTCGGTATTTCTTTCCCTGCTGGTTCTGGCCTTGTAGCTTTCGCTGCAGCACTTGGTGTTATGCCTCTTGATATGCCTGAATCTGTTCTAGTACGCTTCAAAGGTGAACTTCAGCCAGGTGTAACTCTCCGTGACGTTGTTAACATGATTCCTTATGCAGCTATTGAAAAGGGTTTCCTTACAGTAGAGAAAAAAGGTAAAGTCAATATTTTCTCTGGTCGTATCCTCGAAATTGAAGGACTTCCTGACCTCAAGGTTGAGCAGGCTTTTGAATTAACTGATGCTGCTGCTGAGCGTTCTGCCGCTGCGGCAACAATTAAACTCAATCGTGAGCCTATCGAAGAATATCTCAACTCAAATATCGCTCTTATGGAAGCCATGATTGCTGGTGGCTACAAAGATCCTGAGACAATTCAACGTCGAATTGACAACGTTAAAGATTGGATCGCTAATGGCGAGCTCATGGAAGCTGATTCAAATGCTCAATATCATCAGATTATCGAGATTGATCTCAACGAAATGAATGAGCCACTTCTCGCTTGTCCTAACGATCCTGATGACGTCAAAAAACTTTCTGCTGTTGCAGGCAATACAATTGATGAAGTTTTCATCGGTTCTTGCATGACTAATATTGGTCACTTCCGTGCTGCTGCTCAAGTTCTTGAAGGTGAAGGTCAAGTATTGCCACGCCTATGGGTTTGTCCTCCTACAAAAATGGATCAGGAACAACTAACTAAAGAAGGTTACTACTCTAAGTTCTCTGCTGCTGGTGCTCGTATAGAAATGCCAGGCTGTTCACTTTGTATGGGTAATCAAGCTCGTGTAAAAGATAACGCTACTGTGTTCTCTACTTCTACACGTAACTTCAATAATCGTCTTGGTGATGGCGCACAAGTTTATCTCGGTTCTGCCGAGTTAGCTGCAGCCGTGGCAGTCTATGGCAAACTTCCAACTCCTGCTGAGTACCAAACATTGGTAACTCCCAAGTTAGAAGGTAAAGAAGAAGAAATCTATCAGTACTTAAACTTCCACCTCCTCGAGGAAAAACTCGAAGTTTAATTTAGACTCACTTCACTAAAAAAGGCCGATCATCATGATCGGCCTTTTTTATTATTTATTTAACTTAACAATTCTCCAACGCTTTTTTATAATAAATTAATCATTTAAAAAATATTTATTATATTTTACATAAAAAATACTTATTTTTCATACAAGTATTTTTTACAAAAATTCATCTTGTGGTATAGGTAAGCTCACACTTAGATATGGAGTTTATAGTGAGCCAATTTTTATTAAAAACCTTTATAATCATTCAGTTGTTCAGCGCAAGCGTATTTGCCACTGAAACAGAAGTAAAAAGTCTTTCAGACTCAATCCACAAACAGATGTTTGTAGAAAAGAAAAAAGCTCAAAAAATGTCGATTGTCATTGACCCATTACATAAAAAACACCCTTACTCATACCAACTCAATTTAAAGAAATTTCATTTTCACGATGAGAGCACAATAACTTACGATAAAGTAGTCATTTTAGATTCCAATAATCAAATTGACATCCCCATAACTTTTGCCTCAAAACCAATCGACATCCCCACACAAATCTCTGTTGAGTGCACTCATCGCTATTTCCAAACAATGCCAAGCTTAGAATTTTCCTTAAAAGAAAAAAAAGTACAAAAGCAATTTACGAATGGTCCAGTATGTAAATTAATTTCAATAAACAAAAAACACTTTTATGTTGATACTCCACAAAACTTCACTTTTGCTTTCATTGCTTTAGACAAAAAAGGAAACACGATTTTTGAAACTGACAAAAGCAGTTTTTCTTATCCAAAAGGCAGTAAATACGCTGCTTTATATAGCATTAAAGTCCTGCTAAAATCTCAAACTTTCACTCCTCCCCTAGCTTTTACTATCAACTGTAATGAAGCGTACGCAAAAACAATATCTGATTACCCCTCAGATAAATTTCATTTAAGAGAAGACATTTCTAAAAGAGAGCACAAAACATCTCCACAGATAATAAAAGATGAAATACTAGAGTCCCTAAACTACAGATTAATTGATGACAAAATAACCCTCTGCCAAGCTGAGACTCCCTTTTCATTAAAAAATCATATGAACATTATAAATGATGAGTCAATTACCCTCCTGGGTGATGCTTACATTAAAAAGCTTTCATCGAGCTACCTGGAAGAGGATTTTATAAAAAGAATTGACCTCGATAAAAAACCAAAAACTCAAGTTGCGATCCTTAAAAATAAAATTTTAGCTCCCAGTGAACAATTGTTGATTGAAGTCATAAGAAAATCCAATAGAGACACTCAATTATATCCCATTGATAAAGAGAGCTCACTAAAAGTTATTTTTAAAGATAATAGCTTAACTTATCAATTTATGAAAAATGATAAGGATGTTACCCTTTCTGAGATCACCCCCTTTGCCATTACTTTTGAAGCTGTTTACAATGCTGATGGCATGGCTCTCCTGCGTGATGAAAATAACTGCTATTGGGGTTATCCACATAAACTAACACTCTCAATCCCCATCAATCCGAAAGCCAAATCTATCGAGCAAATCATCTCTATTGACGGATTAAATGCAGAGCAAACACAAGCATTATTAAATAACTATGAGCAAGTTAATAGAGTTGCGGCTCTTATGGCAGAGATCAACTCTTTAAGTTCTAAGATGCCTCAAGAAAATGATATCATTTATAACGAAAGCTTATCTGCCCTCCACTATTTAAATAAAGAGCAAGTAAATATTTCTAGCATTTATACACAAGAGATAGCTCATTCAGATCCTAAAGGCCAAATAGCGCATGAATACCTAGTTAAACCCTACATGGGTTACTACATAACCGTCTGTGATAAAATTGAGCTTAGTGATTCTAAGTTTATTGATACACAAAAATGGAATTCATCAAAAGATTATTCATACAATGACGAAGATCTTGAGTTCATTGGCGTAAAAAAGAATGACTGGGGCCTCATTGCTATCCCCGTAGATCCTACAAAAATGCCTCACCTCTACACAAACTATGAACAGTATTATAAATTCTTTGATAAGCCACAAAATGCCAAACCTAAAAGTGTATGGAAAACTGCTTGGTCTAGTCTGTAATAGAGAGGCTCAAAAGCTCTCTAATATCAGAAGATAACAGCTACAGAGTTTTAGTGCTTAATGCCCCGTTCGTTTCCACGCTAATTTGAGGGCATTTTCGAGGCTACCGAGATCTACTTTATCTTGCCATGCAATATCGAAGGCAGTGCCGTGATCTACGCTGGTTCGGATAATGGGTAAACCTAATGTACTATTGACACCACGGTCGAAAGCAAGCATTTTAAAGGGTATATGACCTTGATCGTGGTACATACACAGGAAACCGTCAAAACGCGCTCTAATGGCCGGTACAAAGAGCGTGTCCGGCGGAAATGGCCCCTCTATATCAATGCCTTCCGAGCGAAGGATTTCGAGTGCAGGAATAACTGTTTCAATTTCCTCGCGTCCCATATAGCCATTCTCACCTGCATGAGGGTTGAGTCCTGCGGCCGAAAGTTTTGGTTTTTCTAATCCCTCAGTAATACAAGATTGATACATGAGTCGCCCTGCTTGGAGAATTTTATCTACCGTGAGTTGCTTGGGAACATCTTTTAGTGCTATATGACAAGTGGCAAAGACAAAGCGCATATTATCCGCACTCTGCATCATATTAAATTTTGGGCATTCACAAAGTTCTGCAATCAGTTCTGTATGGCCAGTAAACGCTATACCTGCTAAATTGACTGACTCTTTATTCACTGGTGCAGTCACAATTGCAGAATACTGACCAGCTATTACGGCTTTAGTAGCACTGACAATCAAATCATAGGAGAGCTGACCACATTTAGCTGAGGCTTTACATTTTTCCCAGTCTGCATCAAAATTTAAATTAAAGTCATCGTAATAAAGGACTCCTGCTTCCCAGCTTTGGCCCTGATACTTTTCCAGTGTATAGCTCTGTGCGTAGAGTTCTATTGCTTCTTGGAGTACGCTTGCGGTCCCCGCAATAACAAAAGGGAATTCTTCTTTTGCGAACTTCGCAAAAACTTTTACGGCGACTTCTGGACCTACGCCTGCGGGATCTCCGCTCGTCAGAATCATCGGCTTTTTAATCATTTTCATTTACCAAATTTTTTACTAAATTGATTATATTTCTTTACAAGAAAGTGATATTATTTATTTTCTATGAGTTTCGAAAACCTATACTATAAAAGGATATTACTGAAGCCTTGGAGTATCACTTAAGCTGTAACAGTGCTCTGACTCATGAATAAGTAGCCAGTATAAACACAGTAGGCCAAGAGCAAAAATGAACCTTCGATACGAGATAGTTTTTTCTGCGTCCACAAAATCGGTAATAAGGCTACCATTAAAAAGAGCATTACGCCTAAATCTACTTTATTAATACCCATAGCATCAAGCGGCTCTACCAAAGCAGTTATCCCAGTAATTGCCAATAGATTGAAAATACAGGAGCCTACGACATTTCCGAGTGCCATATCGCCATGACCTTTTGACGACGCCATAAGTGAGGCTGCCAATTCAGGTAAACTTGTACCTAAGGCTACAACTGTAAGGCCAATAACTGCATCGCTTACGCCGAGTCCCGCCGCAACCGTACTAGCACCATCTACAAAAATATTGCCACCATAAGTAACGCCAGCTAAACCTGCAAGAATTAATCCAAACAAAGCTAAGCTAGATTTCTGAGAGGGCTTAACTTCTTCATCAAATTCTTCTTCAACTTGCTTGCTTTCTTTCTTCGACATTTTGATACTAAAAAAGACATAAGCCACCACCATGGCAAAAAGAATGCCTCCATCAACGGCAGATACTTGTCCATCTTGTATCAGTAAAACGAAAGAAAGTGCGGCAATAATAGCTACGGGAACATCAATTTTGATCAGTTGGCTCTGGACTGCAATCGGTTTCACGATTGCTGCCAAACCCAAAACAAGGCCAATATTACAAATATTAGAACCAATGACATTGCCCAAGGCGATATCATCTAAACCATTGAGAGTCGATTTTATACAGACAGCTAATTCTGGAGCTGAAGTACCAAAGGCGACCACTGTTAAGCCGACTACTAAAGGCGACATGCCCCAGCGCAAAGATAGCCCTACAGCGCCATCTACGAGCCAGTCACCACCATAATAAAGTAAAAGGCCACCAGCAAGAATAAGTAAAACTGCTACTATCATAAGTTCCCTATAAGTCTACGATATCGTAAACAGTGATTTTCTTTGAGAGTGGCTTGAGTAAAAGTTTTACTGTTGCCTGATGATCGGGATGATCGATATAGGCTTGCAGATCTTCTTTTGTTTTGAAAGTCAAAAATATACCCACATCAAAACTATCATCCACAACACTGCGATCACTCATGAGTGGTGCTCCAACACCTACATCAAGTACCCCTGGGATTTTAAGAAATTCTTCACTTGCTTTAATGATCATTTCGCGATGCTTCTCATTTCCGGGCTCATTGAGCCAAGCGAAAACAACGTGAACAATTCTTGGATCTGGTTTCGAGTGATTTGCGCAACTCGCAAAAAGAAGCATGGCTAAAATAAGAATAATTTTTTTCATTGTCTTTTCCTATAAAAACGGGCGACAAAGTCGCCCGTATAAATTATCGAAGCTTTTGGTTAATCATTTTGACAACCATCGGCGGATTCGCTTTACCACGTGAAGCTTTCATCACTTGACCCATGAGGAAGTTAAGCGCATTCTTTTGCCCCTCTTTGAATTCGGCAACGGCTTTATCATTTTTCGCGATAACTTCGTCAACCCAACCCTCGAGTGCACCCGAGTCCTGTTCAATGATAACGCCAGCGGACTTAGCTACATCTTCAGCGTTTCCACCCTTTTCGCAAAGTTCAGGAAGAAGTTTACCGAAAGATGACTTAGCAATCTTTCCTGCTTCAGCAAGCTCAACTAGTTGACTCAAATGCTTAGGCTCAAGTGCGGTATCAGCAATACTCTTACCAAGCTCAGAGAGAAGCTTGTTAAGGTTATTCATCATGATATTTGCAACACCCTTCGGGTTTTTTGTACCAGAAGCCGCTTCTAAGAAGAAGTCTGCGGTTGGCTTCTCGAGTGTCAAAACGTGTGCATCATACTCAGTGATCTTGAATTCTTTTACAAACTTATCACGGTAAGCCTGTGGCTTCATGAGCAGGTCTGCACGGAATGCTTCCACTTCTTCAGCAGTCGTTACGACTGGAGGAAGATCTGGCTCAGGGAAATAACGGTAATCATCCGCCGATTCCTTGGTACGCATGAGCACAGTTTCCTGGCGGGCATCATTCCAACGACGTGTTTCCTGAACAGGAAGTACACCATCTTCGCCATTAGGGCCAGTGCCCTCAAGCTCGTCGAGAATATCGGTCTGACGATCAATTTCGTGATTAACTGAGAGCCAGATATGACGAGTCGAGTTGAGGTTTTTAATCTCAATCTTGGTACCAAAAGGTGTACCCGGCTTGTGAAGTGAAATATTCACATCGCAACGGAACTGACCTTTTTCCTGATCACAATCGGAGATTCCGCCGTAACGCATGATCTGCTGAAGTGACTGAACATAAGCGTAGGCTTCGTCAGCAGAGTGCATTTCAGGCATCGATACTGTTTCGAGCAATGGAACACCCGCACGGTTGTAATCCACTGTTGAGTGAGTGCCATGGTGAACTGATTTACCGACATCTTCTTCGAGGTGAATTCTTTCCATATTGATATCGCGTGCCTCAATCATCTCACCTGAGAGGCCTTTGCCACCGATAGGAATTTTACCATTAGCAGCGAAAGGCAAATCAAACTGAGTGATCTGGTAGTTCTTGGGCTGATCCGGGTAGAAGTAAGATTTACGATCAAACTTTGAGTAAAGGGCGATATCGGAATCAGTTAAAAGACCCGCTTTGATAATCTGATTGATCGCTTCGCGGTTCACTACTGGAAGTACTCCAGGATGAGCTAGGCAGATAGGGCAAACATTTGAGTTTGATGGTGCGCCAAATTCATTCTTACATGAACAAAAGACTTTGGACTCGGTACGGGCTTGAACGTGAATTTCGAGGCCGATAATAACTTCGTATTTTGACATGATTAGAGCTCCACTTCTTTGAGTTCTACAGCAGCGCCCTGCTCGTAAGCATAAGCCGCTTGAAGTAATTTCTTCTCGCCCATGGCAGGTCCCATAATCTGAAGACCGATAGGCATATTTTTACTATCCTTACCACAAGGAACCGAGATACCACAAATACCCGCGAGATTCGCTGAAGTTGTGAGGATATCCGCGAGGTACATTTTCATAGGATCATCTGAACTCTCACCAGATTTAAAAGCAGTCTCAGGTGAAACCGGAGCAACGATGAGATCGCATTGCTCGTAGGCTTTTTCAAAGTCATTGCGAATCAGAGTACGAACTTTCTGTGCACGGTGATAATACTTGTGATCTTCGTAAGAAGAAAGCACATAAGTACCGAGCATGATACGACGCTGAACCTCTGGACCAAAGCCACGTGAACGCGACTCAAAGTATGTTTCGATGATGTCGTCAGTCTCTGTGTAGCGCTTACCATAACGTATGCCGTCGAAGCGAGCTAAGTTGGTACAAGCTTCAGCTGTGGCGATGACGTAGTAAGTTGCGATAGCATATTTTGTATGAGGAAGTGAGATAGGAACGATTTCCGCACCCATGGCTTCGAGTTTCGCAATAGCTGCTTGTACGCTAGCTTTCACATCTTCTTCCATGCCTTCTACGTCAAAGTACTCAGCTGGGACACCCAACTTCATACCCTTCACGTCAGCGCCTTCGAGCGAAGCTTCAAAATTAGTGATTTTACCGGGAATTGCCGTTGAATCTTTTTCGCATTCACCATTGATAATATCGAGCATTAAGGCTGAATCCTGCACGTCTTTTGACATCGGACCAATCTGATCGAGAGATGAAGCAAAAGCAACGAGACCAAAACGTGATACCAAACCATAAGTTGGCTTGAGACCAACGATACCACAAAAAGATGCTGGTTGACGAATTGAACCACCCGTATCAGAACCGAGTGCACCTAAAAATTCTTTTGAAGCAACACCAGCAGCTGAACCACCCGATGAACCACCCGGTACACAATCAAGGTCATGTGGGTTACGAGTCTTTTTGACTTGGCTCGTCTCAGTGGTAGAACCCATGGCAAATTCGTCCATGTTAGCACGACCAAAAATCACGCAACCAGCTTCTTTGAGTTTGCGAACAACCGTTGAATCGTAAACATTCGTCAAACCATCGAGAATTGAAGACGCACATTTAGCTTCTTCGCCTTCTTCAATAATGTTATCTTTAATTGTGATCGGTAGACCATCGTAGCGTCCAATAGCTGTACCTGCTGCACGGCGTGCATCTGCTGCATCTGCCGCTGCAAGAATGCGTTCAGCGTTGATTGATACAAGTGCACCAACTTTGTCTTCTACTTGATCAACACGTGCGAGAAGCGCTTCGCAGAGTGCGCGTGAAGTAACTTTGCCAGCGGCGAGCTTGTCGGCAGCTTCGTGGAGTGAAAGATTAATTAAACTCATTAGTCGTTATCCTCAAGAATAACCGGTGTACGGTTTAGGTTTTCTTCTCTATCGGGGAAAGTTGCCGCCGCGACTTCAACGGGGAGTGAAGCAGCGCTTTTATCTTCGCGAATCACATTTTCCATTTGAACTGCAAAATTTGTACCTTCAATGCCTTCTAGATCGAGCTCCATGAGCTCATTTACCATGACGAGAATGTCGTTCATTTGCTTTTGAAGTACAGGGACTTCTTCGGGACTTACATTGAGCCTTGAGAGCTTTGCAAAATGCTCTACGTCAAAATCGCTCATATTGAACCTCTATTTAATTATATATAAAATTTCGTTCACAAAACTATCGCCATCTGTCCCCTGTTCAAGCCCCTAAATCAGCCTATTGCCTACTAAGTTAACCCATAGGCAAAGTGACGTAGATCCAAACAAAAAAAATAGCTGAACTTACTCAGAAATACCAGACATAGTTTAATTACATAATTCCACATTGCTCAGGTGTGAAAAATGGAACTCACCCCGTTTTGCGAACGGTTTAGTTTAAGTGACTTTTTAGCTTGCTATGTCACTTTCATATTGGTTTGGACTTAATCCACCAACAAAAGAATGTGGTCGATAGGAGTTATAGAATATCTCAATGTACTCAAAGATACAACTCCTAGCTTGTAGCACCGTAGTATATGTCGTGAGGTAGACCTCTTGTTTCTTCAGAGAAGCAAAAAAAGATTCTGCACAAGCATTGTCCCAACAGTTAGCTCGTCGACTCATACTTTGCTGTACATTAAGACCTTTCAATAAACTCTAAAAATCATGACTTGCATACTGGCTCCCTCGATCAGAGTGATATATCCAATCCTTAGGCTTTCCTCGTCCTTGCCAAGCCATCATAAATGAATCAATTACTAGCTGCCTAGTCATTGTCTCAGCCATGCTCCATCCTACTACTTTACGTGAATATAAATCAATGACTACCGCATGATATAGCCAGCCTTGGCCAACTTTGATGTATGTGATATCTGAACACCACAAAGTATTGATTTTTTTAGGCTTAAAATCTCTTTTAATCAAGTTCGGACAAATTGGTCGTTCATGATTTGAATCAGTTGTTATTTTGAATTTCTTTACTGTTTTGGAGCGAATATTATTCTCTTTCATAAGTCTAGTAACTCTTTTATGATTACAATGAAAACCTTCTTCTTTGAGCTTAGATATCACACTTGGAGAGCCAAATATCTGCTTGCTTTCATTGTGAACCCTTTTGATATCAATCAATAGTTTTTTATTGGATAATTCTCTTTGAGTTTCAGGCTGTTTTCTTTTACGATAGAAACTCGTCTTTGAATATACGAGGGCCTTACAAATTTTCTCTACGCCAAATTCACTACTGAGTTCATTAACAACTTTATAGTAAAAAATTGGTGATAGACCTTTCAATGCTAGATCTTCGAAAAAATGCCCACGGCTTTTTTAAATATGTCACGCTCTTGTTCTCCATCCTTCAAGCGTCGTTTCAGCTCTTCTATCTCAGCATCCTTACCAAGTAGTTGACCATGTCCAGGGAATGCACCGAATGGTAGGGAACTTAAGAATATGCCGAAGGTATATAGTATGGTAGCCACCGGATTTATCCGGTGGGTATTGTTAAAAAAATGATAGTAATGCCGAAGGTATGAAGCTGAAGTTCTACAGCGTACCTTCGGCACGCACGATTCTGTTATTCAAACACCACTAACTTACGTCCATGGCTAAATCCCTAAGCTCTTCGAGCTCAAATATCTCTTAAGTTCCCTATCATTACGGGGGCTCCCCGCAATTTTTAATTGACCTGCCAGTCAGGTGGATTAAGGAAACAGTCTATATGCAGGCGAGACGCCTGCAGTCCCAGGCTTTTCTGCAGTGAACGATCTGCAAGGCTTTGCTCGATCTTGTAGGTAAATTGTTGCCGATCTTTGAGTGGCGGAGCCACGCTCTATAAGCAGGCGAGACGCCTGCAGTCCCAGACTTTTCTGCAGGGCTTTGCCCGATCTTTCAGCGCAGCGTTCTTTCAGCGCAGCGATCTTTTTAGAGATACTTTAAATAAATAGATTTTTTGACATTTTTAGCCTTGTAAGAACGATACCAAATAAATAGAGAATGGCTAAAAAGACGGCACTTATGATGTAAGTGGTGTATAAGCCAGAAACTTGATAAAGATCAAATAAATTTGCGACACCAACTAAGACTAAACGGTGCACCAGATAGAAAAACATTGCCGTCTGACCTAAGACCAATAAGATACCATTTTGTCGGGTTCCTATAAGTCGCTCCGCTGCCCTCCAAGTCCGGCTTCCATCGGGGGCAATAATAAGGTTTATAGCTTGCGGGAGCAATGAAGTTTATAAATGCCTTCGGCGAGCGGAGAGCCTCCGCAGGCGAGTAAAAAACGGGAGTTTACACTTGCGGGTGAAAGGCTTAGGCCTTGAGAGGCCATTAGACGATTCAAACTAGGCAAAATACAAAAATGCGGTGATTCGACTTGCTAATCACCGCATAAAGTACGGACTTAAATTTGAGCGTAATTAAAGATTATTCTTGCTTGCGAATTTTTCTTGCTTGGATAAATGAATTAATCCCAAAAATCAAAAGAACTGTATTTAGGATGAAGAAAGTTCCTTGGATTTGAACGGCAAGTAATCTTTCTATTTCTTGTCCGCTGAGCCAATTAATCATTTTACCGAATCCTTTGAAAGTGCCACCTAAACTCACGAGGACTAAAAACATGATTCCATGGAGCATATGCTTATTAAGACTAGGTTTTTTAATGGCTATAACTGCAAATATAAAGAAAACAATTCCAAAAAAAGAAGGAATCAGTGCAGTCACACTGGCTTTACCAGAAGCAAAATATCCGCCGATTCCCATTATTATATAAATCAAAGAAAAAATCAAAGTTGTTTTACCCATAAGTCATTCCTATTTAATATTTAAAGTCTATATATCTAGCCTAGATAATGATTCTACTATGCTCTAAAAACAGCACCGCATATATTCATTTTGGCTAATTACATAGCGTAATTATTATTGTTAATATTCCACATCATCCGATAATCAAATTTATTCCTAAGGGATCATGCTCATTTCATTCGCTTGCAGATCCTTCGCGCTGCTCACTGCAGATCGGGCAAAGCTCTGCAGAACGCTGCGCTAAAAGAGGAAAGATCGGCTGAGGCCTGAGTTAACGGAACGGAGTTCCTGAGTTTACGCCCTTTGCGCTGAGGGAACGCTCGTACCGAGCTGAGAGCGTTCGCCCTGCTCACTGGCAGATCGGGCAAAGCCCTGCAGAACGCTGCGCTAAAAGAGGAAAGATCGGCTGAGGCCTGAAAGAGGAAAGAACGGAAGGTTTTCCATTGTAGGCGTATGAAGTCTTGGGATTCCGTCCCCCTCCCTGTAAGTCTGGCGGCCACCGGGGCAATAAAATTATTACCCACCTTTTCATCCGCCCGCGATGGCAATTGCAACCCGCTGTTAAGCGATATAATTCGCTTCCCTTTGTTTTATTTAAATCCTTGGGACTCCGTCCCCTTCCCTAAAAGTCCGGCGGCCACCGGAGGCTATAAAAAGGTTGACAACTTGCGGTCCAAGTTATTTCATCTGTTCTATCTGCTAGATCTGTGGTGAAGAAGGAAAGGCTAAGCTGGTTCTCGCCACAATTTTGAATGAGTCGTTTAATTCATTTTTGCGAGAATAACGGGGCGTGGATTCCCTCGGTAAAAGAGGTTGAAGTCTGAGTCATTTTGCATGAGGTCAACCTGACCACCAGTAAACACGGGGCCTTTAAAAGATAGCTCGAGTGAATCAACTTGCTGAAGTATCAATGCAAGGGCACGAGCAGTAACCCACATGCCGTGAGCTATCGATCCCTTGAGTCCAAAGAGCCAGGCGCTGGGGCTTGAGATATGAATGGGGTTAAAATCCCCGCAAAGCCGCGCATAACGTCGACCGATATTTCGAGGAATAGCAAAGCTAGCAATGGGATCTCTATAGTCCAATTTACTTAAGACCGGCGCGGGGGAATCCTCTGCCTCAGGAAAGCTAGCTCGACGCAAAAATGTGGCGGTGCAGCTCCAGCGGACTTGTCCCCCCTGCTCTAAAATAGAAATGGCCTCAAATTCCAATCCCTGGGGTGTTAATTGGCTATTGCCACTGCGACAGATAAGTTGGCAAGGACTAGAGGAATCAATTGCAGCCTTTAAGTGTATTTGACTGCGTAGATGTAGCAATCCCATGGCTGGGATGGGCAAACGCGTGAGCAACTGCAAATGCAGAGGTCCGCAAAGCACGTAAGGAAAGCAAAGCGGGACTTGAGCACCAATTGTGTATCCGCAGAGTTTTTGATAATGATTAAGCTCAAGTAAATCGATGCAAGGCAAGGACCATCTTAAGTCAATTTCAGGTAGCTGAGCATGAGGCTGAAACTTGGGTCGATGCCGCAATAAACTCAAGGAACTTTTCAAAATTGAGGGTTTTTCAGTATAGTGAATCACGGGGTCTCCTAATTGATAAGCTACTATAGGGTCTCGAGTCCACGAAGAGTAATATTTAAGCTAGGGAGATCGCTGCGCTCCAATTATTAGTTCTAAATTTTTAATTGAGTTGCTTCGCTGAGGGGACGCGCTTCGAACTGAGGGGACGCGCTTCGAACTGAGGGGACGCGCTTCGAACTGAGGGGACGCGCTTTGCGCTGAGGGAACGCTCGTACCGAGCTGAGAGCGTTCGCCCTGCTCACTGGCAGATCGGGCAAAGCCCTGCAGAACGATGCGCTAAAAGAGGAAATATCGGCTTCGCCTGAAAGAAGTATTAACGGCTGAAGCCTAGCGGATGAATGAAGTATGTGGACTCCGTCCCCTTCCCTGCTGCTGTCCCAGTTTGAGAGCTGTTAAAAGGTCTGTAGTTTGCGGGTAAAGCGGTGATTTAAGTCGAGAAAGTGAACGATTTGAATGTTTTTCTTGTTTTTGGGAATAAATCAACCATAGTTTCAATAATAATCCAGTGAGAAAGAAATGAATAATTTTAGTAGTCATTATGATGATATTATAGATTTAGTTGATTCATATAAAGTGAGCCATTACGCAAAAACGAGGAATTTTTTAGATGGGGGTGTTTCATATTTATCTCCCTATATTTCACGTGGAATCATCAGTACACGGACAGTTTACAATTCTTTGATTAAGCGTGGTTATGCCTTAGAAAACATTGAGAAATTTGTTCAAGAATTGGCTTGGCGTGATTACTGGCAAAGCCAATGGGATTTTCATGGAGATAAAATTGATTCCGACTTAAATTTCAGTCAAAAATCTATGCAGAGGCACGGTCTCCCGAACAGTTTAATAAATGTACGGAGTAGTATAGACGTATTTAATGTTTCGATAGAGAAACTCTACAAGGATGGCTACATGCACAATCACATGCGGATGTATGTGGCGATGAGCATTTGTAACATAGGTGCTTATCACTGGCATGAGGCAGCCAAGTGGATGTACTATCACTTGTTGGATGGTGATTGGGCTTCGAATGCTCTGAGTTGGCAATGGGTAGCTGGTTGCTTAAATGACAAAAAATACATTGCGAATCAGGAGAACATCAACAAGTATTGTCGTGTGAATGAGCGTGGAACTTATTTAGACAAAAGCTATGATGATTTAGCTCAATATAATGAAGTAGATGAAATGCTGATACTTGCTGATGAAAAGTTAATTTGGAAGCAAATCCACTGCCAAAATCCGGAGTCATTAGTACATGATGATACGCTTATATTCAATTACTATAATTTGGATCCAAAGTGGAGGTCTGAACAAGTGGCCAATCGTATTTTACTCATTGAGCCAAAAGTATTTGAGCGTTATCCGATCTCGGAAAAAGTCATGACCTTTTTTTTAGATCTCAGTAAAAACATTAATGATCTGATTATTTTTGTGGGAGATTTTTCTGAACTCAAAAACTTGTGTCGTGGAGAGATCTACTATCGTCAGCATCCCTTAAATGATTATCTGGGTGTCGAGGATCAACGTGAGAGTTTAAGCTCGGTAAAAGGCAATTATTCATCCTTCTATAAATTCTGGAAAAAATGTAAGAGGCAGCTCCTTGAAGAAAGAAATTAACGTCGTTTGGTTAAAGCGGGACCTCCGTTTAAATGATCATGCTTCTTTGGCGGCAGCAGAAATGATGCCTATACCCTATTTATTACTCTATTGCTTTGAACCGAATTTATTAAGAGCACCGGATGTCTCTGAGCGACATCTCGATTTTATTCGAGTTTCTTTACTGGAAATGCAGCGAAAATTAAAGGATTTTCATCGTCCTCTCTATATAGTAAATTGTGAAGCTCTAGAGGCCTTCACACAGATTGAAACTGAGTATAAAATAAGAAATATATTGGCCTATCAAGAGCATGGAACCCAAAGGACATGGCAACGCGACAAAAAGGTTTTAGATTTTTGCAAAAAACAAAATATTGACTTGCTCGAAGCGGAACATAGCGCAATCAAACGCGGTATTCAAAATCGTGATGATTGGGATAAGCAATGGTTTTCCTTACACCATGAAAAGATGATTAATAATAGCTATAGCCAAAGCAACTTTTGCTTTAAGGAAGATTTATTTGCTCCCGTAAATTCTCTCTTTGATCGTATAAAACCCAATCTAAAAGAGATGCAGCCCCCTGGTGAGGATGCCGCTCACCTCTACTTAAATAGTTTTTTATCCGATCGCGGGAAAAATTACCAAAAGCACATTTCAAAACCCGCACTGAGTCGAAAATCCTGTGGTCGCATGTCTCCGTATTTGGCTTGGGGCAATATCAGTTCTAAACAAGTTTACCAAAAGGTGAAACAATCCAAGGCATATGAAAATCACAAAAGAGCTTATTCAGGCTTTTTAACGCGAGTCAAATGGCGCAGTCACTTCATACAAAAATTTGAAGTTGAATGTTCTTATGAGTACTTATGCCTGAATCAAGCTTATGAGTTAATGATCATTGATTATAATGCGGACTTTATCAAAGCTTGGGAAACGGGCCACACGGGCTATCCCTTGCTTGACGCCTGCATGCGTTGCCTCCATAAAACTGGATGGATTAACTTCCGCATGCGAGCGATGCTAACGAGCTTTTTTTGTCATCACTTAGCTCAAGACTGGCGTGATGGGGTTTATCATTTAGCTAAACTCTTTTTAGATTATGAGCCCGGTATTCATTTCACTCAGTTCCAAATGCAAGCAGGTACAACGGGGATTAATGCTGTGAGAATTTATAATCCTATTAAGCAATCTATGGATCATGATCCTGAAGGAGATTTTATTCGTAAATGGGTGCCTGAACTCAAGGAACTCAATAAGAATGAAATTCATGAGCCATGGAATATTGAACCCATGGAAGCCAGCATGAAAGGGTATGTTCTTCTCCAATCCTACCCAAAGCCAATCGTTGATCTTAAAGTAACTTATGGCGTTGCGAAGGATCGCATCTGGGGCTTGCGGAGTAACCCACTCGTTAAAGATGAAAGGAAAAGAATTTTAGATACTCACACTCGATGAGAGTTGACGCGCTTCGCGCTGAGATCGCTCATTTCATTCGCTGGCAGATCGGCTTCGCCTGAAAGAAGAAAGAACGGCTCCGCCTGAGTTAACGGAACGGAGTTCCTGAGTTTACGCGCTTTGCGCTGAGGGAACGCTCGTACCGAGCAGAGAGCGTTCGCCCTGCTCACTGGTAGATTGTGCAAAGCCTGAAAGAAGAAAGAAGAAAGAAGAAAGAAGAAAGAAGAAAGAAGCTTATACCGCAGATGGTACAGATGGGGTGACAATTTGCAGAACTATGACCAAATTTTAAATCATTATTTAATAATACCTATTGTTTTCACTTGTTTATGTTCAATTCAAACAATAATATATTAAAATTAAGTCTGATTTATAGGAAGGTAGATTATTAAAAAGTTTTTACTTATTATTTTTACGCTATTGAGCAATTCTTTATATGCTGATCGAGAGTTTCCAGGACTGGAAAATAGTCGTTTAGCTTTTGATTTAAGTTCTCGTAGTTCTTACTGGAACGAAGCTGACGAGCTCAGTTTACAACATTTTATAGGAATTGATTTTTATAAAATAATTACTGTAAATGGGGCTGATTTCGGGAGTTTAACCATCCAACCTTTTGTCAATCGAATTGATAATGGCTACAGAACTCCTGGTGTCTATGATGATAATCATGACTGGGAATTTTTATTCAGAACTTTTGCCTTAAATATTAATGCATGGGGCAGTGACAAGCCCTATTTTAAAATAGGTCATTTTGAAATCCCTTTTGGTGGTGAATACAATAAAGATAGCTTTGGGGATCTTCATCAATATGGCCAAGGAGCTAAAATTGGTATGAAAATGGATTGGGGCTTTGCCATGGGGCAAGAACTAGATGGCTGGCTTTATGAAATAGCCTTGACACGAGGTTCTGGCATGAAATACAGGGATAGAGAGGATCCCTACGCCATTTCTGGTAGAGTTGGTAGTTTAAACGACAGTAATTTTGATTATGGTTTGTCGTTTTTTCATGGCGAGGTTTTAAAAGAAAAATCAACCACTAAACGAGATATAATGGCTTTGGATTTTGAATATTACTTTGAGAATAAAAGTGTCTTAATAGAAATACATGGTGGGCAAATCGAAGATGAAGATTTGTTGGGAAGCCTATTAGAATTCAATATAAAAAGTGATGATGAGCGTGCTGAAGTCTACATACAACATTTTTATCAAAATCTAGAAAATAATACTTATTTGTCACGAGCAGGTATTGGTATAAGTTACCAGATAAACAATCAATTGAATTTAAGCAGTCAATTTATGAAGGAATTTGAATCTCCTCCAGAAGAGCAAGAGGAACTAATTGAATTTCAAATACGTTACAGGTTTTAGGAGATAATCATGATAAAATATTTACTCTCTACCTTATTTATTTTTACTAGCCTTGGCTATAGCCAAGGCTACTGTGCCTTGAGACATCCCCAATCCAAAATCAATATACTTTATCCAGAATGTCAAAATTTTGAGACTATTATATCTACGATTGATGATCAAACTCGTCTTGATGTTGAACAACACCTAGGTTTTCCACTTTATTTCTATGAAATTGGTCGACATAATTTATATGCTGTTAAAAAAGAGACTGATTTACTTGGGATTGTTCACGCTAGATCAGAAAAAAGTAAGTGGGGTTTAGTCGAAATAATTTGGTCTTTGGATTTAAATTTAAACATTGATGATTTTACTTTTCAGCGTTGTCGTACAAGTGCAAAAAACAGGCTGCTTGATGATAGTTTTAAAAAAATAATCAGAGGCAAAAACTTCACTGAAATCAAAGCTATTTTAAAAAACTTAGTGAATAATGAGCTCTACCAAAACTTGAATAACGATCAAAAAATACTCACTGAAATCTTATTAAAATCCGCTATAAAAACAATTGCTTTAACCGAATCTTCCTGGGCGGATGAGATTAAAAAACTGCGCTTGAAACATTTAAGTAAAAAAGATAAAATCGAATATAAATTGATCAGTAGCGATAATGACTCTGATGCTAATGAGATAAAATTCTTTAAAGATACGGATGATAAACATTTTTTTATATGATAAATAAAACGACACAGAATTATTACATGGGTGAACACAAGCAAGGTAAATTCAATGTTTTATATCAACCTGTACTTTTACCTAAGCCTAAAGATTCTATGAGCTTTACAAGCATTAAAGCTCTAGGACTTGCCCTTGATAATATACAACCGGCAACTGACGAATAATGAAAATCAGTTTTTATACTATAGTACTTGTTATATCGTGTATGTGTGTGGGTTTTTTAGCTGTTGGAGTCGTTTTATATAACTCTCATAAACTAAACTTAAAACAGCAACAATTACAAGAATCTCTCCGTGAAGAATTGAGAATAAAAGAAGCTAATATGCTTCTAAAACAATGGTTAATGTCCCTAGATTTATATTTAAATAATAGAGAAGCTTATATTTATGATAGCTTAGTCGATCAAGGTGAGGCCATAACATTTCTCAATAATCAATTTAAAGAAAAAAAACGTTTAAAAGTCTTGAACAAAAAAATTAATGCGGTCTTAAATTTATGTTCTGTAGCCCATCAGCCAGGAAAAAGAAAACTTAATGAAAATGAATGGGTTCAGATCATTAGTAAAAGTGATGCACTAACGGAAGATTTATATCAAGCTCTAAACTTATACTCAACTGATTTAATCATTCGAATAAATAAGGAGAAAGTGAAAATAAATTCTCGTCAAATTACTTTAAAACGAACTCTATATATATGCCCAACTGCATTTATCATTTTCACTTTTCTCATCATAAAATGGTCCAATAAAACTATTGCTGACCCCATAAAACTTTTAAAGACATTGGCAAGTAAAGAAGAGATTTCGACGGAGAATTTTCCCTACAAAAATCCTGTAGAGTTAAAAAGTCTAGCTGACACTTTAAAACAATATGTTCATGATTTGGAAAAGGCAAAAGAACTTGCCTGGAGTAAAACTAAGCAAGTAGAAAATATAAATATACGAATCAGTAGCATAATGGAAACAGCTGCAGACGCAATCATTTGCTCAAATGCCAAAGGAGAAATTTTCACAATGAACGCATCCTTTCGCGACTTAGTGTCTTTAGAAAAAAATGACTCCGATAAAATGTATTCTTGTGATGATTTCATAGATGAAATTAATTTGGAAAACTATCACTTCAATACTGACAACAAAAAGGTGCTTACAGAACAAAAATCTTTAGAGAGTGTTAATGGTGAAAAAATCAAAATAGAACTATCTGTGAGTACATTCAAAATAGATGAAAACATTTTTTTCACCCTTATTATCCGCGACATAAGAGAGCGAGAACAGATGCAAGCACAGCTCTTACAATCACAAAAAATGGATTCTATTGGGATTTTGGCATCTGGAATTGCCCATGAAATTAATACTCCTATCCAGTACATAACAAATTACTGTCTTTTTTTACAAGAGTCATACGATGATATACTTGAGTACTTAAAAGCGAGTCATGAGCTAGATAGCAAGCAAAAAGAAGCGCTTTACGATGAGATGGATCTAGATTTTGTTAACACCGAAATCCCCGTTGCTCTTAATGGTAGCCTAGAAGGCTTAAAAAAGGTAAGTGACATTGTAAAATCCATGAAAATCATGGCTCACCCATCTAAAGCAAAGAAAATCGACTATGATGTAAACTCTTTAATTAAAGAGGCTGTTCTACTATCTAAGAATGAATGGGGGAAAAATGCAAAAATGGAAATGATTTTGGATGATAACATTCCTAAAATCAATTGTTTTCCTGGTTTCCTATCACAAACTTTTATCAATATTATTATCAATGCCGCTCATGCAATTGAAGCTCAAGTTAAACAACAGCAAATTGCTACTGATGGCAAGATAAAGATTATCTCAAAATTAAAAG
The DNA here is from genome assembly GCF_028728065.1 of Lentisphaera profundi. Taxonomy (GTDB): domain Bacteria; phylum Verrucomicrobiota; class Lentisphaeria; order Lentisphaerales; family Lentisphaeraceae; genus Lentisphaera; species Lentisphaera profundi. The sequence goes on along the minus strand of NZ_CP117811.1, from coordinate 1,323,704 downwards.
ACCAGGAAATTATCATTAAATTTATTGATACTGGAACGGGGATTAATGATAAGATAAGAACAAAAATTTTTGACCCCTTTTTCACAACTAAAGATGTGGGTGTCGGTACGGGGCAAGGTTTAGCCTTGTCCCATGACTTTATTGTCAATAAACATAATGGTGAGATTGATTTTTCTTCTAATAGTGGCTTAGGCTGTACTTTTTTAATTACTCTACCTTTTGAACAAAAAAACGCTTAAATACTCATACTCGATAAAAATCCCTAAAACATGACACATTGAGTATCGGAATGAAGTTTCAGAGGGCCCGGCACTTGCTTTAAAGAGCAAACTTAAACCTCCGATCGTACAGATTTAGGTAGCGGGCTCCCATTTTTAATTATAAATCAGTGAAGAGCAAAGCTATTTAATCTATGGGTAGGAAATAAGTGGGCCATTGATTTCTCCATGTAGGCATCGTAGGCGCAACTCACTTGGATATTTACCGCTCTCAAAGTCAAGCCATATAAATTATACTGCAGGTCCAAATAATTTTTGAAATAGTTTATCTGCTGTTTTTTGAGATTTTTCTGCAAAATTTTCTGCTGAAAAGTTTTCCTCTTCACTAACAATTATAATGTGAATTCCCGGATCTTGGCGGAAGCCAAAGGTATGCCAAAGATAATCACGATGATTATCGAGTAGATTTTCACGCACAATAAAAAACTCCCTAAACCATCGTTGGCCATCAGTTTTTACATTAGGGATATTTGATTCTTTTAGATGAATTCCACGATATTGTAAACATACTTCTATTGCATGATGTCGATCACTTCCTTGTGGATCATACCACAGTAAGCCAAGTTCAGGTGATTGACCTTCAAGTCTCAATTCATATCCCATTCCTTGAAGGACTCTTTGCTTTACATCAGCAGGGGGTTGTAAGTGATTTATGTTTACGTTAAAAATAATACTAGCGAGAAAAGGTAGAAATAGTAATGGTGCGGTACATGCTGTTAAGGAACGTTCCCAAGTTCTATTTAAACACACCAAAGGGGTTTTTGATTTTAATATCTTTTGCTTATACCAAGTTAATACGGAAAACGCTAAAATGCCTAATCCCCATATGTTTGCACCAGGTATAAGAACAAATAGTGGACATGAGACGCATAGGCATATAATTCCGGACGGACTACGAAGCCAGTTCAGGTTAACTGTGAGAGGACAAGTTAAAAGCCAAGGTAGCCAAAGCGATTCTATACCTATCCAGATAATGATTAGTGCTACAAAAAACCATAATATGAGCAAGCGGATGTGATATTTATGAAAATTATTCGTGAAATTACTATTTAGAAGATAAAGAAGTGCAGCCAAGGCAGTAAGCCAGTGATAGCTTATGTTTAACAGCGGCGCAAGTAAAGCAATGACTGTGGAGATATGTAGCAATTCAAAAAATAGAGATTTTTTTGATCGCTCAGTATTTCTAGGAATGGCAAGTAGAGCAAATGGAATAAGCCAGAACAAACCAAAAAAGTAATGGAGTTGCGGTGATTCGACTTCAGGGTAAACGAAATAACGATAGCCCACTAGAGTGAGTACACGCAAAACATTGGAGGCTATTGCAGCGGGTATAATACAGGCCAAGCGCCAGAAGTATTTTGAATTTTGCTCTACATCTCGATTCATCCATGTATACACGGCTAATAAAACAAGTAACAAATTCATACCTGCACAATCCCTAGTCCATGGAATTGTGAGTTGATTTACAGTGAAGTAGACGCCATGATCTGCGGTGGATAAACTAGCTAAATTTAAGCAAAATAATGCTACAGGCTTACAAATTGCACCGTAAATGTCTACAACATAATCTTGTGAAGCCAAAAACGAAAATATTAATAATGGCACGAGCCCCTTTAATAGTGAAGGAGTATTCTTGGTATTACTATCCAGCTGCGGCATCTTAGTAGCCTATGTTAACTGGCAATTTTAGTTTTAAGAACAGCGGCGGCAGCAAAAATAACGAGAGCTAAAAAAGGTGGTACTGGGGCGCCTGGAGCATTTTCTTCAAAGGCCCAAGCCCAATCTTCTGACGGAGTATCAACGTTTGTTGTTTCTGTACCTGATACTTCTGCTATTATATTCCCCAATGACTCTTGACTATCAGTTTCCGGATTAAAGCTTTCTACACGCGTGGTGTAGTTATCGGATTCAAATCCCCCACCACCATTTTGTGTGAGTTCAATCTTGTCCCATGAAGTTTCAGCATCACCGAAAAAATTAATAAAAGCGTAGGGTTCACCACCATTACCACCTGTGAGTGGGTTCCCATAGTAATCTTGATTTAAATTTAAGTTTCCAAACATAGATTCAGTTGTGTATCTGGCAACGAGCTCATCTTCATTATAAAATGATAACTGATTGTTTTTATCACCTGCCGACCACCAGAAACCAAAATATGAGCTTTTTTGATTAAGACTTAAGGTACTGACGGGTGTCCAATTATTGCCTTGCCAAGAGAATTTCGAGGCTTGGCCTGTTTGATCGTCTACTGCTCCACCCCAAACATTTGCATTTGAAACAAATAACTTATCGAATGAACCTACTCCATCCCATGAAACATTATTATTCAAGCCATTTGTCAAATTATTGAAGTTGAATTCACTCGTGTTACTCAAAGAGCTAGAGGTAGCTGATGAGTCTTCAGTAATTGTTACTAAGGTTGATTGTGCACTCACTTGTTGAACAAACAAGAAGGTAATAAATAGCAATACCTTTATAAGTTCATGTGGAATTTTCATTATATTTTCTCTATTTTTACATTTATTATAAATCTATATATGGTACTTTTATTATTAGCTGTTGTGTGTATTACTCATATCATTTAGAATACATTTCAACTAAAATAATTTATATCGTATTCTAATGTAAATAGCTGAGCGTATAAATGGCTTTTCACTAATATTCATTTTTCTATCTCCTTTATTATTGATAAAAAGATGTAAGAAAAAGCTAGGCTAAAACAATAGAAATATACATAAGTATTTTGAATGAAACAGTTTATGAAATCATTTTATTTATAGATATCAATAAATTCACCAATTTCATACAATTAAAAATGTGGAACTTGGTATGATTTGGTAGGGACCTATCAAATTTTTTGGAGATTTGTACCTATCTAAGAGCCAAGTATATGAATTCTTTAAGCATGCCATAGCGCTCTATAATTTTTTATAAGATCCATTATCTTTCGGCGGGCATAATTCTTTACTTTTAATGAATTAGAGACTTAAAAGAACGCTTTATAGAAAGTACGATTCCACCTTAAAGAAAAGAACCGAGGTGTTTGAGTTGACGGAACATTATTCCTAACTTGACGCTCATGCGGAACTGAGATCGTTCGCCCTGCTTCCTCCAAATCGGCTGATGCTAGGAACAAAGAAAAAACTTAAACCACAGATTATTCAGATTTGCTAGCTTGCGGGGGGGGATTTAGCTAAAAGAGTTGAGGACAGAGGCCTTATTTATTTTTATCTGTTCTATCTGCTAGATCTGTGGTTAAGAACAAAGTTATTTAAAATATGGATTACCGAGAAGGTGAAAAACTATCTTTTATTTGTAGTATTGTGACTCCGTCCACTTCCCTTCAAGTCCGGCGGTAATCGGGGAAAATTAGACTATTTACAGCTTGAGATGAGCCTATTAAAAAAGTTTGGCTTGGAGAAGAAGTCACCCTACTCCAGTGGACTGATACTCATGAGGTGCTAGAGAACACGATTTTAAAAGTTTCCATTGGCCATAAAATATCATGATTAGACTGAGACTCTCGAGGATTTTCAAAAAGTCTTTATGGCCGATAATCCTTAATCTAGAAATATAATCTCCCTTATAAATCACCCCGATTTTCAGAGAAATATAAATGAATAATAAGGAATAAGCAAGGATTAAAATAGTATTGAAGAAAGGTAGAGTCTTATGCTTCGTGATGATACGACTGAGGATATAGCTCAAAATGAGATGAACTAAAATAAATGCTATAATTATAATAGTGTATTTATAAGCTCTGATATTAAAAAAATCGATGAGATATGCCGCGTAATCATTGAGTAAAACTTGGAGGTCTAGTTGTTTATTAAATCCTAAAAAAAGGAGTATGTAAATACACGACCTTTGAATAATGAGCGGTTTACTAAGCTTAGATTTTTTTGCCTTGTTCAAAGTATAAAAACTTATCCCAATACAGATAAAATAGGCAAAAGTAATGAGCCAACTCCATAAGTCGGGATCACCCACATGTAATTTCCATTTAAAGAGTATTTCAGCTGAAAGTAATCCATTCATAGACATATTTTATAAAACTTTTTTACAGGCATTAAGATTGCTTATTATTCTCACACTGACAATAATAAGTAGAAGGATGAAAAAGCCTATTGAGTATTCGAAAAAAGGGATGGGATGTTGAGTGAATCCAGTGATCATTACACAAGCAACAATCTTTAGCTAAAATGCGCTTTCTACTTAGCTTATCATTAGCTTTCTCAACTCTATTATCCATGAACACAACACTGGTATCATAAGATTTCATTTTAAAGCTCCTTAAATTAAAAAGTTCTACTGCTAAGCCAGCCCATTTTGAATGCCAAATAAGATATTTTATTGAGTAGAGGTTTCCGCTTAAATTTTTTGCTATCTATATCAAAAGTCGAATTTAAAATTGCTGTTTCACTGAGTTTCATTTTGTATCTCCTGTTTATTATTGAATTAACAAAACAGAAAAGATCAGGCCAAAGAATAATAAAAATACATAAGTATTTGGTATTCAAACTGTTAGTAACTTACATAACTCGCGCGATTAATGATTTTTCACAGATTTGATACATCTATAAATAAGAAATCACACACTGTCACTAAAAACCGCCACATTGATTTTTTTCACAATGACCCATTAAACGAGCTAAAGACCTTTAGTTGCTAGTTAAGTTCTTAATTCTCTAAAATGAAATGGACTTTCTTCTTTATTTACTTTCTATGAAGAGACTAGACAGCTTATTATTTTAATGGAAATTAATAGAGTCAATCATGAGCTTTCATTTTTATTGATAAAGCAGAGTAGATAAGCCTGTTTTATCGTAAGCCATTAAGAATCAATTAGATAAAATTATTTTAGATGTTCACCACAAAAGTACGACCATTAGAAAGCTTAAAGATTCATGCGAAAAAACTCTCAGTATGGATGGAAGAAAAGCAAAGAGACGTTTTTTTAAGTTTTCTGTTTGGGTGAATTAATGAAGTAAAGCACCCTGATTTTGAGTTCGTCTAAATGTAAGGATGTATAAAATGAAACTTGATATTGAAACCATTAAAGTATTGTCACCTTACAAAGACCTTTTCCCCATCGATAAAGATGCTTTAAATAAACTGATCAACAAAGTTGAATTAGATGGCTTAAATGGCCAAGAATCGATCGTTTATCGCTACATAAAAAATATTGGCTATGTGCTGGTTTATGGGCATATTATTCTTGAGGCGGCAACGCAGGCCGGACTTGTTTATGTCAATGCAATCAGAGTCGATTTCGAGGACGAAGAACAAGCTATAAAATATGCTCTTGATAAACACGAGCAGAAGCAAGCTTTAAGCAAGCCTGCAGTCACCCAAGACCCCAAAGAAGCCTCAGTCGATGAATCCACCGAAACAGAAGAAGAATACATCGAGCGCAGAAGTCGTGATTATGCCAAACAGATTGGTGAGCAACTTAAAAAAGCGGGTTTCGATTCAGCACAAATCCAACATGTTTTGTCTTTGGTAGAAGTATAAAATTCCACGCTTAACTAGAACAAGTGCTAAGGCCCATAAAGGGGCTGATGTCTCACCTCTAGGTGGCTAAAAAGCTTGTATCCGTGTCGACGATGCTCGCACTCTCACCATTTCAGAAATTTCCACTTTAATACTTTTGGTAATTTCCTCACCAATCCCAAAGCAGGTTTATTCTTCATTGATTTTAAAAAAGGTCATTTGCTCACTTTAACCGGCCGTTTAGAAGTCCTCTGGAGTTCACCCGAGATCAAAAAATTTAACCAAGCCTAGCAACTTTGGCCATTTACTCTTGATCACGCTTACGGGATCAAAAGTGCGCTGCCGCTTAATAACACGTTAAAACCATGAATAATTTGGCGAGAGCCCATAAACTCATTAAAAGGGTATATAATTGCTTAAGGTCTAATCAAGCCAATAGCAAAAAGGAGGCTCCACAGATTAAATTGAAACACTTAGTTCAAGAAATAGAGGCCTGTACTATCTGCCAAGAATTCCTGCCCCTAGGTCCTCGACCGGTCATTCAAGTTCATGAAGATGCGAAGGTGCTCATCGTCGGGCAAGCTCCTGGCATTCGTGTTCACAAGAGTGGCAAAGCCTTCGATGATCCTAGTGGTGATCGTTTGCGTCAATGGATGGGCATCAGTCCAGAAGATTTCTATGATTCTCATAAAATTGCTATTGTCCCCATGGGATTTTGTTATCCCGGAACGGGTAAATCTGGCGACCTGCCTCCACGTAAAGAATGCGCTGAACAATGGCGTCAGCAGCTTTTGGATCTCTTACCCAATATTGAACTCACTATCGTCATTGGCAATTATGCAATGGATTGGCACCTCAAGGATAGTAAAGAACGCAATCTGACTGAGACTGTAAAAGTGTGGGAGAACTACATACCCGCAATTCTTCCCCTACCGCATCCGAGCCCACGAAATAATATCTGGCTCAAGAAACACACCTACTTTGAAAAGCAAGTCATCCCCTATCTTCAAGAGCGTATCAAACAAGTCATCCCTTAATAAAAACTTACTTAAAGCTCATAGGAAAAACTCAGTTTTCATCTATCTTATTGAAATCATTAAGGAAAAGCATGCAGTTTTATCAACGTCCAGAAATACTTTTAGAAATACCTGATAATGTCGAATTTATTAATGACCTATCCTATACCGATAGTGACCTGCATTCGCGACAGAACCTTCATTTACTCAAGCCCAAAAACATCACTAAGAAACTTCCCCTTATTATTTATATTCATGGTGGTGCTTGGCTCCATGGGGATAAGGATTTACAAATCCCCCACTTAATCCCTTATGTTGCTAGTGGCGACTTCATTGCGGTTGCACTTAATTACCGCTTTAGTCAACAGGCCCCATGGCCGGCTCAAATTGATGATTGTAAAACGGCCCTTAGCTATTTATTGAAAAATTCAGATAAGTACGGTATTGATACAGAAAAAGTCGCTATCTGGGGTTCTTCCTCTGGGGCTCACCTCAGTCTTCACTTAGTCAATGACCCCAGAGTTCACGCTAATGTAGCTTATTGTGCTCCTTCACATTTTCGCCCTTTATTAGAAGTTATGAAAGCCGAAGAACACCACTTAAAGAGTCATGGAGCAGCAGATTCGCCAGTGATACAACTTATCGGATGTAATCCGCTAGAAAATCCACAAAAACTTCTAGCCGCTAGTCCCTTTGAGTATATCAGCCAAGATTCTTGTCCTACGTTACTGGCTCATGGTACCGAAGATGAAGCGGTTCCTTATGGTCAGTCTTTAGCGATCAAAGAAAAAGCCGATTCTTTGGGAATCGACTTTAACTTAATTACTCTCAATGGTTATAAACACAAATTTAGCCATCCCGATTTGGATGAAGCAGTGAAAAACTTTTTTTATTACCATTTACATGGTCAGGGTGAATCTAGTCAGGATTTTAAAATTAATTAAAGATCCATGCCTGATACTTTAACCATCACGAAATATTCGGCATCTTTCAAAATATCGGTGCCATCACTGGGGAAAATTTTATCATAAGCACTTGGTGGAATTTTGAAATTTCCGCCATCGGGACTGATACACTCTAAGTATTCATTCTTGATGACATTCGCTCGCCCATGCATAGTTTTGACTTGAAATTTAGGCTCTTCCATATTCGTGCATTTACCAAACTTATCTTCTTCTTCAAGCTTACAAAATACCACGCAGAGTTTGCGCCCTTCTAAATAATTTAATTCCGTTGACATAATAAAGTTCCATATTTTTTTTAAAAGCTAACACCAAGACCAGTTCTTTCCGCTCAAAAAGGTGTATATTCGCCAAAATTCATTAAGGAAAACGTCAAAATGCAGATCTCGGCCATCAGTATAAACCAAACAGCACTCGATTGGGATAATAATTTAGATAGAATTAAATCCGCCATCTCCCAATGTTCTACGAGTGATTTTATTTTATTTCCAGAGATGTCCTTAACTGCCTATGGCTGCGAAGATGTCTTTCTAAGTCAGCATCTCAGAGTAAGAACTTTGGCTTTATTGAAAGATTTAGTTCCCTGCTCAAAGAATAAAATTATTGCTGTAGGCTTACCACTAGAAATAAAGAAAAAGCTCTATAACGCCATTGCCGTGCTTGCCGATGAAAAAATCATTGGATTTTACTGTAAAAAACACTTAGCTAACGATGGTCTGCACTACGAGAAACGCTGGTTTGAACCTTGGCCTGATAGACTCGTCGAAACCATCAATATTGATGGCCAACTGATTCCAGTTGGCGACTGTATTTTCCAAGTCAATAACTTCCGCTTTGGTTTTGAAATATGCCAAGATGCTTGGGAAGAGTCGCGTTTTGACTCTCATTTAAGTGAGTTACAGCTCGATTTAGTTTTAAATCCCAGTGCCTCACATTTTGCTCTTGGCAAACAAAAAATACGTAAACAGCTCATTATTGATGGTGCCAAAAACTTTGATTGTCATTACCTCTATGCCAATCTCAATGGCAATGAATCGGGAAGAATCATTTATGATGGCGCTGTATTTTTCTCCTCCCCTGACGAACTTTTATATGAATCACAAAGACTTCACCTGGAAGAGTTTCGAGTTCACCAATTTGAATCAGAAATTGTGGCTAAAGAAAAATATACTCAATCGCCCTGCTTAGTTCACTTTACACATGAATTTAACAAAAATAAGACTCGTGGGGCTATTGCAAACTATCCCGCTACAGAGCCCTTGGATCAGTATCAAGAGTTCTTATTAGCAGAAACCCTCGGCTTATTCGATTATATGCGCAAGAGCTGGAGTAAAGGCTTTATTCTCTCACTCTCGGGTGGCGTTGATTCTGCTACTTGTGCCACACTCGTTTATCACATGTGTGAGCGCCTCATCAAGGACTTAGGTCTAAGCGAAGTTCATTCACGACTCTCTTATATTCCTGAAATCCAAGAAGTCACTTGTGCCAAGAGCCTCTCTAAACTTTTATTAAGTTGTGTTTATCAAGCTTCTGCCAATAGTGGCCCTGTTACTGAAAAAGCCGCTCAAGAACTGGCCAAAGCGATTGGTGCTCAATACCATTTCTTCGATATCGAACCCCTATTGCAAATGTATCGTCAGCTCAATGAAACTGCCATGGGCAGAGAACTCGCTTGGGAAAGTGATGACTTAGCCATGCAGAATATCCAAGCGCGAGGTCGTGCGCCAGGAGTTTGGATGATGGCCAACCTCAAAGGCGCCCTACTGCTTACCACTTCTAATCGTTCTGAAGCTGCTGTAGGCTACGCAACCATGGATGGCGACACTTGTGGGGGCCTTTCCCCTTTAGCAGGCATTGGCAAAGTGTTTTTGCGCCAATTCCTAAAGGAAATAGAACATCATCAACTTTGCGGACTTAGCAGCATCCCTGCCCTTGCTTACGTTAATGCTCAAGAACCAACGGCTGAATTGCGCCCCCCTGGTGAAGAACAAAAAGATGAAGAAGATTTAATGCCCTATGAAGTTTTGGATCAAATTCAGAAACTCGCCATTCGCGATCGCATGAGTCCCAAAGAGATTTTTAATGAACTCTGCAAAGATACCCCTGAAATGCAAAGCTTTGGCTACCTCAAACGATTTTTCACCCTTTGGAGCCGCAATCAATGGAAGCGCGAGCGTTATGCGCCCGCTTTTCACTTGGATGACGAAAGCCTGGATCCCAAGACTTGGTGCCGCTTTCCTATCTTATCAGGAAGCTTTAAGCTCGAGCTCAGTGAAATTGAGCAAGAACTCAAAGAAGTCTAGTTTTATTTAATTTTTACGAATGTCTTACCGAGTGGCTCAGTAGTTTCTTTTAGTCGCGCACGCATTTTTTTGAGTATTTCTTTATACTCAGGATTCTTGGCGAAGTTAACTAGCTGATTAGGATCTTTTTGTAGGTCGTGTAGAAACTCATAGCCATTTTCCTCATAATGAGCATAGACATAACGTTCAGCACGGATGCCTTCCCAATTGGGGATCGTTTTATGTTTACTAAAGAATTCTCCAAGGAAGTCAGTGCGCCAATCACTTGGTTTATTCCCTTCAATCAAAGGCTTGAGGCTGCGACCATTATATTCTTTTGGAGTTTCAAGTCCCGCATAATCGAGCATGGTGGCACCGAGGTCAATATTGAGCGCCATGGCGCCAATTTTTTGGCCACGCTTATCTTGCTGTTGTGGATCGAAAATAATGAGCGGCACTCGCAAAGATTCTTCATAATGAGTCCATTTACCCGCGAAGCCACGATTGCCTGCGTAATAGCCATTATCAGCTGAGTAGACGATGAGGGTATTATCATCAAAGCCCTTGGCTTTGAGTACTTCCATAACTCGTCCCACGGCAAAATCAATTCCCGAGGCCATACGCAGGTAATTGCGCATATTATGTTGATATTTCTCTGCTGTATCCCAACGCCATTTATAGCGATCCTGATGCATTGAATTGCGCATGAAATCAGGTTGAGACGCAAAGATTTTTGGGTCATTGAGTTTGGGTAGCGGCATAGTCATGTCTGTGTAGAGCTTTGCGGCCGAAGGTGGGTAAGGGAAATGATCTTTTTTATCATTATCTTCGGCATGAGTGGCATTGAAGTTGAGTGCGACAAAAAAAGGCGTTTCGCTACTTTGTTGCTTGATGAAGTCTACGGCGTAATCCGTTATCAGATCAGTTTCGTGACGCTTAGTTCCATCGGGCATTTTTTTAAAAAAGGGATTTCTACCAACTGGTTTAAACTCATCAAACATCATTTTTTGATGATCTTTTTTGAGTTTAAAATGAGTCTTGCCGAAATAAGCCGTTCGGTAACCCGCTTGCTTAAGCATTAAGGGATATGAGGTCGCGGTATATTTAGGATTAATTGTTCCGCCCTGGAAGCGATGCTTACGCAAATACATACCCGTCAAAATTGAGGCACGACTAATCCAACAGGTTGCGGTGGTGACAAAAGCATTTTCAAAGAGCGCACCTTGATCGGCAAGCTTATCAATATTGGGAGTCTGAATTATCGGGTGACCGGTACAGCCCAGTACATCATGGCGTTGATCATCGACGAGGAAGAAGACAATATTTTTTTTTGTTTCAGCTGCAGCAATAGCGCTAAGCAAAGTGATAAGTAGGAAATAATATTTCATTTTTTTCTCTTTAGGGCTTAATTAAATTAATATATGAGACTTTTTCAAGGCACAGAATGGTATACTTTTTATGAATGTGATCTACTTCTTTTGCAAGAACAGATGTGTTCCTTTCTTGTTGCTGACAATGATATCATTAAGGCCATCTTTATTAATGTCACCAGTACTGAACTGAGTTCCCACGCCTGAGTTATCATCAACTTTAATGGGCTTGTAGTAGGCTTTGCCATCTTCGCGAATCAGTTTGAACACGTAAAGCACCGCAGGCGCCATTGGCTCAGCATCACCTTTAGGACCGTGAGCCCAGTAGCGTTTTCCTGTGACGATATCCTTCAAGCCATCTTTATCCATATCAATGAGTTCTAGGGCATGTAACTGAGTAAACTTCACTCTATTAGACTTTGCTGTAGTTCCCATAATGACCTGCTTTGAAAAAGTTTTGTTGTCTATATTTTTAAACCAGTAGAGACCATAACCGTGGGCATTGCCTGAAGTGATGACATCATTTTTGCCATCGCCATCCACATCATAGGCAAACATCTGAGCTCCGCAATGTCGTTCGCCATTAGAAAACTGCTGCTGGTGATAAATCCATTCTTGACCTGACTTCAGGTCCGCAGGCTGTTCCAACCAACCATGACCCGCGAGCATATCCAAACGGCCATCATTATTGACATCTCCCATTCCAATCCCATGAGTGTACTTATGCCATTTTCCCTTAGCTGAAATTTTGTGAAAGATCCATTTGTCCAAAGGCTTAGCTGGGTTCATTTTTGCGTAGCCAAAATAACCATCATAATTACAAATGAGTTCCTCTGTTCCATCACCATCGACATCCAAAAGTTGCGGTGATTCATTATCGACTACGTCCCACAAGGCAACTTCGCGCCAAGTCCCCCCTGGCTTTCCCGGGTTGAGGTAAGCATAAAGCGGCGTGCCTGGCAGACCCGCGATTAGGATATCGTTCTTGCCATCTTGGTCGATGTCTCTTACCCAATTAATAAATGAGTTTGAATACTTAATAGGGTTGTAGGCATTATTTTCTACAGGGGTGTGCTTAAGCTTACCATTGAGTGGACGAATTTGATGCTTGACTTTGTAGTCGGGTCCTGCCCACCAAAAACTACCCGCAACGATGTCATTTATTCCATCGCCATTGAGGTCGCCATAGGCGGATCCCTCCGAATAAAACTTGGAACTTATACTAACTTTTTCAAAGTCCGCAAACAAAGCTGTATTCAGTAATAAACTGAGTAATAATAATTTTTTCATGAGTCTCTCTATGCTTAATAAGGTACTATAAATTAATCTTAACGCTTTCTAATGATTTATTGTTTTTCAAAAGCCTTGGCTTGCTTTATCATCTTACGCTTTATTTCTGCGTACTCAGGATTAGAACTTAAATTAGACCATTCATGAGGATCTTTTTGATGATCATAAAGTTCACCGCTACCATCTTCGTAAGAAATATATCGATAGCGCTCGGACTGCACAGCTGTATTTTGAGGTCCATAACTAATAAAAGCGGCATCGCGTTTAGCTTTGGAGTCTTTCAATAGAGGTAAAATTGATTGACCTTCTAAATGTTTTGGTTTTGCGACCCCGGCGAAATCACATAAAGTTGGATAGATATCAACATGTGATATGGGCTGATTATTCACTGTTCCCGAATTACTTAGCCCAGGAGCGACAACTATATAGGGTACTCGAGTGGTCTGCCGCCATAATGCTGCTTTGCACCAGTGTTCTTTTTCTCCTAGGTCCCAGCCATGGTCACTGGTGAGAATAATCACGGTATTGTTCCCACGAGGGTTATTCTTAAGCGCTTCTAAAAAGAGACCGATTTGTGTATCAACGTAATTTATACAGGCCAGATATGATTGCACCATATACTTCCATTCATCTTCTCCACCTAAATGGAGTATATGTTCATGCACTGTTCTTGGTTTAAAGAGGTCTTTGTGGGCATTTGACCGAGCTAAGGCCTTACCGTATTCTGGGAGATCTTCCAAGTCATCAAATTCTGGTCGCACGGGCAGCTCAATTGATTCTAAGGGGAACTTATCAAAATACTCTTTCGGTACATTGAAGGGACGGTGTGGTCTAAAAAATCCTACTGACATCAAAAGTGGTTTGTCACTTTTTTTGTTCCATTGCTCGATGGCCCACTGAGCTGTCTTATAATCGCCCGTTTGCGAATCCTGTAGATTCTGAGGTCCACCTTCTCGCCAAAGATTAACTTTCTTATTAGTAAAGTTTTTTACTTCTTTGGGGCGATCAAATTTATTATCTATTTTTGATTTCAAAGAACCATGGGCAACTTTGCCCCCACTCACCACTCGGTAATTTTGATTCATGAAGTGCGTGTGAAAATCAAAAGGCTTCTTAGGCGGGTTTTTTGAAGTGACCCCTTTGAGGGGCTGATCTTTAAAAAAGGGCATCTTCTTTGCTACGTTAAAATATTTCCCCGTACTTTTGGGATACAATCCAGTAAGAAAACTCATTCGTGAAGGCCCACACTGGGGAGCATTGCAATGTGCATTGTTAAAGAGAACACCACGAGAAGCAAGAGCGTCAAGGTTCGGTGTTTTACTTTGGGGATGACCACCCATCACTCCAATCCAATCGTTGAGGTCATCGACTACGATGAAGACAATGTCTTTTTTAGCCTCTTGCTCACTCGAAAATAGCGAGCAGGTCATAAGAATGACAATAGCTAAAGAGTAGATTTTATACATGATTTATTTCTCCGATAATTCCAAAATCGCATCACCCTTACCAGGTGAATGATGATTAAAGATCGCTAAGTAAAGCTTATTTTTATTAACAGTAAGGTAATAGGGCGTGATTCCACTGGGAAGTAAGTCACTTAGGTCAGTCCAATTTCCCTTGACTAGGTCATCTAAGGTTTTGAAACGAATAAATTTATTTATATCGTATTCAGTCCCTTTGGCGTAGCCTTTGGTGAAATAACTACTGGCATACCAATAGCCATTAAAAAACTCTGCGTCATTGAGTACTAAGCCGGTCTTAGTCCATGAACCTGCGGGGCCTTGTTTACCTGTTGGGTCATAACTATCGTAGATTTTAAATTGCTTTTTGTCCCAGTCTAGAACTTCTACAATGCGTCCCTTCGATGAACCAATAACGTAAAGTTTGCCATTGGCAAAAGTCAGCGCTCGTGCATAACCCATGGTGGGGACAGCTAATACACTTTCATTTTCACCTAAGGCGCTAAAGCGAAAAACCTGGCCTGAATTGGGGTTGATGGCATAAATCCATGCGCTATCGGGATCAATCACCACGTCGTGGGGTCTTTTTAAGCTAACTCCCGCAATCTTCTTGCTCTGAGCCTTGATAGTTGCACTAGAGAGGTCGGCAAAGGCGATCATGCGGTTATTACCCGTATCATTCACATAATAGAGCTTATCGGCTGGATTATAAGCCAATGAATGAAGGCCCTTCACTGGCAGGGGCGATACCTGGAAAGACTCTTCGGGGCTATTGCGATAGAGCAAGCGATTATTTTTTAAGTCGGAAATGATTTCCTGCTGACCTGGGCCGAAGGCAATATGGGTACACCAGCCTAATTGAATGCCATCTTTTTTAGAGACGTAATCTTTTAAAATGAGCCCATGCTCTTTGGCAGATAATTGATGCTGAGCACTTAGGACTTCATTGTGCTGACTTTCTTGTGCGATCAGTGGGATCGCACAAAAAAAGGCTAAACTTAAAAATTTTATCACTTAAACTCCCTAATAACTTTGCGTTTTTTGACTGGGTACCAATCATTGATCATTTTTGCGAGTTCCGCAAGTTTTTCTGAATGGTCTTTGGCGAGATTAACTTTTTCAGCAGGATCTTTTGACAGATCAAAAAGCTGCGGTTTGGAGTCGCTAGCTTTAGATTTTCCACCAGACTTTTGTTTACCTGGCTTACCATCGTAGCTTAAGAGCAACTTCCAATTATCTTTAATAACCCAGCGGTAGAGAAGGCTGGCTTCGGGATCACTGATATCGGCAATATCATGAGCAAAAGTTTCACCAAAGATATGATCACGGGGAATCACTTCCTGTGTAGTCATGTATGGATTGAGGTCTAGACCAGGGAGTCCTTTGGGCATTTTAGCGCCAGCAGCTGCAACAATAGTGGGAAAAATATCTAGGCTAGTGCATAATTCTTTTCGATCTTGTGCCTTATATTTCGCCGGCCAGGAGAAAAAGATAGGTGTACGCGTACCGCCTTCAAAGGGGGAGCGTTTTGAACGTGGAGCATAAGCATTTTTTTCCGGGTTTTGAATCCAGCCGTTATCACAAACATAGACTATCAGGGTGTTATCTCTAATGCCTCTGTCTTCTATGGATTGGATTAGATCTCCACAGGCCTGATCAAACCATTCACACATAGCATAATATTTTGCTATCGGTTCAGGTAAATTGTATTCCTGGTATTTTTTGAGAATGTCTTTCGGTGGCGTATGAGGTGTATGAGGCATGAAAGGTGCATACCAAAGGAAAAAAGGTTTTTCTTCTTTAATCGCCATATCCATAAAATCGGTAACGGGTTTATTTCCAGTACGACCAATCTTAAGGCCAACATCACCATGGCGTCCACCTTTATTGGGGTAGCCTTTGGTCATGCCGTGAGTAAAGCCACCACGCTGGTAACTTCCTTCCCACCACTTTCCACTTTGATGAGTGAGGTAACCCGCGTCAGTCAAAAGCTCGGCGAGGGTATCAAATTGATCGATTTTGGAAATCAAAGAGCCTTTAAGATCCGGATTATTTGGATTTTTGCTATCGCCTTTGGGGTCGTTTCCAGTGACACCATTGACATTTGAATAATGACCTGTTGCAAGTGTCATCAAAGACGGGCGACATAAGGCTGTGGGGACATAAGCACGTTTAAATAAGACGGACTCGGAAGCCAGTTTATCAAGATGAGGTGTTTTAATGTGTTCATGGCCCATGAAGCCATAATCGGTCCAGGCTTGATCATCTGAGAGGATGAGCAGGATATTGGGTTTGTCAGCTGCCTGTAAATTGATAAAAAAACTTAAAAATATTAATAACTTAATCTTCATATAGACTCCAATGTGTCAAATTTAATTTCTCTTGTCATGATGTTATACGGTCAGTCAATTAAAGTTGTGACAGCATAAAAGTCGATTTGAGGTAAGAGTTACATTAAGTGCCGATTTTGTTATATTTATAAGGGCGTTTTCTTGTAGGAAATCACTACTCATGGATTCATCTTTGAATCCATGAGACAATGATACGACATTTAAATTGTTACTTGTGCCTACTTAAATTCGGTGATCACTTTTCTTGTTTTAACTGGGTACCAATCATTAAGCATTTTTGCGAGTTGCGCAACTTTTTCGGGATGATCTTTGGCGAGATTAACTTTTTCAGCAGGATCATTTGAGAGATCAAAAAGCTGAGGACGTTTCTCTGTACGTGGATGAGTGGATTTATAACGACCTACTTTGCCATCGTAAGTGAGAAGAAGCTTATAATTGCCCTTGATTACCCAACGAAAGAGAAGCGTTTTTTCTGAATCACTGATGTCGACAATATCGTGCGCAAAGGACTCGCCGAAGATATGATCGCGTGGAATTGGTTTTTTATTGATCATGTAAGAATTGAGATCTAGACCAGGAAGATTTTTGGGCATGCGTGCCCCCGCTGCAGAAACTATTGTAGGGAAGATATCGAGGCTCGTAGAAAGCTCAGGTCTATCTTGTGGTTTTAATTTATTGGGCCATGAAAACATAATGGGCGTGCGAGTTCCGCCTTCATAGGGAGTTTGCTTTGAACGGGGAGCATAACCACCTCTCTTTGGGTTTTGAATCCAACCATTATCACAAACGTAAACAATCAGGGTATTATCACGAACTTTTTTGTCTTCGAGGTGTTGAATCAAGTCGCCACAGGCTTCGTCAAACCATTCACACATGGCGTAATATTTAGCAACTGACTCAGACAAGTTATACTTTTGATATTTTTTGAGAATACGCTCTGGTGGTGTATGAGGTGTGTGGGGCATGAAGGGTGCATACCAGAGGAAAAAAGGCTTGTCTTTCTCAATCGCCATATCAACAAAGTCCGTTACGGCTTTATTGCCTTCACGACCAATTTTCAAACCATCATCGCCATGACGACCACCTTTTTGAGGATAACCGCGAGTCATACCATGAGTAAAGCCGCCACGCTTGTAGTTACCTTCCCACCATTTTCCGCTTTGGTGACTTAGGTATCCCTGCTCACCTAGAAGTTCAGCTAGGGTATCGAGCTTATCAATTTTTGAAATGAGTGATTCTTTGAGGTCGGGATTATTTGGATTAGCGCTATCTCCAAAGGGGTCATTACCCGTAATTCCGTGAATATGAACATACTGGCCTGTAGCAAAGGTCATCAAAGAAGGACGACAAAGCGCCGTCGGCACGTAGGCGCGTTTAAAGACAACGGACTCAGAAGCCAGCTTATCGAGATGAGGTGTCTTGATCTGTTCATGGCCCATGAAGCTATAATCATTCCAGGCTTGATCATCCGAGAGAATGAGTAAGATATTGGGTTTGTCGGCTGCCTGTACAGAAAAAAGACAAGATAATAAAATTAAGAATTTGAGTTTCATATAATACCTTTATTATTAAAAAAAATGTGAGCTACATAATAATTGTAGTGCAAAAGCATCATCTTACAGCAAACTGTTTCTTATTACTGAAAAATAATTTAAAAGTTATTCGGGGCCAGCCCTAATGGAAGGGAACTTAAGGTTTTTGCGAAGCTAGTCCGCCCGCGGAGGCTCTCCGCCCGCCGGAGGCATTTATAGCTTTTTTTTAAAACAATACCCACTGGATAAATCCGGTGGGTACCATACTGCATACCTTCGGCATTTGCTTAAATTCCCTACCATTCGGGGACAGCCCCGTACCCCGTGAGGGAAGCCTCCCTCAACTGGCGGATTGAGTACTGCGTACTCACATAAAATTTTTATTCTTACTTAAGTTTTTTAAATTGAATATTTTTGAACCAAACTTTCATTGGGACACCCGCGTGAAGCTGCATGCCAATCTTACCTTTGCTCAATCTTTTGGGGTGATTATCAGTGATATCGACTGTCACTTTACCATCAATTTTGTGAATCATGTGATTACCTTTGCAGATAATTTCGTAAGTCTGCCATTTGGTCACATCAATTTTTTCTGGTGCGGTAGTTTTGCCGGTGACTTTCACTTTCTCTTTTGAATCAATTTCAACCTTCTGACCGCGCTTGGCAATGATGCCACGCTTGCCAAGACCCTCGCCATAGAGCATCGCAAGGTATGGGGGATTGGGGTGCATATCGCATTGGTAACCCGAGAGGCGAAAAATGCTTTCGTCCTTCCAAAAAGCGCGATACATCATGCCTGAGTTATTGCCCTCAAAGCGACCTTCAAACGTGAGGTGAAAATCTTCGACTTCACCCTCCCAAACGAGGAAGGTATTCGATTTAAGCTTATTGCCATGAGTTGAACCATAGATGACCCCATCTTCGACTTTCCAAAGCTTTGGATCACCCTTCCAGCCAGATAGATCTTTACCGTTGAAGAGACTTGTTGCGCCTTCTAATGTTGCGGAAGCTTGGAAATACTCGTGATCGGGATTGCCCGCAGAGAAAATGTAGGCCACTAGATCACTAAGCTCATCAGGATTGAGTGAATAGATAAGTGCTGGTGGCATCGGCGATACATGCCATTCTTTTTCACTTTTGATATCAGCTACTTTAATCTCAGCCGTGTAGTCAGCTGAGTAAGGATTCGTCATGAGGTGAAGAGTACCATCTTCCTCAGTTCCTTTGCGACCAACAACTTCGCTGCCATTCTTCATTTTAAAGATTTTGCTACCGTACTGATCTGAGATCACTTTCGAAGGTTCGATAATGTTTTCCATCATGTCTTTGAGTGTATAACGGCTCGAAGAACCCGTGAGGTCGGGGCCAATACCACTTCCCGCTCCAGCAAATCGGTGACAGCTCGCACAGGCAGTCGCATGAAAAAGGTTTTCGCCACTCTTGAAGTTACGGCCCTTAAGATTGTCTTTCACTGCAGCAACTGCAGTCTCTACTGTCCAGATCTGTCCTGGTCCCTTAGGTGAAGTAGTCGCACGAGGCTTGATAAGAGATTTGCTTGAGATTTTATCATACTTAGCTTTTTTCGCAGGATCAGAAATATTGGCGAGAGCTTCTTTGCGAGAGTTTTCGATAAAAATGGCATAGCTATTACCGCCCTGCCAAGTCTTGGCTTTTGGGAACCAAGAGAAATACGTGGCGTAATCAGCATCAGTCCAACCATTCTTGATCGAACGCAGCGAGAAGGCTAAGGATACTTGTTGGGTATTGGGGCGGAACTGCTCAGTACGTTTCGCCGCAGCCGCATAACGATCATTACGTTGCAAAATTTCATCAGAAAGAATTTTCTTTTGTTCTTCAGTAGCACTCACCATTTCGCGAACGGCGCGAGTAATGATATTGGGAGCATCGAGGTAAAGTAAGACTTGAACGAGTTCACGATTCTCAAAGTTACTCTTTGAGGGATATTCTCCGTTAAGCTTTTTAATAACAAGCTGAGCATCAGACTCACTGGGCTTACCGAGGCGGGTAAATGCGAGTTGATAAGAGCGAATCGCGGCGAGTTTTTGATTTTCGACCAAACTTTTATAATCTAATGAGTTGAGCTTTTTAAGAATAAGACTTTGATCAGCTTGCTGACCCATGCGAGCTAAGGCGCAGGCACCTTCAATGATGGCCCAAGTATTACTTTCTGAGCTGAATTTATTTTTCCAATCAGCAGTATTTTGTCTCTCTACTGCTACACGAGCCGCATGGCGAATGAAGCGATCTGAGTTACTGAGGTAAGGCCAAGCTTTATCCGCTATGGCTTTTGAAGCAGGAAGGGTATGAAGTACCTCGAGTTCTCTACGAACTAACATATCTTTATTAAGTTGATGAGCTTTTGCAGGCTTGGTGGATTCTTTACCAACATAAGTAACTTTATAAAGTGCAGAATCCGTACGACGACCACCAACAGCAAAGTACATATTTCCATCTGTATGAATGATAACATCTGTAAGTGGAAGGGGCTTGCCCGAAATAAATTGTTCTTTTGTAGCTGTATAAGTAGCACCTTCTTGTTTGAGGTGAATAGCGTACATGGTTCCGTAAGTCCAGTCATTAATAAAATAAGAGCGTTGGTATTTTTCAGGGAATTTTGCGCCTGTGCCCATAACTGTTCCAGTAGGACTACCAGGGCCAATATCAATTGTTGTTGAGACCGTGTCGGTGTAGTACTCAGGCCATTTACCTGAGCCGTTGCGCCAGCCGTAATCTGCTCCTGAAACAACGTGATTAACACGGCATGGACGGTACCAAGGTGAACCAATATCGTATTCCATATCAGCATCGTAAGTGAAGAGTTCGCCTTCGAGTGTAAAACCGGCATCGAATTGATTGCGAAAACCATGGGCAATGAGTTCGCGATCTTTAGCGTCAGGAGAAACTTTAAGGATGAGACCACCGGGAGCTAGGCGTCCACGATTGTGACCACGGCCATCGGCCATACGCGGTAGAATGTGATCTTCACTCCAGTTTTTCGCCATACGGTATTTATTGATATAATCAGGTTGATCAGTATTGTTACCACCAATGAGGTAGATAGATTTTTTATCGGGCGAAAGTACCGCACTATGAATACCGTGCTCACCACGTGTTTTGAATTGGATCAAAAATTCTTCTTTGTCGTATTGGTCATCACCATTGGTATCTGTTAGGCGGTAGAGGCCTTTAGGATCTTTTTCGTTATTGATCACATAAAGACTACCAAAAGCATGGAGTACTCCATGTGCGTGACTGACTTTTACATTGAGCTTCTCAACTTTGGGTTCTTTAGCTCCTAGTGTAAGACGGTAGATTCCACCGTATTGATCACAGGCAATGAGGCGGCCTTTGTCGTCTGAAGTAAGTCCAACCCAAGAACCCTGAGTCTTTTTATCAACAGTATAAATCTTTTCTGCTTTGAATCCTGGCAGCGTTGTCACCGCTTGCGTCGTGGGTGATGGAGCCGCTTTAAGCGCTTTAGCCGCTTTATTCTTTTCAAAAATTTTGCCCCAAGGACTTGCACCATACTTCTTTATTTCGACAGCCGCAGTCCAATCACCTTTGGGTGCTCTAGCCTGCCAGCTTTTATCAGAAGAGTATTTTTTGCCATTGATGCTTAAATCCATAACCAAGCCACCCATGGTGCCTTCATTATCAGCTTTAACTTCAAAAGTATTCTTACCCTTTTTAAGTTTTTTCGCTATGTCCAATTTAACGGGTGCTTGCCAATTCTTTGACTTCGCCAATTCTTTGCCATTGAGGATTAAAGTAAAACCATTATCACAAGTGATCATGATTTTAGCTTTCTTTGGAGCTTTCGCTAAATCTATAACACGACGAAACTCGGCTTTCTCAGTAGTAATTTTTCCCGACTTCCAAATCCACATGGGCTCCGCTGCTGGTAAGACTGAGCAAAAAAGAATAAGCATTAAGTACTTCATATAAATCATCCTTGGGTAAGTTTTGTGTTAAAATATGCTTCAAGCTACTCAGTCAGAGTAGATTTATATATGAAAATAATAGCTAAAAGTATAATAAAATCGGCAAATACCCCGCTGTTACAAGTTTTACTAAAAAATCCCATTTTATTCAAAATAAAGATTCCGCCCTACTCCCAGCTCTTTAATTTTGAGCGCCACTTATCTAAGATATTTTTAATCGTCTCTTGATGAGTTTTATAATAAAGATTAGCAAAGACTAAAAGGCTGCCAATAATCAAAATACAGCTACCGAGAATTGCCATGCGAGTTCCCTTTTCGAGACTAATGAGCATGCGAGTGAAAATTGAGCATAAATCAATAAATAAGCCCAAGAAGCCCAATATTACATACAAACGAATTTTATATAGACTGCCGAAGGCCATTGCCAAGAGAGATAAAATAATCACCGTCAGATTAAAGCCTAGAGAATGGGGCTGATCCACAAGCGCATAATAAAGTGAAGTCGACACCATAAGCAGTAAAGTAATCAGGCGAATAAGGTTTCTGCGCTCAAGCGAAATTGAATTCTTCATTAATTGCAAAACAATTAAGACCCCTACTCCTGCAGGAATGACATAGACATGCAAAGTCCTTAAGCCGAGCTGTGTCCACAGTGTCATCGAACTAAAAGCGACATAACCAAGCATCGAGATGAGGTGATAAGGCGACTCTCTATCATCTTTACCAAGAAAAGAAAAAATTAAACTATTCACGCCAATAATCATTAGTGTATATTGGCTTCCTAGATCATAATAAATGGATTTTGAAAGGGCAATTATAGGCATTAATAAGAGCAGCCCTAAAAGCGGTTTACGCATTTCTTTTTGATCATCATCAATCAGAGGTTTAACTCCCGCCACCAGTAGGGATACCAATAAGCTCGACCAGATATCATATTCATCTCGCCATAAGCTCGTGGCACTCACTAATTGATGACGCAAAAAAGCCATCAGTATAAGCACCGAATAAGCCATCATATAATAGGCTACTTGACTGCGATTTTTTCTTCCGTCCCAAAACCAGATAATCGTCATCCCTACAAAGGTAAAGAGCAATACCATAAACTGGCCCCTGCTAAAGGCTTCGTTCATATAGATGATAAGTAATAAGGAACAGCCACCACTAACAACAAATGAGATATTGCGTGTCAGGACAAGAGCCTTTTGTTTCCACCAACTATAGACTAAATTCAATACCTTATAGCGCAGGCCTAAGAAGCTCTCGATGAGTTTAGGTGGACATTTATCTAATTGACGCAACGCTAACAAAGTCATGAAGATAGCAAATAAACTTGCCGGTAAAGCATCTTGCTGATAAAGCGTATGAACAAATAAGCTTTCATCATAAGTGATAAAATAAGCGAGATAAGCTGGTAGACACAAGTAAGCAAAAGCGAGGAATCGCTCTATTGGATTTTTGACGATTTCACGTGGGTAGGCCGTGAATAAACTGAGCGGAATCATCAAGATAAGCGCACATAAAGATTTCAAGGTATAGAGCTCATGATAGACAATTTGCGGAATCAGCAAAATGATAAAGAAGGCTGCAATCGACCAAGAGCGTCGACTGGGAATATTATTATATTTATAGAGATTGATGAAAGTAAAAATCACCCATAGTCCCAATATCAACCAAATGACATCATCTGCTTTTATATAGCTCTCCATCAAGAAACCTGCATGCATCGCAAACACGAGCTCAAGCAGCGCTAATAAACCATAGAACTTAGATTTTCTGATAATACAAAGATGGACCGCAACACTGGCAGACAAAAATAATACCGGAGCAAACATATAGGGTTCATATTGGGTATTAACTAAAGCTATCAATCCTAATACTTGGGTTAAAAACAAGAGACATACACCCCAATTTTTCCTTAAGGAGAACCATTGATCTTCATTGATTTTTGAAAAGTCCATGAAAAATGAGCGGATAGGTGATTTTTGGTGATTGATCAAAATCCAAATATGTGCATTGATCACGGCTAAAAATGAGGCCTTAATTGGGTAATCAAAAGGACTTAAAGAAGGTATGGCCGACAAGCTAAAGAAGACTCCAAATACCATAGCTAAGCCACCATAAAAAGCTGATTGAATCTTCGCACCCAAAGCATGCATTCTAAACAAGAGTAAACCATAAACAATCAGAATCGGTGCATTGCTATGATAATAACTATTATCCATCGCAACTTCTGGATAGAAAGTCATGTGCACAATCCCCTTAAAGAGATACAGCAATAAAAGTACGTACAATAAAAGCGATGAGGAATTGCGATATATTTTATGCGCTTCACCACGAGCATAATAGAGTTCGGCCATATAATAAAAATAAATCGCCGGAAGACCAAAAGCCAAAATCGCCGTTTGCGGACTGCGCATAAAGGGGATCATTAGGGTGAAGCACCAAAAACTCATGCTCAAGCCAAAATGATATATTCCTTCAAAAATATCGGCATACTTTTCTTCACCATCCTGGGGCTTTCGTGAAGCAGACCTAAAATAAAGTGAGGCTAATAAAGCCATTAAGCCAGATACAAAAAACCGCAGTGGGCTCACAGAGTCTAAATTCGGATGACTTATATAATTTCCCACTAACAATACCAAGACTAAAATAGATAGGACTAAGCCCCCATGTGCCAATAGTGATTTGATGGTATCATCCTTGGTGAATCTCCTGTAAGCCGCTGACATAATCAGTGTGAGCCCAAGACCTAAACACCATAAGTGAAGCTCCGAAAGGCCTTCTTGTATGAGGTAGGCTTCACCGAAACAAACAATTAAATGAATATTTGCTAGACTTAAGCTGATCAAGGCAATGATTCTGACTTCAGCTTTCTTCCATGCCCAAGAAATAAAACACAGCGCCAGAAAAGCGATATAAGTCGACACTAAGTATTCAGAGCTTTTTCGCCAGTAGATAAGGTGCAATAAGGCCGCAAATATACAGAGAAAAATTGCGGGTAGGTAGAGTAAAGTACTATCCCTAGATTTGAACAGTACTAAAGCTTTGCCGGTCTCCATCCAAGTCTCTTTAGCTTTCTCTAAAGCTACAAGGCCATAGCTCATTACACTCATCACTAAAGCGGCTAAGGATAGATGGGTGACATTCAGTAAATCATCGAGCTGGTCATAATGAATGTATGAATAAAGACTCGAAAAGGCCAGCAAGAGTAAAAATTTCGATTGGTTTTCTAGGTAAGCCAAAATAAGTACCAAGATGCTCAAAGTCATAAAGCCTGAACTCAAGTGAAGGTCCTGTGCCAAGTAAGGCAGACTAAAGATAGCAAAAAGAACGCTCGATAAACTGGCCATTAACAAAAATGATTTGAACAAGGCTTTATAAGAGTCGTAATAAGCATTCAATCGACTGCATACTGCATGGATCACCAAAGTACTGAGTGCTAAGTAAACACCAGGCATAATCAGCTCATTTATCGTGTCGGCACTCCAATCGCTTAACTGTGCCCAAATTAGGAGATAAAGACTAATGCCATAATGAATTTTCTGCTTGGATTTCAGATGCCATAAAAATTGACCAATAACAAATAAGACGAGATAAGGAGTCGAAGTATCGGCGCTATCACTCATAAAGGTCAGAATTAATAGCAGGCTCGCCACATGACTCAAAGCTGCTAATACTTGGCTCATTGGCTGAACAAATAATAGCTCTAAAAAATCATAGTTCTTTTTGGAGCTATAGGCGAGAAAATAAAGGGCCTGTAAACTGATCAGTGTGCATAAATAAGGTTCTCCCCATTGGACGTGGGGATCGCTTTCAATAAAGAGTAAGAAAATCCCTATACCGAGATAAATCCAAGCCAGATGAAATAAGAATTTGAGCTTAGTTTTACGGAAGTAAAGATAGAGGGCATAGGCCGATAAAGAACAAATAATGAGTGCAATAGCTGCTTTTATAGAAATTCCTGGTCGGCTCATCATTTGCCTAATTAAATTAAAACTCGCGGTTTTAATCAGTAAAAAAGAGGCCGAACAAATCAGGGGCAAAGTGAATAAGCTATGATCATAACGGCGCATCGGAAAATAGGATGTCATCATAAATTTATCGCCCTCAGCTAAATCCTTTAACTTGGGACTTCTTCTTAGGTAAAATGATAGGCCAATCATAACAAATGCCGAACAAGCACTTCCCAGACCAGAACCAAAACCAAGGGTGTCAAAAGTAGCTCTGAAATTTGCTTTGAGTTCCGGGAATAAAATCACTGCAATAATGGATGCCATCAGTGCGGGAATCAAAGATCTAGAATAATAACTTGTCAGAATCAAGATGCCCGTCATTAACAAGGGCCCCGAATAATCCATAAAGGCTTTGTACCACTCAGGGTCGACTGCAACATTTCGTTCAAGAAAAACCCTTATTATCATCGTTACCACGGCTAAACATCCGTAAAACCACAAAACCGTTGAGCGCGCTTCTTTGAATAAACTGAAGGGAATAAAGCGGACTACTAAGAGCCACAAAATGGAAAGAAGCGCTAAGCCGAAAATAAGTGTATTGCCCCTCAAGGTCCCTTGAAGCATATCGACGCAGCCACCATAAGGAAGACACAAAGCAAAAATAAACATGCCGATATGGAGCCACTTAATTTGTTCATCGCGGTAGGATCGATAAATAAACATCAAGGCACTAAAAACGAGATAGAGAGTCGTTAAAATTAAAGAACTTTTGAACTGCAATTGATTCACCATTGCCAATAAGACAATTGCCAATAAAACCACCAGCTGAGTACTCGTGCAGGCATGTGCCAAACTATAGTTTTTTGCCTGACGAAATTTATAATTCAAGCCAGCTAGGATAATAACATTGATGATCCCTAATACAGGCATGTATTGAGTATCAAAAAAGCTCAGTCCACTGATGGCAAAGATGCCACTACTCAATAAACTTAGCGTGATATAATAATGAACATTCCTGGCTCTCTTCAGCGACTGTAAATACCAAGTAAATGCCGCCAGCAAGAGGCAGATCACGCGAAAGTTAGGATCAGCAAAGCCCATCACTAAAGCAATGACAATGAGCGCATAACCAATAAATGATTCATCATCTTGCTGGGATTTCTTAAGCTTTATAAATTCAGCACTACTACGCTCTAACATCAAAACTAATCCGCCACTAATAACCAAGAGCGGTGCATAAGTATAAATCTCCGGAATCGTACGAATATGACTATGAACCCAGAGGAATACCTGTAAGAAACTACCCACAACCATCAAGGTAAAAAACCATATAATCCTCTTGTCTACAGCGCCTTTTATTTCTTTTATTCCGCGGCTAAAAGAATAAAAGGAATAGGCTACTAGAGCAAAACCAAAATAGAAACCACAGCCTAAAATCACTAATAAACCATCCTCTTTCTTGAGGCCGATCATTTCGGCTAAAGGCGCTAAGACCACCAAGCTATTGATGACTAACAGCGTTCTAGGAAGTAGTACAGTTAGTTGTTTGGACACTGCCCCACACCACTTTTTTAAGCCTAGCCAAGTTAAGCCTAAGTAAATTGATGACATTAGGGGGATGATTAAATTCTTGTGACTCACAATATCGTCTGATGACATCAAGGCGACCGCCATGAAATTTATCGGCAGTAACTGAATGGCCGCACCACGTAGGATCGTGGCTGAACTCACAAATTCTTTGCCCTTGCTCTCTATCCATTTACCTAAATAGGCTAAACCGAGGGTGAATGACGCTAATAAACTGGGCATGAGCGTATATCGAAAAACCCAATGTTTATCCCATGTGAAATAAGACAAAATTGAACTTCCGCCTATAAATAACATTAAGCCTGCAATCATAAACCAATTATCATTGATAAAAGGTTTCATGTGTTCTTGCCAAATTGAATGTTTATTGCTTTTGACTCGCGGGGCACGACTCACGGTCGGAGCTTCATCCCGACTGACTAAAGAGGCTACTGGCGCAAGCGACTTATCTTCTCTTTCCTCACTGACCGGAAGGACTTTTTCTGAGCCTAGTATGGGAGCTTTAACGATCTGTGTGGTGACTTGTGTGGCTGTAAGCACTAAGCTAGGCTTTTCTTCTGGAGAAATCGCCTGAGCAGAAAGTTTTGTAATACCTAGTATTTTGTTCCTTTCATTTTCCGAAATCTCGTCTTGCCAGCGCTCCAGAAAAAGCTCTTTATTGGTTTTCTGTGCTTCCTCAAAACAACTTTCTTTTAAATGATTAAAGAGGCTCTCACTCATTTCTCCGTGATCCATGCACCACATATACAAGAGGCTTATGGGATATTGTTTACTGAGATGATTGATGCGATCACGAGAACTTAGATAAGCGCCTTCGATTTTATCTAGCGTCAAAGACCAATTAGCCACTTTGTAAATCGAAAGTTGCCCAAAGCGCATAATTAATAATAAGACGAGCTGATCTCGGTCAGCTTCTTTTTCCCAAAGCTTTCTAATGATTCGTACAACAGCTAAATCCGGCCATTGAAATATCAAAAATAATAAAAAATCAGGGACTTCATCTTGCTGCGAAACTAAGTCTTCTAGCGCCGCTAACAAAGCATCGCGATGCTTAACTTTCAAAGGAACTTTCGCTTGAGCCAAAGCTCTGGCGGATTCATCAAAAGAAGTCTCATAAGACTTTTTTAGCTCTTGCTTAAATTGCCGAAACTCACTTCTTAGCTCATCATTCACCCGATGCCAAGAGTTTTCCACCAATTTTTCGGCATTCAAAATCGATAAAAAATCCCTGTGCTGAGAAAACAAATCAATTTTACTTAAGCATTTTTTTTCGACACTCGCAAAAATCTCGGGGAGGACTTGCTGCTTTTTTAAGAGATAGAAATAATCATTAAGTAAATCACAGGCTTCGTTGAGCTCACTAAATACGCCTTCATCAGAGTTGTTCTTGGGGATATGTAAGGGCAGGCCCTTGAGGTTTTCTCTAAAATAACTTTCATCAAGACAGCCTTCTTGATTTTGATAATAGAATTTTCCAGCATCATTTAAACGTTTGTCCTCAATAATATGAGCTAGTGATTGAAAACGTTCTTCTGGCCTCGTTTTCAGTAAGCGCAGAATCTCGTCAACTTCAATTGAGTCACGAGTAAAACTTTGTAATGCTGGCTTTAAATCCTCTGCAGAAACTTTCTCTGACAACAAGAGATAAAGAAGACTCTGCAATAGTTCCTGATTATTTTGTTCCTCTCCCAACGAAGCCTCCCAGCAGCAAGAACTTACTCAATAAGTTTAAAAGTCTTTAATATCCTTGGTAAACAAGGAAATATCAATAGCATTGTCATGTTTTTAGTCATACGGGGTATTGCCATACGGGCGAATACTTTTTTTTTTATCCGCCTGTGTGACAACACTCCTTAAGAATCCCAAGGGTAAAAATTTTACGTATAAGTCACAAAGAATATTAATTAATCAATCATTTGATGTAATCTTAGGACTATTGTGGGTGTAGTCTTTATAATAATTAACCTTGAGTGAGAAGATAAATGAAAATAACACTAAATTTTTTCATGGCACTAATGGCCATCGGCATGCTAAGTCAGGCGGCTAAAGATAAACCAAATATCGTTTTAATTATGGCCGATGATATGGGCTATGAATGTATTAGTTCGAATGGTAGTGAAGATTATAAGACCCCCGCCATTGATAAGCTAGCCGCCGAAGGCATGCGCTTTGAGCAATGTTTCGCCAACCCTATTTGCACTCCGTCCCGAGTAAAGATCATGACCGGATTGTATAATAAACGCAATTTCACTAAATTTGGGGTCTTAGATCGTTCACAGACGACTTTTGCCCACCAGCTCAAAAAAGCGGGCTACGTGACTGCCATTGCCGGTAAATGGCAGCTTGGCAAAGAGAAAGATGCTCCGCAGCATTTTGGTTTTGATCAAGCTTGCCTTTGGCAACACTTTCGTCCGAAAGCAAAAAAAGGCACGACTTTTGATAGTCGTTTTCCCAATCCACAACTGGAGATCAATGGTGAGGTAGTGGACTACAAAAATGGTGAATACGGTCCAGACGTCTGTGCAGATTTCATTTGTGACTTTATGGAAACAAATAAAGAGAAGCCCTTTTTTGTTTATTACCCGATGATCCTTACTCATTGTCCTTTTGATGCCACACCAGATTCCTTGACTTGGGACCCAAAGTCTCCTGGTTCCAAGACTTATAAAGGTCCCGGGGATGACAAGCAAAAGAAAATCCACTTTCGCGATATGGTTCAGTACGCCGATAAAATTGTCGGGAAAATCATAGCTAAGTTAGATGACTTGGACTTACGTGAAAATACCCTAGTTATTTTTACGGGTGATAATGGTACCGATGCCCCGATCAAGACTCAGTGGCAGGGACAAGAAGTCATTGGCAAAAAAGGCCAGTTAGTGAATGCTGGAACGCGTGTGCCTTTTATCGTCAATTGGCCGGGCAAGATTGCGCCCGCAGTACAAAAAACTGAATTGGTGGAGTTTTCCGATATTATGCCCACTCTTTGTGAGATTGCGGATGCTCCCCTACCCGATAATTACCCCGGCGATGGCCTGAGCTTATGGCCGACACTTTTGGCAAAGGGGACGCGCGATAAAAAACAAATCTATATATGGTATTACAAAGGCAGTTTTTGGGCCCGCAATATCAGTCATGGAGTGCTTTTGGGAAAAAGTGGCACGACTTACCAAAAGTTCCCCAGTCACTTCGAGACCAAAGAACTTCAGTTCGCTTCTTCTAGTGAAAGAGATCAAGCTACTTTCACTAACTTAAAGCAAGTCATCGACGAAATGGCCAAGCAAAAATCTCTCTTTGGTCGCCCCAAAGCCAAAATCAAGAAAGCTAAGAAAAAGAAATCTTGAGTAAACGGCCCTTGGCCTGAGGATCTTAGCAGCTGGGAGCGCCGATTTGGAATCGGCATTAAAATTGCGAATAGTTTTTTTTATCCGCCTGCAGAGGCTATCTGCCTGCCAGAGATATTGATAGCGTTTAACATATTTCTATCTCTGCCCAAAAACTAGCTGTATTTGATTACAAAAGCCTCCCCCTGCTTTCTTGCCGCTCTTAGTTTCATATCTATAGATGAATTTGCGATAAATATTATATACAGACTTGTATCTAAATATTAAGGAGATCCTGTGACTTATATTATTCGCTGAACGGATAGTGTAAATCGGAGGATTTTATCAAGTTAAGACAATAAAAATGTTAAGAAACGACCTTCACTTGATAAGTAATTACTAAAAGAACTTAGCATTATCTTAGAATGTATGTTACATAATAGCTAACATAAATACAATCAATGAAATTATAAGGATTGAGATGAATTTTAATAGACGAAACTTTATGAAAAGTCTTGGTGCTGGAGCTTTAGCACCATCACTCATGGCCAGTTCTGGAAGACGAATTAAAGCACAAGCCAAGCAAGTTTTAGTCATTTTCGAACAAGGGGGTGTCTCTCAGATAGATACTTTTGATCCGAAGCCTATGGCCAATATTATTCATCGTAGTCCTTTTAAATCAATTAAAACTAATGTTCCTGGAATACATTTTACTGAGCTCATGGAGAAAACGGCAAAAGTTGCTGACCGCATGACTGTGGTGCGCTCGATGTTCCAAAAGAAAGCTTCTATTGGCAACTCCCACCCCTTAGGTTCGCAGTATATCATGTCTGCAGGTGATCCTACTGGCCCCGTTGAGCTCCCAGATATTGGCTCAGTTATTGCCCACCATAAAGGTCGTTTAGCCCCCTACCTTCCTGCTTACGTCCACGAAGCAACTGGAGAGCAATCAAAATTTGCTTCTCGCCTCGGCTTTCTCGCGGCCAAAGACAAAGCTTTTGCCATTAAATATGGCGAAGTTAATGGACTCGGTTTAAGCAAAGACGCGATTGAACAATTATTAGAGCGTCGAAAACTACTATCTAAGCTCAATTCCGGAATGGGAAAAAATACTTCTGAGCAAATCCTCGCCATGCAAACTTTCTCACAACAAGCAGAAGAAATGCTTATTAACCCCAATACCGTGGCGGCCTTCGATCTTTCTAATGAGCCCGCGCACATCAAAAAACTTTATGGCCCGGAACAAAAAGAACTTCGTCAACGTGCCGACCTCTACATGCTAGGTCGCAAACTGATTGAATCGGGTGTTCGCTATGTTTGTATTGATACAAAATTTCGCAATATCGATAATCGTTATAGCGGTGGTGGCAATATGAACTGGGATCATCACGATGCCATCTATTCAAAATCACATACTAATATACCTGGCGGTGGCGCCGGTGGCGGACGTTATGGTATTGGAACTTGGCCGATGATGGGGAGTACTGATTGGGCCCTTTCTGGTCTTATCCAAGATATGGATCAGCGCGGTCTTTTAGAGGATACACTCGTTTGTTTTGTTACTGAGTTGGGTCGCACACCAAAAATAAATGAACGCCAAGGTCGCGATCACTGGACTCATGCCTTTAGTTATGCCTTTGCTGGTGCAGGAGTTCCCCGCGGTCATGTCGTCGGAGAAACTGATAAAGATGGCTATTACATCACTAGCTCACGAGGTTACACAATCGAAGATTTTGGTGCCACTATTCTAGAAAAAATGGGTATTGATAATGAATCCCCCATCCATACACCTGCAGGGCGTCCGATGTTTGTCGCCAAAGGTGGTCACGCTATTCCGGAGCTTTTCGCATGATTAAATTACTAAGTACATTTTTATTATTTTCTTCCTTTGCGAGTTTCGCAGAAGATATTGTCAAAATCTCTGTTCTCCCTACAAAGATTAAACTGACGAGTGCCCGATCCTGTGCCCAAGTTCTTGTGACAGGTTATACCAAAGATGGCAAAACTATTGACCTCAGTCGCAAGGCCAAATTCACCCACAATCATTTTGTTAAAGTCGAAAATGCCTATGTGACTCCCTTGGCTAATGGCAATAGCCAAATCACAGTGAATTATGGTAAGTTACAACAAACAATCCCTTTCACAGTCAGTTCCACTGACAAAAATGATCCTGTATCTTTCAACTGGGAAACCTTAGCTATACTTACCAAACAAGGATGTAATGGCGGTGGTTGTCATGGCAAACCCAATGGTCGCGGTGCTCTTGAACTCTCGCTCAACGCCTTTGACCCCGATTTTGATGAAAAAAATATGATTCGTGGAGCCATGGGTCGCTTTCTCCAGCCTATTGCACCCGAACAAAGTCTTTTGCTAAAAAAACCCAGTATGCAAGTTGGTCACGTCGGGGGTAAACGTCTTGAAGTTGGTTCTTTACAATATGAGCTTCTTTTACAATGGATTAAAGAAGGAGCCAAATCGGATAAGGGAGAAAAGAAACTCAAAACACTAAAAGTCTTCCCTCGCGATCGTGCCCTCGAATTCCCCAATCAAGACCAGCAACTCTCGGTTTGGGCCTTTTTTGAAGATGGAACTTTTAGAGATGTCACAAGAATCGCTACTTATACCACATCACATAAACGAGTAGCCATAGTAAATGATAAGGGTCTCGTTAGTGGATTAGATCGCGGCCAATCTGCTATCTCGGTAAGATATATTGATGATGTTGTCACGGTGAATTTTACCATGGTCAAAAAGATTGATGGTTTCAAATGGAAAGCCCCAAAAGAAAATAATTATATCGATACACTAGTTAACAATAAACTTCGTCAACTTCAGTATCTTCCTGCAGGCACTATTGATGACTCAACTTTTATTCGCCGTCTTTCGCTAGATTTACGTGGTCAGGTTCCTAAAATTGAAGAAGTTAATCAATTCGTTAGCAATAAAAACCCAAAGAAACGTTCTCAACTAATAGATAAATTCTTGGATTCTGATGAGTTTGCACGCTTCTACGCCATGAAAACTGCTGACCTGCTAAAGATCAATACACACGAACTCAAGGCTGAAAATGCCGCCAATTATAGTCGTTGGATTTATGAAGCTACTAAAGCCAACATGCCCTTCGATAAATTCACTGAAGAATTACTGATGTCACAAGGGCACACAGATGTAAATCCAAAAGCGAATTTTTTCCGTACGACTAAAGATAGTAAGATGGTCACCGAATCTGTGACTCAACTCTTTATGGGTTCACGACTCACTTGTGCTCAATGCCATAATCACCCTTACGAAAGTTGGACACAGGATAATTATTATCAAATAACTTCGGCTTTTAATAATATTGATCGCAAGACTCTGGCTCAAGAAAAAGGCAATGAGCCCAATCGCAAAACAATTCTCATCTATGCCAATTCTGTTCGTAATACGGCGAATCCACGCACAAAAATCACACAAGACCCTTGGCCGATTGATGTTCAACGTGATTCCAAAGATGACCCACGTAAAGCTTTTGTTCAATGGCTCACGGCTAAAGACAACCCCTACTTTGCAAATACTGAAGTTAACCGGATTTGGTCTTACCTATTAGGTCGTGGAATTGTGATGCCAGTGGATGACTTCCGTCCTTCAAATCCAGCTACTAATAAAGAACTCTTAGCTGCACTAGCCAGAGATTTTAGTGATTCTAACTATAATCGCAAGCATATTTTTAGACAGATCCTTAATTCTCAAACCTATCAGCGTACAACTGAAACAAATGATTTTAACAAAAATGACAGCGAGCTTTTCTCCCACGCACGCCCTCGCCTCCTGGGTGCTGAGCAAGTGAAGGATGCCATCCTGCTCTTGTGTGATGCTCCAAAGCCTGAAAAATTTCAAAGTGATAAAATGGCGGCGAATAAAAAACGAAGTGAGATCATAAAGCTTAAAGATGAACTCAATAAAAAATTCCCCGCATGGCTTAAGCAAAGTAAAGAGCCCATCAATTGGACGGAACTTAAAACTAGCCAAGTGACTTATGCTATTAAGAGTGAAGGTCTATCTGAATCTAAGCCAAAGGGTTTCATTCTTAGTCCAAAAAATAAAGAACCAAAAAACTCTAAGAAAGATCGTCTCGGACTTAGTCGAACTTACCACCCTTTAACTGCGGGGAATATAAGTGCTATCAATTATAAATTTGCTAAAAATGACTTGGGTCAATACGGTAATGGACTCGATAGTAAACTAGGTATCAGTCTGCTAAATGCTTGGCTTATTAGTCAGAATAAAGGTAGCATGGTTAAATCTATCGAAATCACTGCTAATAGCGATAGTAATATTGCTGAAGTTGAAGTTCTTATGGATGGTAAAAATATCATCAATAAGGCAAAAATCACACAAGCTAAATCTGCTAAAGTGCTCACGAGTCTTAGTGATGGGAAACTGAATCCTGCTAAGAGTGCCAATCACATCAAAATTGAATTCCCCCAAGAAACGCCTGTTCAATTCCTCACACTACATCGCTATAACCAAGCCACTATTAAGTTTTTTGATAAAAATGCCAAAGTGATTCATCAAGTAAAAGTCAATCGTAAGGGACGATTTAATCTCTTTACGACGGCACTTCCAGTCGTTAAAAAAATCGACATAAAAGGATTTCACTACTGGGAAGATGACGGTGAAAAATCAGTCGGTAAAAAAGTAAGCCTCGATGGAAAATGGACTCCAATCAATGGTAATAATGAACCTCATTTGTCATTCACTTTCAAACCTTTTAAAAGTCACAATGGACAAAGTCTTGTTATCGAACATCATCACCTCGATAAAAATGAAGGACTCATAGCCAAATACAAAGTACAAATGAATGGTAGTCCCAGTGCTCATGCTCAAGTATCTCTTGATTTTGATACTCTAAAAATGGCTCGTAACTATACTGAGTCAGATGACTGGAAACGTGAACTGGTGAAATATAGCTATTACCAATTATCCCCTGAATACAAAGCTTTAAAACAAGACTGGGAGAAACGACAAGCGAAACTAGATAAAGTCTTTGCCACTCAAAAACTCTATCCAGAAAACTCCAAGTTCCTCACTGCATTTGGTCAACCTGAGCGAAAAACTGTTTGTGCTTGTGAAAGGCCCGAGTCAGTGGCTTTAGACCAGAGCTTGCAGCTCATGAATGGTGAATATGTCAAAGAAAAACTCCAGAATGTAAAATATAATAGCAAGCTTGGTGATGCTGAAAATATTAAGCAGCTCTACCTCAGTGCTTATTCACGAAACCCAAAATCAAATGAACTACAAATCGCTACGGACCATCTCAAAAAGTCTAGCAATAAAGACGAGGCCATGCGCGACCTCTACTGGGTCGTTATTAACTCAAATGAATTTATCTTTCAGCATTAGGAGCTCATCATGAAAAAGATTTTACTTAGTACTTTACTCGCTCTCAGTATTAATGCCGAAGTGAGCTTTAAAAAGCACCTTGCGCCCATTCTGAAACAGAAATGTGAATCCTGTCATGGAGCACAAAAAAAGAAAGGCGGTTATGGCGTCGATACTTTCAGTAAATTCATGAAAGCAGGCAAGAGTGGTGATGAAGCCATTGTTGCCAATTCACCAGATGAAAGTTATCTCTACGAATTACTCATTACTGATGATGAAGACGATCGCATGCCCCAAAAAGATGACGCTCTCAGTCAAGCGGAAATCAAACTCTTTAAACAATGGATTGCGGAAGGCGCAAAATTCGATGGCGATTCGCCAGACGACAAGCTCATCACTATGTTGCCCCCGCCCGTTCACCCTAAGCCACCCAAAATCTACCCTACGAAGCTGCCAGTTTTCACTTCTATATTTTCACCAGATGGAAAAACAATTTTCTCCGCCGCATATAACGAAATTCTCATCTGGAATAAAAAGGGGAAATTATTAGACCGTATCGATGGTCTCCCACAAACCATTAATGCCATTGTCTTTTCAAATGATGGCAAATCAATCTATGTGGGTGGTGGGGCTCCAGGTGAATATGGTGAGATTAGCCAAGTTAATTTGAAAACAAAACAAATCACTAATATCGCCATGTGCGAAGATGTGGTTTTGGATATAAAGATTTCGCCCGATGGGAGTAAATTAATTTCTGGTGGTGCGGATAGTAATATTCGTGTTTTCGACCTAAAGAATAATAAATTACTTTGGCGTAACAAGCAGCATGCTCACTGGGTAACAGGTATCGCCGTGACGGATTATAGCTTTTTCGAAGCACAGGCAAAAAATCAAGGACTTCCCGATTTTCTCGTTTATACGGTATTCGAAAAGAAAGGCGGTGAGCACAATCGTCAGATCTGGAAATTCACTAATCGCACTATCATTCGCGAAGCTAATTGGCAACTCGAATTCACTCCTGATAAAAATATTAACTTATCAGATATTCGCGAAACGGGTATTGGAAAAACCCGCGAAGTCAAAACGACTGTCTACAAGTCTACAGATATTGTGAAGCACCAAAAGGTGGTAGAGTATTTACGTGGACTCAGTAAGACTTGGGGATCAAAAGTCGATGCTCAACCCTTCCTTATAAGCTCATCTTTTGATAAAACTCTTAAAGTATTTAATCTTAAAACGGGTTTGCTTTTCACTACCTACAAGGGACATTCCAAAGTTTATGGCAAAGTCAATGGTTACTTCAAAGTCTACTCTGTAGTCGCCCAGAAAGATAGCCTACTCGCTTGGTCTGCTGGTGGTGGTAAACATCTCCACGGCTGGGATCCTGTCTTAATTCGAGACGAAGATGGTACTGCAGGCGATATGGAAGCTCGCTTTGCTAAAGAAGGCTCTGCTATCTTCCTCAAACATGACTTTAAAAATAAAAACATCTTTAAGCTCAAGCAAGAAGGAAACTCTCTTTGGGCGGTAGCTGATGATGGTTCCATTAAACAATTTGCTATCCCCACAGATGGAAAATTTGACCCTGACAAAGCTGCTGAAACTTTTACTGCTCAGCTCCAAGATGATTACCTCATGTCACTAGATATTAAAAATGGCCAAATTATCACAGCGGGTTTTAACGGGAGTATTAGTCAATTAGATTTGAATTTCACAGCCCATAAGTTCGCTATTAGTGGTACCATAGGAAGTGCAAATCAAATGGTTGAGCAGAGTGTCGATAATAAGGCAGCTAGTAAGTGGTGCTTATTCCATAAGAACAAAGTCGTCACTTGGCAGGCTGAATACGATCGACCTGTAGGCATAGTTTCTTACGAATTTATTTCTGGTGGAGACGTTCCCGAGCGAGATCCAAAAGATTGGGTTCTCGAAGCTTCAAATGATGGAATAACTTGGATTCCACTTGATACAAAATCTAATCAATCAATTTTTGAAAAGCGTCTTATGAAACGTTCATACGAACTGAGTGAGTCCTCGCCTGAGTTTAAGTTTTATCGTTTTAGTTTTCACAAAGTTCATGGCAATGATATGTTTCAAATTTCTGAAATCAAATTAAATACGACTAAGACAAATAGAAGTTTCGCCGCCTATCCTAAATGACCTATTTCAATTTATAGAAGCGATAATTTAAAGAGCCTACTCAAATGCGTAAATCGTCAATCATACTAATGATTTTTTTTATTTCCCAATTGAATTTATTCGCTGCGGATTATCGCAAAGAAAAAATCTTATCTTGGGAAGTCTATCTTCAAAAAACTGACGATGAAACAAAAAAAGTAACGATAAAAAAAGCTTTTGAGCAGCTCAAAATTGACTTAGCACAAATAGAAAAACTAGTCCCTAAAAAACACTTAGGGAAGCTCAAGAAAGTCAAGATCTGGATTAGTTTTAATTCTCAGCCTGGTGCAGCCTACCATCCTTCTGAGCGCTGGTTACGAGAAAATGGCCGCTATCCAAAAATGGCCAAGGCCATAGAAATTCAGAATGCCCAAAACTATATAGATTGGCTTCAGTATCAACCGATGATTATCTTACATGAACTTTCCCATGCCTATCACCATCAAGTTCTAAGCTATAATCACAAGGGCATTCTCAGCGCTTATAATAATGCCAAAAACACAGGCATCTATGATTCGGTCAATTATATTAGCGGTGGTAAAAAACGTGCTTATGCCATGAATAATGAAAAAGAATATTTCGCCGAATTAACGGAAGCTTATTTTGGAAAAAATGACTTTTTCCCATTCATAAAATCAGAGCTCAAAAAACATGACCCAAAGGGCTACGCACTCATCCACAAAATCTGGAACTAAGCTTTACAAAAGGGCTTATATAGTAATAAGTACTTGTTATAAACAAATTATAATCAATCGTGATATTTTTTGCGGTAGTCGCTTGGGTTCATACCTTTTATTCTCTTAAATATTTTGCTGAAATGGCTATGGTCAAAAAAACCACAATCAAAGGCAATATTGGAAAGTGTATCGTGACTTTTTATGAGTCGTTCACAAGCATAATCAATACGCATCTTATTGATGAATTTTAAGGGTGTGATCGCCATCATCTTTTTGAATTTACGTTCAAATTGACTGAGCGAGAGGCACATGATTTTGGCGAGTTCATCCACTTCAATTTGACGCGCTATATTGCTTCGTATAAAATTAAAGATCGGGCTCAACTCGGCATAGGGTTCTAGATAGCTGCCCACTTTACTACTATTGCGCATAATCCCAATCAGGCCTTTTAATTCCCCTGATTTATTTCTAAGAGGATATTTACTGGAAATATAC
Source organism: Lentisphaera profundi (assembly GCF_028728065.1). Classification (GTDB taxonomy): domain Bacteria; phylum Verrucomicrobiota; class Lentisphaeria; order Lentisphaerales; family Lentisphaeraceae; genus Lentisphaera; species Lentisphaera profundi. Next base: position 1,284,137 of record NZ_CP117811.1, on the reverse strand, counting down.
CAGTTCATTCCTCCCTTTGGGTTTGCTATACCCCAGGTCCTATTAAGCACCATTTTTTCCGTATTAAAAACTTCTCGGTCTTCAAGGCGAAATAAATCAGCTTGGCCAGGGCTAAAAAAGTCGTAATCCGTCTTTCCTAAAACCTCACTTTCTGAGCTTAGATTCAGGCTTTTTAGCAAAGGTCTATTGACCATAGTGAAACGAAAATCACAATCCTTAGCAAAGGCAAATAAATCTTCTGATTGATCAAAGAAACTTTGGATGAAGTTATCGAGAGAGAGGTCCTGGAAAAAATCTAAATTCATAAAAAACTCCTTATATGCCGAAAATATACAATCTTTGGGCCACTTTGTCCAAGAGAATTTATTCTTAGGCTATCAAGTCAATTAAGTTAATCGGGAATTATATTATGAAAACATTTTTACTCAGTCTATTTTTAAGCACCTCACTTTTTGCTGAAGTCAGCTTTAATAAAGATATCCGCCCTATCTTATCCAAATACTGTTTCCATTGCCATGGTCCAGATGATGAAAGCCGTGAAAAGAAGCTGCGCTTGGATATTTCCACAGGAGAAATGGGCGCTTATCGAACCAGGCGTGACAAGACGGCTATCAAACCGGGTGATGCCTTAAAAAGCCATGTATACTTGCGTATCATTAGTGATAATGAAGACAAGATCATGCCGCCACCTGAGAGCAAAAAGGAAATGAACGCGGCGGAAATCGCCCTCATAAAAGAGTGGATTGAAGAAGGCGCTGAATACAGGGGTCACTGGGCATTTGAAAAACCAAAGAAAAAATCTTTACCCGTGGTCAAGAAGCGCGATTGGACGCAAAATGAGATTGATTACTTTATTTTATCTGAGCTGGAGAAAAAGGGCTTAAGTCCTTCTGATAAAGCTGATAAAAGAACTTTGATTCGCCGACTTTATTTAGATTTAACCGGCATGTCTCCCACGCTTAAAGAAGTCAATGATTTTTTGGCAGATGAATCAGCACAAGCTTATGAAAAACTTGTCGATCAAATTTTGACTAAAGATGCACATGCCGAACGCTTAGCATTAGATTGGTTAGACACAGCGCGTTATTCCGATACCAATGGCTATTCAATTGATGACCACCGCGACATGTGGGCCTGGCGTGATTGGGTGATCAAATCTTTTATGGATAACAAGCCTTATGATCAGTTTGTGACTGAACAAGTGGCAGGAGATTTGTTGGTAACTAAGCCCATACAAGATAGACCTGAAACTTTTTGGATATGGAAAAAAGATCTGCAAGCTAATGAAAAGATCAACTTAAAAAAACGCTTTCATATAGATAGTTTGCCTAAAGAAGCCCTTTTAAAGGCGACTTGTGACGACAATTTCACCTTCAAAATCAATGGCCAGCTCGTGGGCAGTTCGGAGCATTGGAATAAACCCTTATCAGTGGATATTGCCAAATACCTTAAAAAAGGTCACAATGATATTTTTGTCCACGCGGAAAACCAAGCCTCCATAGGCGGCTTTGTTGCAGTGCTTACACTGGATGATGATTATATCGTAACAGATAAAACTTGGCAGGCTCAACTACCCAATAAGCCTTGGGCAAAAGCCGTGGAGCGAGATGCCTATGGAAAAGGACCTTGGGCCGAAGTTCTTAAACTTGAACAAAAACAAAAGCTGACTGAAGAGGAAGTACAGAAAGTCATTGCCACAGGTTTTCTTAGAAATGGTATGAATACTCACGAGGGTGGAACTCTGCCCGAGGAGTACATAACTTTTTATCACAATGATAAGGTAGATACAGTTTCTACGACCTTCATGGGCTTAACCACTAAATGTGCGCAATGCCATGATCATAAGTTTGATCCTATTGCACAAAAAGATTTCTACTCCATGTATGCTTTCTTTAACAATTCATCTGAGAGTGGCATGGGAGCTGGTAAAGGGGGGAATTCTAATCCTGTCTTGAAAGTGAATTCATTATTGACGCCTAAGGGTAAAATGATTGGAGCACATAAAAAGCGTATTGCAGAGCTTAGAGAGCGCCAAGCTGAAATTAAAAAGAAAAAAGATTATTTAGGTTTTACTTCCGATAAGGGTGTGGGCAACATTGAAATCGAAATACGGGCGCTACAGAGTCAAATAGATAAGGGACAGACTTCAGTAATGATTATGGACTGGAAAGAGAAAAAGACCCATGTGAGAATTCGCGGTCAGTACGATCAATTAGGTGAAGAAGTGAGTCCAGCAGCACTCGGACAAATCCTGGCATTTGACGATAAATACCCAAAAAACCGCTTGGGCTTGGCACAGTGGATTCTTGCAGAGGACAATCCTTTGACGGCTCGCGTGGCGGTTAACCGTTACTGGCAGTTGATTTTTGGAACGGGAATTGTAAAAACAGCGGAAGATTTTGGCTCCCAGGGTGAGTACCCATCACACCTGGATTTACTGGATTCCTTAGCGATAGATTTGCGTCAACATGATTGGGATATTCGTCGCTTAATCAAAAACATAGTCATGTCGGCCACCTATCAGCAATCCTCTCGTCATAATGCTGAGGCCGCAAAAATTGACCCCTACAACCGTTTGCATCATCGGGCACCAAGTTTTCGTTTAACGGCTGAATTCGTACGAGATAATGCTTTGATGATTTCGGGCTTGTTGGATGAGAATGTAGGTGGTCCTAGCGTTTACCCCGTTCAACCCTTAGGCCTATGGGCACAGATTAGTCATTTTGGCCATGGTTCTTTCACTGCTCAGGCTTATTTTGATGGTAAAATGATGCGTAGAAGTATGTATTCGGTCATTAAACGTACGGGTGCTCACCCCGCCATGGCTGCTTTTGATGCTCCGAGTCGAGAAACTTGCACGGTGCGTCGTCAGCAAACAAATACTCCGCTACAATCATTAGTGATGCTCAATGACCCTCAATTCACGCAAGCCGCAGAAGCTTTGGCCATACGTATGAAAAAGCACTCAAATAGTCTTAAGGAACAACTCCAGCATGGCTTTATTTTGAGCACAGGTCGAGAGCCTAATGGTAAAGAGTTACAGGCTTTACTCAAAGCTTATGATAAGCAGCTTGAGTATTACAAAAAAGAACTTGATCACTTGATGAAATTATCAGGTGCCCACGGCGATAAAAAGATGGGAGCCTTGATTATTAGTGCATCTCTCTTGTTAAATCTCAGCGAAAGCATGACAAGGAATTAAGGGTGAATGACATGAAATTACATCGAAGAAATTTTTTAAAATCAGCAGCTCTAGGTCTTGGTTCTTTAAATCTAAAATCAATGGCTAATGAAAGTCAGCCAGCCTTACCGCATTTTGCGCCCAAAGCAAAATCAATTATTTATCTCTGTCAGTCGGGTGGTCCATCACATATTGATCTCTTTGATTATCACCCCGAGTTAAAGAAACTTCATGGTACTGAGTTGCCCGATTCCGTAAGAGGTGGGCAACGAGTAACGGGCATGACTTCCAGACAGAGTAGCTTTCCCGTCTGTGCTCCCATCAAAGAATTTAAACAACACGGCCAATCCGGGACTTGGATGAGTGATCTACTCCCCTACACCTCAAAAATTGTCGATGACATCACGGTCATAAAATCCATGCATACCGAGGCGATTAATCACGACCCAGGAATTACCTTCCTCAATACCGGCTCACAAATTCCCGGCCACCCTAGCCTCGGCGCTTGGTTAAGCCATGGTCTGGGAAGTCGAAATAAAAATATGCCTGCCTACAATATCCTGATCTCACAAGGAACGGGGAAAAAACCTGGCCAGCCGATTTTTTCTCGTTTGTGGGGCAGCGGATTTTTACCCTCTGTTCATCAAGGAGTGCAATTGCGTAGCACAGGTGATCCCATACTCTATTTACAAAACCCTCAAGGCGTGAGTCGGTCGAGTCGTCGCTCGATGTTGGATTCACTTAAATCACTTAATAATTATTATTATGATAAAGCGGGTGATCCAGAAGTCAAAACTCGCATAGAGCAATATGAAATGGCTTATCGCATGCAGGAAACAGCCCCTGAAATTGCGGATATTTCTGAGGAGCCTGAAAGTACTTTTCAGCTTTATGGCGAACAAGCTCGCCAGCCAGGAACTTATGCTTATAACTGCCTCATGGCGAGACGTATGATTGAACGTGGCATTCGTATGGTTCAGCTCTTGCATCGTGGTTGGGATCAGCATAGTAAACTAGAAAAAGATTTAACAGCTCAATGCCATGATACCGATCAAGCTTCCGCTGCCTTAGTCACTGATCTGAAACAACGTGGGCTTTTGGATGAGACCATGGTGGTTTGGGGTGGAGAATTTGGTCGCAGTGTTTATTCCCAAGGAAAACTTGGTGCGGGACGCGATCATCACGGTAAATGCTTCTCGATGTGGACTGCCGGTGGTGGCTTCAAAGCGGGTCATTCACATGGTCTTACAGATGAGTTTGCCTATAATATCGCCGAAAACCCCGTCAGTGTTCACGATCTCAATGCCACGATTTTACATAATCTTGGTATCGATCACGAAAGGTTTACCTTTCCCTTCCAAGGTTTAGATAATAAACTAACCGGCGTCGAACATGCCTCAGTCATTCAAGATTTAATCAAGTAAGACTTACTGACTGTGTTCCCCTTCTTGAGTTAGATTTTATATTTACTGGGAGCGCCGATTTTTAATCGGCACGCACGATACTGTTTTCAAACACCACGGACTTAGGTCCATGGCTACATTCCTAAGCTCTTCGAGCTCAAATATCTCTTAAGTTCCATAGCATTAGCTCTAAATCAAACCTTAGCGAATTTAAGCACATGCCGAAGGTATGTAGCATGGTAGCCACCGGATTTATCCGGTGGGTATTATTAAAAATGATATTCATGCCGAAGGTATGAAGGCAAATCCCTGCAGCGTACCTTCAGCACGCACGATACTCTTATGCAAACACCACGGACTTAGGTCCATGGCTACATTCCTAAGCTCTTCGAGCTCAAATATCTCTTAAGTTCCATAGAATTAGATCTAAATTACCGCTAAATCACCATTATTTAGGGGCACCATCAGTTTAATTCACTTAGCCCTTCCAAGGGCTAGATTTCAAACTCACTGGCGTTGAACATTCATTCAAGATCTAAGCAAGTCAAAAATTAGTTCATGAAAGTTGACGCCACGGCAAAAGCCAAAACAAGCAATAAAAGACCCAAGAAGACTTTGAGAATCGTCGAAGTCTTATGTTTGATATGTGGGGTTGCTGCTATTGCATCTCTGTACTCATCCGAAAAAACAATTTTTCCCTTTTCAGAAAATACGAGATAGAGTATATAGGCATTGATAATGGTACCTATCGGAAAACCGAGAAGCCCAATACCAGAGAGAATACCAACGGCTATTTTGGATCCTCTTTTAAGTTTGCGAACACTCATTCCAAGCCAGCCATAGAGCGCTGCTAAAGCGAGTAAAACACCTCCTATGAGAACTTCCGTTTCTCCCGAAAAGAAACTAGCGATTGCGGCAAATCCTAAGAATAAGGCTCCCAGTGTATAAAGGCTTCCAACTGACTGAACCGAGGCTTCATGCTTGAGGTAAGTATTTCGTATCTGTTCAAATTCACCCGCATTGCTATCATCTTGTAAATCAGCTGTAGGTGATGCGTATAGGTTTGCTTCCATTTCCTTCTCCATATATTTATTAAGCAAACTAAATATGAAAGAGATAATGACCTTGTCAAAGGATTGGCAGCATAAATACTGTACTCCATTCACAAAGTCTAAATCACCGCTAAAGAACCATTGTTTGGATCATTTTTTTTCGTTCAATATTAAAGTGCTCAGAGATTATCTCATCTCCAAGACTTGTATTTTTTCGAATAATCTATATATAAATATAATTCTATATAACAAATAATTGGACTCCTATGAATCATTTATCAAAAGTATTAATAGCGCTATTTTGTCTTGTCACTTTCAATCTTCACGCGGAGCGTTTAGTTCTTGTCAGTGCTTCTTATGGCAAAAATATTGTTGCCATCTGTGATAAAGACGGAAAAGCTATTTGGCAGTATAAGACAAAGGGTCAAAAGGCCGGTCATGATGGTCATCATGATGTACAAATGTTAGCGAATGGAAATATACTTTTTCACGACTCTTGGACTCATATCCTGGAAGTGACTCTCGACAATAAAATTGTCTGGGAATACGATTCAAGCAAACAGAATAATAAAGGTCATGTACAAGTTCATGCCTTTTCTCGTCTAGCTAATGGCAATACAATGATTGTAGAGAGTGGTATTGGCAGAATTATTCATGTAGACAAAGAAGGTAAACTTCTTAAAGAATTCCCCCTAAAGAGAGGTGCACACAATACTCGTTGGGCACGAATGACCAAAACAGGTGGTTATGTAGTGGCCTCGGAAGATTTTGGTGTAGTTGAATATGATGCTGAGGGAAAAATCCTCTGGGAGTATGCCATCAAAGGTCGCGTTTATGGTGCACGAAAATTAAAGAATGGCAATACATTTATTTGTGCTGGAGGGGCCAATAGAATCCTCGAAGTCTCAGCAGCTAAAGAAGTCATCTGGGAAATCAACAAAAAGGTTCCTAACAGCAATATTGAGCTTGGGTGGATGACCTGTATCCAAGAGAGTGAAGCAGGAAACTATATTGTTGGTAACTGCCATGCAGGTCCCAATAACCCACAAATTTTTGAAGTTGATAAGAACAAAAAAGTCATCTGGGAATTCAATAACTTTGATTTAGTAGGCAATGGTCTGGCTTGTTGGGAAGTCCTTGAAGGTAAAAAAGCTACTCAAGTCCGCAAGCAATTAGAAGCACTAAAGAAATAACTTTAGAGTTTTCCAACACTCCACAATAAGCCGCGACAAAGTAAATCTGTATAGACTTTATCTTCATAAGTAGCAGTCGTATGGCCGATACTAGTCCCAAATATTTTACTTTGCTCATATTCACTGGTCCAGATGACTGGGTGCCATTTTTTTGTTCTCTTGCCATAAGCTCGAGCCAATTCTTTGACATTCGCGCCTTTTTTAGTAATGATGTAAACCTCTTCTTCTTTAAAGGTATAATCCGGAGGAAAGTTTTTCATCACGGGATGAGTCGCATCGGTATTTTCACAAATGAGATCGCCTTTATGCTCATGCCCTATGCTAGTCAAGCCCATGAGCTTTCTCCAGGCATCGGTACCAATTTTTGTTGAACGAAAATTATGTAGCGAGCAATGCAGAAAGACGAGACCTTTTTTATTTTTAGACGCTTCTTCGACAATACTTAAAATGAATTCATCATCTTTGACGTGGCCAGCGCACAGGCTAAAAACAACTGCATCATAAGCTTTGGACCAATTCTTTTCTTTCAGTTTGGCATGATGACTCGTTCTATCGCTACCATCCACAAAAGTATCGACCGTACAGTTAAAGCTCTTTTTAAAAGCTTCGGAAGTTAATTTCATTTGTTCTTTATATTCGTGACAGCAACCACCGGCAATCTGGATAATCTTCAAAGGCTTTTTATCTTCGGCCAAAAGACCAAAAGATAAGGCTATGAATAAGACACTTAGTAATTTCATTGCTTAAACTCCATTTATTAATTTGTTTAAAAGCATAACATGAATACAGGAGATATAAGGATTCATAACACGCAAAAAATATCGATATTGCGCAAAAAACGAAAAAAAATGTCCCCGACAGGGAAAAGATTACAGGGTGATTTTAATCCCTAGGCAAGCTGAAACTGAACTACCTGCCTCGCTTTAGGTAGGAGAAAGAGGGACCAAAATTTTACCTCCTTCGATTTAGGTACGTAGTACACTCTTTAGAGTGCCGAATGACTAAAAAAACGGGACCAAAAATTTGCATCCTACGCAAGCTGAAACTTGTATTACCTGCCTTAAGGAAAAACGGGACCAAAAATTTGCATCCTTCGCAAGCTGAAGCTTGAACTACCTGCCTCCATTTAGGTAGGAGAAAGAGGGACCCGAGATTTGCCTCCTACGATTTAGGTACGTAGTCCACTCTTTAGAGTGCCGAATTGCAGAAAAAACGGGATCAAAATTTGCATCCTACGCAAGCGGAAGCTTGTATTACCTGCCTTAAGGAAAAGCCCTCAGTGATAAAGAAAGTAGCATTAAAACCGTGTTTTTTTAGAAGTGGTGCGACAAACTCCGCCTTACTCTTGACCGAATCATCAAAAGTAAGTATCACAGTTTTTTGAGTTTTCTCTGCGTGTAGTAAAAAGCTGAAAAAAATCAAAGTACATAAAATATGAGACTTAAGTATCTTTATCTACTAGCTCAATATTCCTTGAACCACAGATGCCGGATTAACTCCCGTAAGCTTCACATCTAGCCCCTGAAAAGGGAAGGATAACTGCTGATGATCCAAACCAAGTTGCCATAGCATTGTCGCATGTAGATCCCGAACATGTACTGGTTTATCTACGACATTATAGCTGAAATCATCGGTTTGACCATAACTAATACCACCCTGTATACCACCGCCGGCTAATAAAGCTGAGAAACAGCGTGGGTGATGATCTCGACCATAATTATCTGCCTTAAAGTTGCCTTGCCCATAAGCCGTTCGACCAAATTCGCCAACCATAACAATGAGGGTATCTTCTAAGAGACCACGTTGTTTTAAGTCTTTAATCAAGCCTGCTGTCGGATGATCGACATCGCGACATTGTCCAGTTAAATGAGTTGGTAGATTACTGTGATGATCCCAACCACGGTGAAAGAGCTGAATAAAGCGCACATCGCGCTCAGCCATACGGCGAGCTAAGAGGCAGTTACGGGCATATGAGCCCTTATTCATCACTTCTGGACCATAGAGATCTAAAGTCGCTTTCGATTCATTACTGATATCAGTAAGTTCTGGAACAGAACTCTGCATCCGATAAGCCATTTCTTGCTGAGCCATTGTGGTCTGAATTTCTGGATCGTGAAGTTCATTAAGGTGTTTTTTATTCAAAGATCCCAAAGTATCGAGCATACGTCGGCGAACTGATGCACTCACACCTTTAGGATTAGAAAGAAATAAAACCGGATCACCTTTACTCTGAAAAGACGTCCCTTGGTGTTTGGACGGCAAACAACCACTACCCCACAAACGTGAATACAATGCCTGAACATTGGTCTTTCCACTCCAGTAAGCCGAAGGTAAAACAACAAAGTCAGGCAAATCTTTATTCATCGTTCCGAGACCATAACTCAACCAAGATCCCATACTAGGGTTACCTGGCAATTCAGTTCCCGTACAAAAGAGTGTTTTACCTGGGTCGTGATTAATTGACTCTGTGTACATAGATTTCACCAAACAAAGATCATCCATGACTGAACCCAGGTTCGGAAGTAGCTCACTCATCTCTATGCCATTAGAGCCATAGCGCTTAAATTTAAACTTCGAAGGTGCCACAAGTTTTTGGGCATTCTTGGTCATGGCCGTAAAGCGCTGATTCCCGATCACTGAAGGAGGTAATTCTTGGCGATAAAGTTTATGTAAATCGGGTTTGTGATCAAAAAGATCGAGCTGACTCTGGCCACCCGCCATAAAGAGCATGATAACACGTTTAGCTTTGGGTTTGTGGTGGAGACCTTTGCCTCCGGCTACAGATAACTGTTGAGGAACCATAGTACCTAGGGCACCTAAACTCATAGAGCTCAAAAAGGAGCGACGTGATAAATTAAAGTCAGACATGTGCTACTCCCTATTTTTCGTAATATCTAAGTTATAAATGCTATTAAGCATCATGGTCCAAGCTGCAACTTCAGCTTTATTTTTCGCCTTAGTAAAACCAAGACTCTCAGCCATTTCTTTTGTTGATTGAACATCGCTATTATAAGATTTTGTAAGGTCACTGATTAAGGTCTCTAAAGCCTGTATTTCCTCACTATCTGGAATCTTGCCAGTTATTCTTTCATAAGCGTATGAAATTTTTTCCGCACCATTTTTTAAGTCGCTACTTAAAGTATTCTTAGCTAAGTTAGCGGCCGCCTTGAGGTATTCGGGTTCATTAAGTAATAGCAATGCCTGTAGAGATGTATTTGTGCGTTCTCTGCGAGCAACGCAATATTCACGGCTGGGAGCATTCATGATTGTCATTTGGGGTGGTGGCATACCTCGACGCCAGTAAGTATAAATACTGCGGCGATAGATAGCATCTCCTGCATCAGGCTTAAAACGTTCGTTACGCATACTGACGGCAGCCCACAAACCCTCAGGTTGTGGTGGCTTAACACTCTTGCCATACATTTGAGTTTTTAGGAGACCACTACTCGCCAAAATATTATCGCGAATCATTTCGGCATCCATACGATAACGTGAGCCACGAGCCAAGAGTCTATTTTCTGGATCAGCTTCATAGGCCTCTTTTTGAGCTAATGAACTCTGCTGGTAAGTTGCTGACATCACAATCTTTTTCATCAATTGCTTCACATCCCAGCCCGACTCAATAAACTCAACTGTTAAGTAATCCAGTAATTGTGGATGACTAGGCGTTTCCCCTTGGGCACCAAAGTCTTCTGAAGTCTTCACTAGGCCCACACCGAAGAACTGTTGCCAAAAGCGATTCACTGCCACACGAGCCGTCAGCGGATTTTCTTCCGAAATAAACCAATTCGCTAAATCCATCCTTGTTGTAAGGCCCTCCTCTTTTTTGATGGAACCAAAAAACACAGGTATATCCCTCTCGACCACTTCTCCTTTTTGATCGTACTCACCGCGATTTAACATATAGGATGGTTTTACCTTTTTACTTTCTTTCATGACCATTGCTGCATCTAGAGAATTAAAAAGCACATTGTATTGATGTTCCGCTTTTTGCAATTCTTTAATCTTATTCTGCATTGCTGTTTTCTTAGCCGCATCTTTTTCTTTCCTGACTGAACGGCGTAATTTATTGAGCTCAGGCGCAACAATATTGTAAGCTTTCTTTAATCCTGCCAATTTTTTCTTTTCTTCATCTGTGCCTAAAGTGATATAAGGTGGCTGCAGACCATTCTTAGGTCCACCAATTGTTTCAGGATTACCATCGATGTTGTTAAAGAATGCGAACATCGCATAAAAATCTTTTTGTTTGATAGCATCGAATTTGTGATCGTGACAACGAGCGCACTGCATGGTGAGCCCCATAAAAGCCGTACTGACTGCCGTGACGCGGTCAATGACATTTTTCGTATAACTCTCTTCGGGTAATGCCGTACCTTTATCAATGATAAGATGGAGACGATTAAAACCTGAACCAATGAGTTGATCCTCTGTTGGCTTTTCATAAAGATCTCCCGCAAGTTGGTACTTTAAGAAGTCGCTATAAGGGAGGTTTGTATTAAATGCTCTTATAAGCCAATCGCGATAAGCGTAAATACTTCGGTAGAAATCTTTGTGCATACCGTTGGTATCTGCCGCTCTTACCAAATCCAACCAATAGCGAGTCATATGTTCGCCATAACTGGATTTAGCCAAGAAGCGCTCCACTAGTTTTTCGTAGGCTTGTGAATCTTTATCATTAATAAAACTCTCTACTTCACTCAGTGTGGGTGGTAGCCCGGTCAAGTCAAAGCTCAAACGTCGAATCAAGGTTCGTTTCTCTGCTTTATCTTTTGGCTCTAAATTATTTCTTTCTAATTCTGCAAGCACGTATTTATCAATTCCTGAATGGCCCCAGTCCAGTTTTGTTTTTTCCGCGGCTGATTTCTTCGGAAGTTCAAAAGCCCAAAATTTCTCGTATTTTGCGCCCTCTTCGATCCATTGCTTAATGAGTGCTTTTTCTTTATCAGTCAGTGGCTTCTTATGGGAATCTAGTGGAGGCATAATGTCATCTTCGTCATCGGTAATGATGCGCTGCCATACACTACTCTTTTCTAAATCACCTGGTACAATTCCATAACGTTTTTTTCTTAAACGGTAGGCACCATCATCACCTTCGGCAATATCCAAACGCAACTTTTTCTTACGGTCGTGTTTATCGGGCCCATGACAATGAAAACATCGATCCGATAAAATGGGACGGATATCCCGATTAAAATTTATTTCTTTGGCTATTAGATTACTACAGGATAATGCAGCAACAAACATGAGTCTTGTAAACATAGATTTTGGGCTCCGACTATAAGGTTATTTAAAATCTCTTTGTTATATATCCCGTGTTTTTAAGAGCGATTCCCACCTAGCGGCTAAAAAAATATTATTTTTCTAACATGCTTTGGTAATGAGTCTCTATTTCACGGGCGCTTAAAGGACGGTCATAGAGTGCGACTTCGTCAATACTACCGTGTAATTGCCACGGCTGTCTATGAAAATCCATCTGACCCACAAAAAACTGATACGCCTTATCTCCACTTCCTAGTTCATGTTGAACACTGTTGGCCAATTGGCCATTGACATAAATATCCAAACTATTTTTATTTTTAATGCAAACGAGATGGTACCAATGCTGCCCTTTGTAATCCTGATTGGCATAACAATTGACTCCATAATTTCCCGATCTCGCAGGAAAACGTGAAGCAAACCAGAAATTAAAAGGACTGTGACGATTGAATGACTTTTGAGGAGTAAGCCCAAAATAGGCCAGGTGCTTAACTGTTTCATTATTTTTAGGTTTCCCTAGGGCCACGAGCGATGCCAGTGCCATCATATCTTTAGAGCGCTCTAGCGGCTTGACCCACATCTCAATAGAATGTCCTTGGCTATTGATGTTTTGAATGGGTTCATCAACAACAAAAGCCCCCTTTGTACCTTTCTCGAAAACTAAGAAACCATTTTCTATTTTTGCTTTTCCCGTGAGTGCCCCTGAATAAGATGTGCTCATTTCGTTTGTAATGAGTTCTGTATCTTCAGTATTAAAGCGCCAGTACGCAATAGGGTCTGAATTATGTACTGCATTAACATAAGCCTGATTTATATGCAGCGAAGCTTCTGGGCTTTCCGCAATACGAATAAAGTTTTTTGTATCTTTAAGAGTTTTAAGTGTACCGCTCCTTGAATCTATGCTTACAGCATCTTTAGCATAGAGGTTGCTATGCTTTAGAGTGTTGCCATCCGGCCCCAACAAGGCCCCTACGACTTCGCCTTCGTAAACAAATATTTTACTTTCTCCCTGCTTATTAACATTAAGGGCGAACTCAGTACCTAAATCTGTAATAAGCGCTTTGGGTGCATCAATAGTAAAACCCTGTGCGGCTTCCGGAATACGAGCTGCCAAGCGGCCATAACTTAGAGTGGCAGAATCCTGGTCGTGCAATTTATATTCTGCGGGGCCAACAAGTTTAATTTCTGCGCCATTCTCATATTTTAGGTTTATCGATCCTTTCTGGATGATCAATACTTCTTCACCTATTGGGTCACCTACCTTAGCCTTTGCTTTACTCCATTTTATATCCTCTGAAAGCTTTAAAATATGTGCAAGAACACCAGGTGAACTACCATTCACCTCTTCCTTGATTGGCTGGTTACGGGGCAAGACGTAATTGATAGCTATAAAAGCCACAAGAAAAGCGGCAACAAGCTGAAAGAGCCTTAAGCATTTTTTGAGATGCTCAACTGTCTCAGGCAGATCTTCTTTGACTTGTGGCTTTATATCAGAATAATGACTTAATAAACTCGTATCCTGATGCATCTCCATATCAATTTTAGTCATACTGAGGTACATATCAAGAGCTTCGGGCGAGTCTTGAAGCAGTTCATTAAGCTCGTTCATTTCTTCGGCTGAGATATTTTCATCAATCAAAGAAGAGATGAGCTGCTGCGTACGTGTTTCATCAAATTTCTTCATATTTAAGCCTCCTCTTGACGATTTTTTTGAATACATTTGAAGAGCTTAAAGCGAATGCGCTCAAAAGCACGATAGATCTTTTTTCCTTTTTCCCCAAAGTGATCGTTAATACTTTTAATGCTTAGCTTTTGATTATAGTGCATATCTACTAGCTCTTTTTCATTCATTTCGAGCTGATTGATACAAAATTTAAGAAAGTACTTCTGATCATCATTTTCGCACAACTTATCTTCACATTCTTTAGCAATGACTTTGAGTGTTGTCTTACAAAGGCGATCAGATTTCTTTTGGCGATCGCGAAATTTCATAACTTCGAAATAAGCAAAGCGAAGCGCCCAGTAAATAAAGGCCTGTTTAGGGTCATAGCTATCAAATTTCCGCCACAGAGCTGAAGAAGTTTCCTGTAGAATATCTTCCGTATCAGTATTGTTATGACAAAGCGAATAAATATACTGCCTTAAATCTGACTTATTTTGCCCCAGTAGCAGTGCAAATTTGTCATGTTGCTTGTTCATAAAACAATTCTCTGATTTTTCATTAATTTGATTATAAAGCTTCCAATTAAATATCCCTGTATTTTAAAAGCTTTTCCCATCAAAATTTTAAAAATATAGATGTTTCACTACTTTTAATGAACTTTCCCTTGCGCTTGCGCTACGCGCCATCATCACATTCAGCCATATTGAGACGAAATTTTTTCTTGCGATTGTGTTTGTCAGGTCTGTGCAATGAAAATACCGACCAGATAAGATAGGAGAATAATGAAAAAAATCACTCAAAAAAGCAAAAAAAATTCATTCATTGAAATATCCTAACAAAGGTATTTTCATAAGGCATCTAATTCTTGTACTGAATATGCGAAAATTATTGTTTTTTTATACTTTATTCCGCTAATTGATTATGAATAAGGGAAACTAAATACGAGAGTTTAAACAATGGAAGCTCTAAAAAAAGACATTCTAAAACACTAATTCTTAAGAGGGTAATCCCTAAGAGAAATCACCTTAAAATCATTATCCTTTAAGTACTTCATGTAGGCTTTGAATTTTTCTGGACTTGTAGTCACCCAGGGGTGTTCTAAGTCGGGAACCCCGTGAAAAGTTAAAATGGGAATATGCTTGGAATCGGCTTGATCCACTGCCTTTTTAAATTGCTCCAAAGTACTTGCTGGCTTGCCGTCAAAGGCCTGAGGCAAGAGCAAGTGATGATCTGTGTCGGGCTCGCTAGCTTTGGCACCACCCGCACGAGCAAAGCGATAGCCCTTTTCCTGCAAGATTTTTAAGGCCTTGGGCGCG
Organism: Lentisphaera profundi; assembly: GCF_028728065.1. GTDB lineage: Bacteria > Verrucomicrobiota > Lentisphaeria > Lentisphaerales > Lentisphaeraceae > Lentisphaera > Lentisphaera profundi. Next base: position 1,269,073 of record NZ_CP117811.1, on the reverse strand, counting down.
GTGGCATATCCAGGGTAACAAAAGGAAATGGGCTTAGGAATGCCATGCTTTTTACATTGATTTTCTATATGCTCAAGTGATTTGCGCAATTGTTCTGCACTCATTTTTTTTACACTGCGGTGACTCTTGGTATGATTGCCGATCTCAAAGCCCTGATCATGGAGTTGTTTAATCTGCGCCCAAGTCATGTAGAGGTCTTTTCTCTTGTGGAAGGAAAAGCCCTCAGTGATAAAGAAAGTGGCATTAAAACCGTGTTTTTTTAGAAGTGGTGCGACAAATTCCGCCTGACTCTTGACCGAATCATCAAAAGTAAGCACGACGGTTTTTTGCTCCGCTTGAAGCAATGAGCCGATCATGAGGCTCAGTAAAAAATAGAGAGATAAAAATTTCATTTAACAGCCTTTTTATTCAAATTAGTAAATCTTTGACTACATGGCCATGGACATCGGTAAGGCGGTAGCGACGTCCTTGCGATAAATAAGTGAGACGTTCATGATCGAGTCCCAATTGATGTAGGATCGTGGCATGAAGGTCGTGTACGGGAACTTCATCCTTGACTACATTATAGCCAAACTCATCAGTTTGGCCATAGTTTAAGCCTGCTTTAAAACCTCCGCCAGCAACAATTTTTGTAAAACAATTGGCATGATGATCACGACCATAAGAAACGGGGGTTTTACCATCCTGACTAAAGGCCGTCCGGCCAAACTCACCGCCCCAAACGACTATGGTATCGTCGAGTAAGCCACGTTGCTTGAGGTCAGTTATTAGTGCCGCCGTGGCTTGATCTGTTTCGCGACAGCGCTTGGGTAAATGTGCAGGTAAATTAAAGTGATGATCCCAACCCGAATGATAGAGCTGTACAAAGCGTACATCGCGCTCGGCTAATCTTCTCGCCATCAGGCAATTAAAGGCATAAGTTCCGGGCTTGCGGGCCTCTTCACCATAGAGTTTAAAAGTCGATGCTGGCTCATCCGAGAGATCACTTAAGTCGGGAACCGAGCTCTGCATGCGAAATGCCATCTCATATTGCGAGATTCGCGTTTCTACTGCAGGGTTGGCATGACGTTGGAATTCCTCTTCATTGAGCTCATTAATGACATCGAGTAATTGACGCTCGTCTTTGAGCGTTTTGCCCGCAGGATCCTTGAGGTATAAAACGGGATCCTTTCCCGAACGCAGTCGTACGCCTTGATAACGACCAGGCAAAAACCCATTGCCCCAAAGGCGAGAATTTAAAGGCTGCATATTGCCTAAATCACCCTTGGAAACCAAGACGACATAATCAGGTAAATTTTTATTCATAGAGCCCAAGCCATAACTCAACCACGAACCAATACTCGGGCGTCCGGGGAGGTTGTGCCCCGTTTGCATAAAGGTCATGGCGGGGTCGTGATTCACGGGCTTGGTACTAACACTACGAATCGTACAGACATCATCCATCACTCCACTCATGTGAGGGAGTAATTCACTCACCCAGGAACCCGACTGACCATATTTCTTGAAGCTATACTTACTCTTAATGAGCGGGTGCACTTTATGCTTATCGTTAAAACCAGTGAGGCGACCATTCTGCTTCACAAATTTAAAGATATCCTGGCCATGAAATTTATTGAGCATGGGTTTTGGATCAAACATATCGATCTGTGAGGGACCTCCTGATTGAAAGAGGTAAATCACTCGCTTCGCTTTAGGCTTGTGATGAGCTTGCAGTGCGCTTGGACTTTCTTTGGCCAATAAATCCCCCAAGGCCATATAACCCAAGCCACCCGCAGACATTTTTAAGGCTTGACGACGATTCATTTTGTGTAATGTAGCTTCAAGTTCTTTCATGCTAATTCCTCGTGATCGTTTCGCTCAAATTAAAAATGGCATGACAACAATCTGTAAGTGCTGCTAAAGGCGCCAGATCCCCTTGGTACTTGACTTCTTTCTTCCCTACTTTGAGCAAACGCTCCAGTGCAGCCTGATTATTTTGATAATGCTTTAAGCGCACAGCATAATATTGTTTTAAAAGCCTGAGCTCTTTTGGACTGGCCGTGCGTGATAAGACGCTTTGAAAAGCTAAGTCTATGGGCTTTGGACTGACAATGGATTGCTCGGCCAAACAACGTGCCGCCTCAATAAAAGTGGGATCATGTAGACTAACTAAGGCCTGCAAAGGAGTATTGGTTAATTCTCTTGAGACTGCGCAAACATCGCGACTCGGGGCATCAAAAACCGCCATCACAGGGTGTAGCGCTGCTCGACGCCAATAAGTGTATAAGCTCTTGCGATAGAGATCATCTCCATTAGCCTGCTTATAAGTTTCAGCATGTGATTTTGGCGCATTTAAGTCCTCCCAAACACCAGCAGCTTGATAAGGCATCACACTAGGGCCGCCCACTTTTTTATTCATCAGTCCACTCACGGCGAGGGCTTGATCACGGATCAGTTCAGCCGCTAAACGAAAGCTTGGGCCCCTTGCCAATAAGCGATTTTCAGGGTCCTCGATATTTTTACGAAAGCTAGAATCTTGGCGATAAGTGGCGGATAAAACAATTTTTCGAATGAGCTGATGTAGGTCCCAATTATTTTCGCGGAAATCTACCGCTAAGCTATCGAGTAAAGCTGGATGAGTGGGAGTATCGCCCTGAAGACCAAAATTATCGACACTCTTAACAATGCCGCGACCAAAAAATTGGTGCCAAATACGATTCACGGTGACGCGAGCAAAAAGAGGATTTTCTGGTGACTTTAACCACTTTGCGAGACCTAAACGATTTTTTTCGTAGCCTTTAAATGAAGCTAAGACCGCGGGAGTTTCCGCACTTACTTTTTCACCCGGTTTATCATAGAGGCCTTGCTGCAGAATGAAGGTATCACGTTTTTCATCCTTCATGATCATGACTCGTAAGGAGTTCTTTTCGCCATCTTTTGTTTTTATGGAGATAAATGGTGCCGCAGATTTTTGCTTACGCCCTGATTCTCCCGGCGCACCCTTTTCACTGGATTGGTTAAAAAAGGCATAGAGTGAATAATAATCTTTCATGGTGAGGGGATCATATTTATGATCGTGGCAACTGGTGCACTCCATGGTGAGGCCGAGAAACAAGGTGCCAAAGGTATGCGTTTTGTCCTTGGCATAATCAACGCGGTACTCTTCATCAATAATCCCTCCTTCAATGGAATAGCCGTGATTGCGGTTAAAACCCGTGGCTATGACTTGATCTTGGCTTGCTTTAGGAAATAAATCTCCTGCGACTTGCTCACTAACAAATTCATCCCAAGCTTTATTCTCGGCAAAGGCTTTAATCACCCAATCGCGCCAGGGCCACATCGTTCGAGCATTATCAAATTGGTAGCCATTGCTATCGGCATAACGCGCATTATCCATCCAAATATTGGTCATTCGTTCCGCGTAGTCAGAACTCTTAAGCAAGCGATCGACCACTTTTTCATAGGCCTTGGGCGACTGATCTTCAAGGAAGTCTTTTATTTGTGAGATTGTTGGTGGCAAGCCACTTATATCTTGTGAAACTCGGCGTAACCAAGTGCGTTTCTCTGCTTCTGGCGCAGGCTTTAATTCTCGTTTTTCTAATTGGGCGAGTACGTGAGTATCAATTTCATTCCTAGGCCAAGAAGTATTTTCAATCTCAGGCAAGGCCGCTTTTTCGGGAGCTTTGAATGACCAATGAATATCATATTTTGCGCCTTCCGCAATCCATTGACGGAGCAAGTCTTTTTCCTGTAAAGAAAGCTTTAGATGAGAATCCAAAGGAGGCATAATATCATCCTCATCATCGGTCATTATCCGTTCAATTAAAGAGGATTCTTCCGCATTGCCTGGAATCATTGCATAGCGCTTTGAGCTTGGCTTCTCTTTGGCTTTTAAACCTTGGCTCAAGCGCTTTGCTGTTTGAACTTGGTACTTCACTTCTCTCAAGTTTGCCAAGGCCCCTTCGGGAGTATCGAGGCGTAGGCCAGCTTTCCATTTCTCACCAAATTCACCGCCATCTGGACCATGACAGGCAAAGCAGCGATCAGATAAAATCGGGAGTATATCACGATTAAAATTTATTTCTTTGGCTATTAGATTACTACAGGATAATGCAGCAACAAACATGAGTCTTGTAAACATAGATTTTGGGCTCCGACTATAAGGTTATTTAAAATCTCTTTGTTATATATCCCGTGTTTTTAAGAGCGATTCCCACCTAGCGGCTAAAAAAATATTATTTTTCTAACATGCTTTGGTAATGAGTCTCTATTTCACGGGCGCTTAAAGGACGGTCATAGAGTGCGACTTCGTCAATACTACCGTGTAATTGCCAGGAGTTTTTATGAAAATCCATTTGACCAACAAAAAACTGATAAGCCTTATCTCCACTTCCTAGTTCATGTTGAACACTGTTGGCCAATTGGCCATTGACATAAATATCCAAACTATTTTTATTTTTAATGCAAACGAGATGGTACCAATGCTGCCCTTTGTAATCCTGATTGGCATAACAGTTGACTCCATAATTTCCCGATCTCGCAGGAAAACGTGAAGCAAACCAGAAATTAAAAGGACTGTGACGATTGAATGACTTTTGAGGAGTAAGCCCAAAATAGGCCAGGTGCTTAACTGTTTCATTATTTTTAGGTTTCCCTAGGGCCACGAGCGATGCCAGTGCCATCATATCTTTAGAGCGCTCTAGCGGCTTGACCCACATCTCAATAGAATGTCCTTGGCTATTGATGTTTTGAATGGGTTCATCAACAACAAAAGCCCCCTTTGTACCTTTATCGAAAACTAAGAAACCATTTTCTATTTTTGCTTTTCCCGTGAGTGCCCCTGAATAAGATGTGCTCATTTCGTTTGTAATGAGTTCTGTATCTTCAGTATTAAAGCGCCAGTACGCAATAGGGTCTGAATTATGTACGGCATCAACATAAGACTGATTTATATGCAGCGAAGCTTCTGGGCTTTCCGCAATACGAATAAAGTTTTTTGTATCTTTAAGAGTTTTAAGTGTACCACTCCTTGAATCTATGCTTACAGCATCTTTAGCATAGAGGTTGCTATGTTTTAAAGTGTTGCCATCCGGCCCCAACAAGGCCCCTACGACTTCGCCTTCGTAAACAAATATTTTACTTTCTCCCTGCTTATTAACATTAAGGGCAAACTCAGTACCTAAATCTGTAATAAGGGCTTTGGGTGCATCAATCGTAAAACCCTGTGCGGCTTCCGGAATACGAGCTGCCAACTGACCATAACTTAGAGTGGCAGAATCCTGGTCGTGCAATTTATATTCTGCGGGGCCAACAAGTTTAATTTCTGCGCCATTCTCATATTTTAGGTTTATCGATCCTTTCTGGATGATCAATACTTCTTCACCTATTGGGTCACCTACCTTAGCCTTTGCTTTACTCCATTTTATATCCTCTGAAAGCTTTAAAATATGCGCAAGAACACCAGGTGAACTACCATTCACCTCTTCCTTCATTGGCTGGTTACGGAGCACTAGGTAATTTATAGCGATAAAAGCAAGAAGAAAAGCCGCAACAAGCTGAAAGAGTCTTAAGCTCTTTTTGAGACGATCAAGCGTCTCAGGCAGATCTTCTTTGACTTGTGGTTTTAAATCAGAATAATGACTTAACAAGCTCGTATCCTGATGCATCTCCATATCAACTTGAGTCATACTGAGGTACATATTAAGAGCTTCGGGTGAATCTTGAAGCAGTTCATTAAGTTCCTTCATTTCTTCGGCTGAGATATTTTCATCAATCAAAGCAGAGATAAGATGCTGAGTACGTGTTTCGTCAAATTTTCTCATATTCCAGCCTCATCCTCACGAGTTTTTTCCATACATTTGAAGAGCTTAAAGCGAATACGCTCAAAAGCACGATAGATTTTTTTTCCTCTTTCTCCAAAGTGATCGTTAATACTTTTAATGGTCATCTTTTGATTATAGTGCATATCGACCAGCTCTTTTTCATTAAGTTCGAGCTGATTTGTACAAAATTTAAGAAAGTACTTCTGATCATTATTCTCACTTAACTTATCTTCACATTCTTTAGCAATGACTTTGAGTGTCGTCTTACAAAGGCGGTCAGATTTTTTTTGGCGATCGCGAAATTTCATCACCTCGAAATAAGCAAAGCGAAGCGCCCAGTAAATAAAGGCCTGTTTGGGGTCGTAGCTCTCAAATTTCCGCCAAAGAGCTGAAGAAGTTTCCTGAAGAATATCTTCCGTATCAGCATTGTTATGACAAAGCGAATAAATATACTGCCTTAAATCTGACTTATTTTGCCCCAGTAGCAGTGCAAATTTGTCATGTTGCTTGTTCATAAAACAATTCTCTGGTTTTTCATTAATTTGATTATAAAGCTTCCAATTAAATATTCCTGTATTTTAAAAGCTTTTCCCATCAAAATTTTAAAAATATAGATGTTTCACTACTTTTAATGAACTTTCCCTTGCGCTTGCGATACGCGCCATCATCACATTCAGCCATATTGAGACGAAATTTTTTCTTGCGATTGTGTTTATCAGGTCCGTGCAATGAAAATACCGACCAGATAAGATAGGAGAATAATGAAAAAAATCACTCAAAAAAGGAAAAAAATTCATTCATTGAAATATCCTAACAAAGGTATTTTCATAAGGCATCTAATTCTTGTACTAAATATGCGAAAATTATTGTTTTTTTATACTTTATTCCGCTAATTGATTATGAAAAGGGAAAATAAATACGAGCGCTTAAACAATGGAAGCTCTAAAAAAAACATTCTAAAACACTAATTCTTAAGAGGGTAATCCCTTAGAGAAATTACCTTAAAATCATTATCTTTTAAGTACTTCATGTAGGCTTTAAATTTTTCTGGACTTGTAGTCACCCAGGGGTGTTCTAAGTCGGGAACCCCGTGAAAAGTTAAAATGGGAATATGTTTGGCATCGGCTTGATCCACGGCCTTTTTAAATTGCTCCAAAGTACTTTTGGGTTTGGCATCAAAGGCCTGCGGCAAGAGCAATAAATTATCTTTTGCCACTTCGCTAGCCTTATCTCCACCCGCACGAGCAAAGCGATAGCCCTTTTCTTGCAAGACTTTTAAGGCCTTGGGCGCGGTGGCATATCCAGGGTAACAAAAGGAAATGGGCTTAGGAATGCCATGCTTTTTACATTGATTTTCTATATGCTCAAGCGATTTGCGCAATTGTTCTGCACTCATTTTTTTTACACTGCGGTGACTCTTGGTATGATTGCCGATCTCAAAGCCCTGATCATGGAGTTGTTTAATCTGCGCCCAAGTCATGTAGAGGTCTTTTCTCTTGTGGAAGGAAAAGCCCTCAGTGATAAAGAAAGTGGCATTAAAACCGTGTTTTTTTAGAAGTGGTGCGACAAATTCCGCCTGACTCTTGACCGAATCATCAAAAGTAAGCACCACGGTTTTTTCACTATCTTCCGCTGGAAGAACTAAGCTTAGCACCGTCATCATAAAAACACTGATCTTGAGTTTATTTTTCCTCAAGAAATAAGGCCCTGGACAACTTTGCAGGGGTCGACTCCCGTGAGTTTTTGATCGAGTCCCTGGAAGGGGAAGCTGAGTCGTGAATGATCGAGGCCGAGTTGCCATAACATCGTGGCATGAAGATCCGAAACCGAAACGGGTTTATCGACCACGTTATAAGAAAACTCATCTGTTTGACCATAAGAAATACCGGCTTTAACGCCACCACCAGCCATCCAAGCGGAGAAGCAACGTGGGTGATGATCACGACCATAGTTATCGCGATTGAGTTTACCTTGCCCATAGACGGTACGACCAAATTCACCTGCACAGACAATGAGGGTGTCTTCTAGCATGCCACGCTGCTTTAAATCTTTGATTAAGGCGGCGGCGGGCTGATCCACATCATAGCATTGACCCTTGATTTTCCCGGGTAAGCCCGAGTGATGATCCCAACCGCGATGAAAGAGTTGGATAAAACGCACATCACGTTCCGCCATGCGTCGTGCCAAAAGACAATTGCGCGCAAAAGAACCTTGCTTATGAACTTCAGGTCCATACATCTCCAAGGTGGCTTTTGATTCATGAGAGAGGTCGGTTAATTCGGGAACAGAAGATTGCATACGATAAGCCAATTCCTGCTGGGCCACCGTTGCTTGAATTTCCGGGTCACCAATGGCAGCAAACTGACCATTATTGAGTTGTCCTACGGCATCAAGTGAACTACGGCGAATACCTGCGGTCACTCCAGGAGGGTTCGAGAGGAACAATACGGGATCACCCGCTGCTTGCAAGGCAGTACCTTGGTGCTTTGAAGGCAAGAAACCATTGCCCCATAGACGACTATAGAGTGCCTGTACATTGCCGGTACCACCCGACCAAAAAGCTGAGGGCATGACCACGAATTCTGGAAGATCTTTATTCATTGAGCCCATACCATAACTCAACCATGAGCCCATACTCGGTTTCCCTGGCAATTCACTGCCGGTACAAAACATAGTTTTTCCTGGATCGTGATTGATAGATTTGGTATGCATTGATTTGATCATGCACAGGTCATCAACTGAATTTGCGAGATGAGGCATAAGTTCGCTCATCCAAGTACCGCTTTGTCCATGCTGAGAAAATTTGAACTTAGAGGGCTGGATCAACTGTTCCTTGCCTTTAGTCATTTGCGTCACGCGCTGACCATTGCTCACTGATGCAGGAAGTTTCGTATTGAATAATTTGTTCAAGCCAGGCTTGTGATCAAAGAGATCCAATTGACTTTGGCCGCCGGCCATAAAGAGGAAAATGACGCGTTTAGCTTTGGCTTTATGATGTAAACCCTTTTGTCCCGCATGAGCGTTTGGCGACATTAGAGAGGCGAGTCCAGCAGCGCCGAGTCCCATGCCACTTTGTTTCAAAAAACTACGGCGTGATAAAATATTATTATTTTCAAAAAAGTTCATAGCTCTACTCCCTCGTCTTCATTATATCAAGACTATATAGCGTATTGATAAGCATCGTCCAAGAAGCCAGTTCGATGCGCTCTTGTTGATTTTTAAGTTTTAAATCCTGGCATATTTTATTCGCTTGCTGTGGCTGACGCGTATAAGTCCTTCTCATCTTATTCACTAAGTCTTGAAGGATTTTTTGCTCGGATTTATTCGCGAGCTTAGAAGTCAAACGCTCATAAATAGCTTGGATCTTTTGCTGATCACTTAAGTTCTTTTTACTCATCATGGCTTGAGCGAGATGACGCTGAGATTTAAGGAATTCAGGTTCATTCATCAAGAGCAAGGCCTGCAAAGGTGTATTGGTACGTTCGCGACGAGCAATACAGGCTTCTCGTTCAGGTGCATTGAGGATACTCATTTGGGGAGGTGGCATACCACGCTTCCAAAAAGTATACATGCTACGGCGATAGATGGCATCACCCGAATCCGCGGCATACACTTTTGGATAGGAATAAGGCATTGAAACCGCTTTCCATAAACCCGCTGGCTGAGGGGGTTTCACACTGGCCCCATACATTTGCTGTGAAAGTAAGCCACTATTGACGAGGATTTGATCGCGAATCATTTCTGAATCCATACGGAAGCGCGAACCACGTGCCAATAGTCGATTCTCCGCATCAGCCTGAAAAGCTTCAGGTTTTGCTTTAGATGACTGACGATAGGCCTTTGATAAAACCATTTCTTTCATCAAGGCTTTTACATCCCAGCCCGATTCCATAAATGACACGCTTAAGTAATCCAATAACTTAGGATGGCTAGGAACTTCACCTTGAGCACCAAAGTCTTCGGAGGTTTTCACGAGACCCACGCCAAAGAGCTGTTGCCAAAAACGATTCACTGCAATTCTTGCCGTTAGCGGATGAGAATCAATTAACCAATTCGCAAGATCCATTCTCGAGGCAATATCACCCTGCTTTTTTAAGGGGGGTAAAAAGCCCGGTGTATTACGCTCTACCACTTCACCGAGTTGATCGTATTCACCGCGGAGTAAAATATGTGCTGGTCGAATATCCTTGCGCTCTTTCATGACCATGGCGCCACGACGATTATCTTCTGATTTGTTGGTGGTAAGAATCTTATTCCAAGGCTCTGCACCATGGGGCTTGAGTTCTACTGCAGCCTGCCATTTACCACCAACTTGCTGAGCCTTCCATGTTTTATCACTCACCAAAAAGAAGTCTCCTGCTTTAAGAGCAAAAATAAAACCACCTAGTTCACCAATATTGGCGGCTTCAACTGTGATCTCATTTTGACCAACTTTGAGATACTTTGCCACATCCTTTTGAGCTGGTTTATTCCATTGGTCTGACTTGGCGACTTCTTGGCCATTAATCATAAGTTTAAAGCTATTATCGCAAGTCGCCTGTAAGAAGGCTTTTTTAGGCTTTTCATTAATTGTAAAAGTTCTTTTGAAATTGGCTTTTTCTGTACCAATTTTTCCTTGTTTCCAGATCCAATAGGGATTTAGCTCAGTTTCTTTTTCATTAACTTTAGCACTCTTATCTTCTAAAAAGATGTAGGGTTTTTGTAAGCCCTTTTTAAAGTCGCCGCCTTTTCTTCCTCCTGTTTCAGCTCCACCATCGAAGTTATTAAAAAAGGCATAGAGGGCAAAGAAATCTTTTTGAGTAATGGGATCGTATTTGTGATCATGGCACACCGCACACTGAACTGTAAGTCCCATAAAGGCAGTTCCCACCGCAGTTACCCGGTCAATCACATTGCGCGTCAGACTCTCTTCCGGAGGAGCCGTACCCGCATCAATGATGAGGTGTAAGCGATTGAAACCCGAGGCCACGAGTTGATCTTGTGTCGGCTTTTTATAAAGATCCCCGGCTACTTGATAACGAACAAAATCATCGTAGTTCAAATTTTCATTGAAGGACTTGATCACCCAATCGCGATAAGGAGTCATGTCGCGGTAGTGATCGTGATGGCGGCCATTGGTATCGGCAAAACGCACCAAGTCGAGCCAGTACTTAGTCATGTGCTCGCCATATTGCGGTTTTGCAATCAAACGATCGACTAATTTTTCATAGGCCTGAGTACTAGAATCGTTCAGGAATTGCTTGATTTCTTCTGGTGTGGGAGGAAGTCCCGTAAGGTCAAAACTAAGGCGTCGAATCAAAGTTCTTTTATCTGCTTCTTGCGAGGGCCCGTGATTATTTTTTTCTAAGATCGCTAAAATATATTGATCAATCTCGCTCTTTCCCCAATTAGTTTTAGTCTTCGCCGGAGCGACTTTTTCCGCGGGTGAGAAGGCCCAAAAATCTTCGTATTTAGCGCCCTCTTCGATCCATTGCTTAATAAGCGCCTTTTCATCTTTACTAAGCTGCTTTTTATGGGAGTCCAAAGGCGGCATGACGTCATCCTCATCATCAGTAATAATACGTTGCCAAACTGAACTTTTTTCTAAATCACCAGGTACAATACCATAACGTTTTTTTCTCAAGCGGTAGGCACCATCATCCCCCTCAGCTATATCCAAACGCAAATCTTTCTTACGGTCGTGCTTATCCGGCCCATGACAATGAAAACAGCGATCCGATAAAATCGGCCGTATATCCTGATTAAAGTTAATCTCTTTTGCTTGAGCAAGAGTGAGTAAACAAAAGCTTATTAATAAAAAACGATTCATTGAAAACCCTTAAATTTCATTCATTGAAAATACTTAACTAAGTAATTCCTCTTTTAATCTAAAATCTTGTGCTATTTCGTCAGAAAATATTGTTTTATGATATTTTTCAGTGATTTTATAGAGAACCTAAGCCGTACTCAGATGCTAATACTTTAATAAAGTTTGACTGTGATAGCAAGGTTTATGTATTGAATTTCGTCTGAAATTCACATGCTTATGACTATAATCCGGCAAGGAATTATATATGAGATAAATACCTTTAATTTGACTCTTAGATTCAATCTATGTTTCCGCCCTATTAACCATTTTTAAGTTTGCGAGCAAGTGATCATGAAATCACTTTAAGTCGATACGAGTATAAGGACTCGATAGGTAAGTCTCTAATTTACGCCCCTTAAAGCTCAAGCTTTTCTTGTGCGTACTAAAGAAATCTATTTGCTGCGATCCTTCAGTGATTTTGATCTTGGCTAACCAAATACCCTTTTGATCATTATATTCCATCACCACTTGATTTTCACTAGGGAAGGCTTCACTCAAGTACGCTTCACTTCCATCGGGCGCCCTATTATACATCCAAAATACCTCCCCTGTTTCCACCTTAGATCCTTCGGGAAATTGGACTTCAATTTGTAGGTAAGCGCCCTCTTTCTTAGTTGTGACTTGTGGTGACTCTAACAAGCTCTCAATTTCAGACGCAAAAAAATGACGGAGTAGAAAAGCCGTTTTATTAGCTTGCCCACGAAATTGTGATTTATCTCCACCCTTGCCGTGTCCGGTATTAGCCTTCAAGTAAATAGGGAGTTGAGGATAATTCTTGCCGACATATGCCATATCATAGGCCACAAAATCATGTGTCCCTGGATGAAAACTGAGTTCCACTCCACGTTTCTTAAGTATTTCGAAATGCTTCGCAGGAAAAATCTGATCCGCAAGCTCATTTGCTAGTGACTTTAAGTCTTGCCAAGTGGCTCCTGCGGCTAAGGCTGCTTCGTTATAACGAGGCCCATGAGTTCCTCCCAAAAAGGGATGCATCCCCGATTGCTTACTTCTCTTATTAGTTTGACTGGGGTGATGTTTATTATACTCCCGTAAATCTGCCCATGCTTTTTCATCGCATAAGCGCAACGGGGATTCTGATATGGGTGACACCGTAGCATGTACCGCGCTAATACGCTCATCATGTATCACGGCTACAGAAGGAGTCGCTCCATTCTTAGATCCTCCAGAGCAAGCCACCTGACCCTTTTCAAAATAATCTTCTTCAGCATAAGCCGCGGTAATACTTCGCATGAGACTAGCTGGCCAAGCCCAGTACTGCACCGAGTAATGTGAATTGAGTGTCTTGCTAAACAAGGCCTCACTCTGCTGGGATAATTCACGCTGACCCCAAGAATCTAATTTTTGAACAATCGTATAGACCAAGCCCACACCACCCTGGATCAAGTCGGCTTCTACTCCACGTAAGCGTGCATCATTATTGATCGATTTTAAATTATTCCCCCCTGTTAAATGAAAGCCCTTCGCCTTTTGCCCCACTGGAACGATAAAGCGTACCGGTACGCGATAATCTTTACCTGGGATAAATTCCCCAACCTTGATCGTAATTAATTTTTGTCGAGTCTTAATCTTGCCTGGCACCACATACCAATCCTTCAGCACCTCAACTTCTAGCGTACTCGCATCCCTCATGGCGGCCATATCGAAAAGTTTAACTTCAGCAAGAAGGCTGTAGCTACAGATAAAATACATTATTACTATGACTTGTTTCATTCAGATTCCTTAGGTTCATTACACAATTATAGGCCTTAGATATAACAAAAAGTGCTCGCCCATACAGTGAGTTCTTTTTATGGGCTAAGTAGTGTAGACTATTAACGAATTGAAAATGTATTTGTTATAAGAAAAAACAATTTTGTTCAACAATAGCTATTTTAATTTTCTGCCTTTCACAAAAAACCAATCCATAGATCATGGCCTAATTGTAATACGCTTCCCAAACAAGCAAGTTGACATGTGAAAATATTTTTTACGATAAACTATAAAGTGTGGCAAAACCTGGGAGCTCCGCATTCCAATGCGGATGATGAATATTAGTTTATGATTTTAATGCCTCCGGCGGGCGGATAAAAATATAGGGGGCTCCGCACCAGTCGCCGGGTCAAGGGCTGCTGCCATACAGGCGGATAAAAAGCATTTGCCCATACGGCAGTATCTTGGTGGGAGTGTGAGCGACTCGTCCCTCATTTAGTCAAACTTGGGGCTCCGCCCCAGTATAAACACCTCCGGTGGCCGAGGAGCCCTCGGGGCCCTACTAAAAAAGGTAGTAGCACTTAAGTTCCAAACCTCTTTTTAGCTCAATAGGTGATCATGCAAGATTTCACTCATGGGACTTACTTGGCTTTGCGGAAAATCTTTGAAAAACTTGCTCGACGAAACGCCCTTGGCAAAGGGGTAATCTTCTTGCTTAAAAGAGATCAAATCTTGCCCGCAAAGAGAGTTGATTTCTTGAACCACATCTTTGATCGAGAGTGACTCACCTGGGACATTATATATCTCAAACTTATCACTCGGCTCTAAAAGAACGACTTTGCAAAACTTGCCCACATCACCGCTATAGGTAAAAGCGTACGTGCCGCTAAAAGGGATACAGAATGAGTGCCCTGCCCCCGCCTCCTTCAAGGCTGTGCTTAAACCAGCCGTGGAGCCTTCGCTGCCTCGAGTCGGTCCATAAATAATTTGCGGTCGCAGCACCGTGGCTTTGATGCCATAGCTATGAGCATAAGATTCAACTAGGACTTCACCTGCGAGTTTTGTTGCCGTATAGAGGTTCAAGGCTTCGCTAGGCGAATTTTCATCGGGAAAACTGTCATCTTCAGGCACTTTATAAACCGCCGCAGTACTGATGAATACAAAGTGTTCTACTTTGCCATATTCGCGGACGGCCTCCAAGACATTAGTCGTACCATTGATATTGATTTCTACTGCTTGTCTGGGCTGATCTTTGCATTGCGAGGTTCGCAAAGCGGCGGTATGTAAAACATGACTCACTGAATATTTTTCTAATAACTTAAGGATTGATTCGCTATCTAAAATATCTCCCTGTTCATAAATCACCCCATCAATGGCATTAACCGGCGATTTACCCCGTGCAACGGAAATCACTTTTACATCTTCATCTCTCAGCAAAGCCTTGGCTGTCTCTTCACCTACACAGCCCGAGCCGCCAATAATCATAAGTGTTCTTTTCATTTTATTTCTCCTTCTTTTCCACAAGATGAATACGCCCAATCCACGGCCTTATTCACTAAATTTGCTTTTACGGTATTATGGTGAATATAATCTATTGTAGCATAATAATGCCTTTCATCGCGAATAAAACGATCCCAATACTCCCGCTGCCAAAAAGACTTGCCTTCTTTTAATAGCCCTGGGTGGAATCCTGCTGGGAGCTCCGATTTGCAATCGGCTCTATATAAATGTCTTATGGACTTGGTCGACGCCCTCTTCCACGATTTTACTAAATCTCCCATACTCCAGCCTTCGTAAGTTTTAATCAAGAGATGTACATGATTCGGCATCACCACATAGGCAATAAGATCATAACGTTCTGTATCAAAAAACCTCCAGCCTTCGACAAGAATTGCGGCTGTACGAGAATCTTTTAATAAGCATGAACCGTATCCACTATCTAGGTACTTTTCGATGATTTTGCGTTTGTCCATTGCCCTTTTATCATCTTTTGATAATGCGATTGCAAATCGGCGCTCCCAGCAAGGTCATTTTCTAAGTTTAAAAGAACTTCTTGGGGCAAGCTATCCGCAAGACGATAGCTAATCATCTGATACTTGCCTTCTACATCGTAATGGGGCAAATAACCTCGACTATGCCAAGCTTCACTATTGTTAAATCCCTCACGCATTTATTTCTCTTTTAAAGGGCTCTTGATTAATGCCGATTGCAAATTGGCGCTCCCAGACTTTAAAATATACTAAGGCGACCGCTTCTTTCATACAAGAATCTGGAACTGTATATAGAGCTTTTATATAGCTCTGATTCCATTCTAGAAATAAGTTTCACCGCCTTTACTTCTCTATAAATTTTAACTGCGGCCTAAGATTTGTTTTTTGGATGCGTTCAATTGATTCGCGCAGGTATTGAGCTTTTTGCATACTGAGCTTTTTGGGAAAACCTTCTTCTTGTTTTTCAAAGTAGTCAATAATATCATTCATTTTAGCGATTTCTTTTTGTGCATGAGCCCCATAGGATTCAACATATTTAATCAAAACAAGGATGCGTTTTTGACTGCCATGCTTTTTTTGATTTTTGATGTAGTCCACTGTTAATGGCAGTCCATCAGCAACTTTATGAGTCACTAGTAGCTTCAAGCCCGCCGTACGAATACCATCGGCAAACATGATCCCACTCGGTGCGGGCTCTTCTATAGCATCGAGAATAGCTGGCAGTAAGGGTTCGAGTTCCTCGAATTCTAAGTTTTCGTAAACGCTACTAATTGCACCTCGTGCACGACCATCATCATTTTTCAGTCCTATTTTAACGGCTTCAAGAAGATCTTTTTTATCCACACCATCAAGGAATTTTCCCAACAAGCCACCTCGCTTATTAAACAAGGCAAAACAGAGGTAGCGCTGAAGCATTCCACGCGGGTCACCGGAGGATTGCTCAGCAAACATTTCTAGCATCCGTGGCACCGCTTTCATCGAGGGCTGACCAATAGCGGCTAATGCATCCGCTGCTTTAATCCTTAACCACAAATCTGGATAATCGAGCCATTTAATGAGCTGAGGCACCGCGTCTTTTGCCTGGCCTTTCATTTGGATGATCAGTTCACAGGCTCCTAAAGCAGAATAAAGATCATTTGAATCCAAGAGTTCAAAGTAAGGCTTTAAATCTTTTGGCTTTCTTTTGGCTAATGCTTCCGCTGCACGGATTCGCATCACTGGTGACCAATTGCTCAATGCTAAAACGAGAGCCTTATCACTTCGCCCATTGAGATACTCATGTTTATTTTTCAAAGTCCATCCACGCCCAAGTGCCACTATTGCTTCTGCATTCGCAGTTGATATTTGCTCGACAAGATCGCTTTTTTTTCCTGTTAAGTAAATATTGCGATTTCCCTGTGCATAGGCTAAGACCATGACACCGCTTGTGTCCCAATTTCGATAGGAATCTTTTTTATCTTGGGGGGCTCCTTGATGAATAAAACTACCATCCCAACGACGTGCTAAATCATAATACCAAGAATACTCACGCATCCACGCCCCACTTGCTTGAGGTCCCGAGAGTGCCACGCCCGGCAGCGCCCACTGAATATTAAAGAAATTACCCGTATGACCCATTTCTCTCTCATCTGAGTGTGTTGCCACACTCATACGAGAAAAATATCCCGCGGCTTCTTTATCACCCAAAAGATTAAACAACACCGCTGCCATGCCATTTTTCCCATTATCATCATGCGTTTGAGTCCAGGGATGATGATCACCATAGGGAATCGCTCCCTTACCCACATAGAATCGCAAGAGTTTAGTACTTTTTTCAATCGCTTGATCGAACTTGGCATCTTTCACCCCCGCCTTTCTAGCCAAGACAAGTGAGAGCGTTAAAGGCAGGCCAGGAGCATTCATCATGCCGTAACCCCGTAGTCGACCATTAGGATCCACAAAGCGATGTCCCCAAGAACCCACAGGACTCTGCCCATTAACTATCTCCAAAGCAATTCGTTTAAGATCTTTGAGGTAGCGTTTGTCTCCTGTGGCCAACGTATATTCGGCAATCAAACTAGTGACCGGTCCATAAAACCATGAGTAATAACTATTCGTACGTATCCCCTGATATTTTGCGGCTTCCGCAACTTCTTTTTTTATCAGGGATAAATAACGACGATCACCACTAGCAAGCAGCGCCAAAGTATTAGCGGAACGAACGATCCAATTCGATCTATTCTTATTTTTCTTTAAATTTTTAGCAATGTTCTCACAAGCTTGTTTAAAAATCATCTCTGACTTTGTACAAGTAAAAGGGCTCGTCGCTGAATACTTACCCAAAACTTTAAGTTTTAAGTTGATACTCGCAATTTTATTTTGCCTCCAGATTAATAAAGCTAGGATTCCATTTCTAGCTTCTGCCTGAGTGATGGCTCGGCCCAAAGTTCTTCTGGGGTCATCCTGAAATTTGCTTTTCCCTATACCGATAATTACATCACCGACAAGTAAAATTTTATAAGCTGGAGAAGATTTCTCGACAGATGTAACATAAATCTGTCGAGCTTCAGAAGTCGAATACTTATCACTATAGATCCAGCCTCGCGCCCCCGTCGGCCCCAAGTTCCAGTCTTTGGCATCACGTGCAGGTACTGCTCCTCCTTGAGTTAAATCGGGAATAGCCGCATCAAGTAAAATCGGTATAAACAAGAGTAATAATAATTTTTTCATAAGTTCAGACTCCCTTACTTATCTTGTATCGAATACAGTTTTTGAGCAAAAGCCTCACCAATCAAGGCCATTGTCTTAGCGCAACCTAGGTAATGATAGCCCGCATTAGACGCTCCACGAGCAAAGAGTGCATCTTCTTCTTTTGAAATGAGTTTAGCTCGATAATCCACTAAGAACTGCTTTTGTTCTTGAGTGCTCATCTTGCCCTCTTTATTAGCATGGTTTTTATTCTTTGTTCTCAGCAAATAAGCCATTTGGCGAATTTTGCTGCGCTTCTCATCTATAGCACCCAGCTTATCATCCCAGAAGGCCGCGGTTTCTACTGCGGTGACATTGCCTTTAAATTCCGGATAGCTTGACGGCGCTATCATCGCTTGCCTAAAATCTGCCTGCTTTGAATTACTTATACCACCCACGCCCATCACACCAATACAAACAGGCAATTGAGGTACATTTAAATCTTTGCGAATATCGCGAATCAAGTGGGTTAAATTCTCACTATAGGAATCAAAGCGATTGCCCTGTCCTCCTTTTTTGAGGTAGGGGTAAACATCGCGCGTTACCATATCATTCCAGCCCTGAAACCACACAAAGCCCGCTAGTTCATAGCCCTGCTTTGAATTGTACTGGGGGTAAACTCGCTTAATATCCTTTAAGACTTCATTCACATGACTGATCATCAATCTGTAGTAATGACCTGTTTCTTTCTCCAATTGTTTCTGCTGTTCGCTCGTGGCATAACGCTTTTTTTTGATGTCCATTTCGTTAGGAACATAGGGCCCAGCACTCGGTGAACGAAAATCTTTGAATAGAGATTTACCGCCCCAAGCAGTTTTAATAATGAGCACTGGTTCATTCAAGAGCTTATGCATGGTGATGCCAAAAGTGAATTCGGGGCCAATCTTATCCTCGGATACAAGCGGATTCCTTCTAGCGCCATAACCTGCCGTCAAAGAACCAAAGGATTTAGCATTATTTTCGTTAGTTCCCGTGAAGTTAGAAATATAAACATCTTCACATACTTTGATTTTACCTTGCTTATCATGCATGCTTTTATAGAGACCCATAGACTTGGGATCTTCTTTCATGTAATCAAGAACCGAAACTTTGGCATGGCCCTGCATATTGGATTGCCCCGCCAAAATATAAACTTTAAGTGGCTTGGCTTGAAGCCCCCAAGTCACTAAAAATAAACTCAACAATACAAATATTTTTTTCATAGCGCTCCCTATTTTTGAGTTATTAATTCAATCATATTTGAGTGAATTTCATGAATCTTTATGCTCAAGATTTTGAAGAATTTTATCAAAATCATTTTTAAATAAACGATCTTGAACAATACGGTATTTCTCAAACTCTGTTTCCGCATGGCCTTTCGCTATAGCAGTCGATATCTTACCACTATCCAAAAGCACATCACGATCGTCAAATTCTAAAAATAGATCTAAACGTTTAGCCCAATCCTCCATGGTCATAGGAATCTTTCTCTTAGCCCGGTCTTCAGCCAATTCTAAATAGGCATTAACAATGCGACCCAATGAGTCTAACTCATCTTTAAGTAAATAATTTTTAGCAACTGAAACATCAGATTTTAAAATTTTTCCCTCCGGTGCCTTTTTCCAACTATTCAGCCCCATGAAATCTTTTTCACTATCGGCGCGACCTATAATCAATTCAGCTGCGGTATAGCCGTGAATCGCATAATGAAGTTTATTCTGAACTTTTGCGAAAAACTCACGTGTCGTGGGAGCCTCTTTGTTATAATCCATACTCGTTGTGTATATATCGGTGATTTTCTGATAAAAGCGGCGTTCACTAAGACGAATCTCTCGGATTTCTTCTAAGAGTTCTTCAAAATAATCATCTCCTAAAAACGATCCATTCTCCATCCGCTTTTTATCAATCACATAACCCTTAATAGCAAAATCTCTTAATACTTGTGTTGCCCATTGGCGAAATTGAGTTGCTCGTACTGAATTGACTCGATATCCCACCGAAATTATCGCATCTAAGTTATAAAACTCTATATTGCGAGAAACCTCACGAGTGCCCTCTAATTGAGCTATCCGGAATTTCCGGATAGTTGACTCTGAGCTCAGCTCTTCTTGTAAATAAATATTTTTTAAGTGTTCATTCACCGTGCGCACATCAACTTCAAAGAGCTGAGACATTAACTTTTGCGATAACCAAATTGTCTCATCTTCGTAACGTGCCTCAATATGCTCTTCGCCACTCTGCTGACTAAAAGTTAAAAACTCTGCCGTACTATTACGAATAAACTTTTTCTTTTTCCCATCCATGAGTCCACTCCTTCACATTCAAACATGCTTATTTGGCATTAAGAATGCCATTGTATCTCTATTATATACCCGCGGCTCTCGGCAAAGTCCAATGATTTTTCATATTAGTTTCGAATCGAGGTCGAGATGATCTTTCTGACTCTCTGCATTATCCTCCACCTTTGGTGGAATATACTGAAAAATCTTTGCCCGTACCTTTTTTTCCTGTGTGGCAACACCCTCCGGTGGTCGGGGAGCCCGTAATGGTAGGGAACTTAAGCAAATCTAAGGTTAAAATTAAGCGCGGGCGCGAAGTGACTAGCGTTGGGATTCCTAAGGGTGGTCTTCGCCAGACGGGCAATAACTTTTTTGCCTGTGTGGTAGCCCCTTCGGTGTTCGGGGAGGCCCCGCGGGCATACTAAAGCATCTTATTTGAGCTTAAAAAAGCTTAAGTTCCCGTTCATAGCAATCCGATCAAGCTGAGGCGTCTCAATCACATCAGCCCCGTAGCAGCCAATGTCCGAGTACCCCATATCATCAACCATAACAATGACAAAATCAGGTCGCTCCCTAGAAAATAATGC